>JAJBTJ010000317.1 GCA_020860905.1 Parabacteroides sp. | reverse complement strand
TTCTATTCCTTTTTGTTTTTTTACCGGAACGGTTGGCGTTTCCTCTATAAGAAATAACTAAAAAATAAATCCCATGATACGGATGCGTGGAGAAGAATAAAACCGGGGAAGAAATGTTTTTTGCTAAAAAACATTTCTTCCCGGGCGCTTTGAAGGACGGACAGAAAATAAGAAAGGAGCCAAGCGAATGCTTAACTCCTTTCTTCTCTTACTCGGCTTGTCGGGGTGACTGGATTCGAACCAGCGACCACACGCCCCCCAGACGCGTACTCTAAACCGGACTGAGCTACACCCCGAATTGCGAGTGCAAAAGTAACGATTACTTTTTAAAATCCAAAACTTTCGCGATAAAAATCGAATGATTCGAGTACGATTTCTTTATTTACCGCCTGGTTTATCCTTACTTCGCCTATATCGGCCAGCAGCGTAAAGTTGATTATGCCCGACTCGTTCTTCTTATCGTGCTTCATCAATTCGTACAACGTTTCGTAATCCAGGCAATCGTACATGGCGAAAGCAGGATAATACTCCTTTATATAATATACCGTTTGCGAAAGCAGCTCCATCGGGAAACCGCATACCTGGTGCGATATATATAACTCGCATACCAAACCGGCCGCCACCGCATGCCCGTGCAAAACAGGCCGTTCCTTTTTAAACGAAAGGCTTTCGAACGCATGCCCTACCGTATGCCCCAGGTTGAGCGCCTTGCGGATTCCAAGCTCGAACGGGTCGTCCGCCACCACCCGTTGCTTTACCGCCACCGACTTGGCCACCATCTCGTTCAGGCGGCCGTAGTCGACCCGGTCGAGGTCGAACGCCAGCAATTCCGAATACGTTTCCCGGTTACTGATAAGGCCGTGCTTAATCATTTCCGCATAGCCCGAAAGCAAGTTATCGCGGTCGAGCGTACGCAGAAAAACACAATCTATCAACACACACAACGGCGGGTAAAAAGAGCCGATTTCGTTCTTCAACCCGTTGAAGTTGATGCCCGTTTTCCCTCCTACCGCCGCATCGACCGAAGCCATCAAGGTAGTAGGCACGTTCACCGACCGGATACCCCGCTTGAACGTAGCGGCTGCAAAGCCCCCCATGTCCGTAATCATCCCGCCGCCCACGTTCAGGAGCAGCGATTTCCGGGATGCGCCTTCGTTGGAAAGACGCATCCAGATACCGGCCAGCTGCTCCAGTTCCTTATGCGTATCGCCCGCCTCGACCGTAAATACCGGCGCCCCCTGTATCCCGGGCACGCCGCATAACAACGGGTAACACTTCTCGCGGGTGTTCGTATCGGTAAGCACGAACAGCTTATCGTAGGGCACGGAACGCAGAAATGCGCCCAGTTCCGCCGGCAAGTCTTTGCATATAATTACGTGTTGCTCCTCCATTCCGCTTTATTTTAAACCGGCCGCTTCCACCACCGCATCTACGGCAATCGTCAGCCCGTTGATATTCTTTCCGCCGGCAGTTGCAAAATGAGGTTGGCCGCCACCGCCGCCCTGGATATGTTTCGCAGCGTCTTTCACCAACTTTCCGGCATGCAGCCCGTCGGCCACCAGGTCGTCGCTGAGCATGACCATCAGCGAGCACTTCGCATCGTCGATAATACCGGCTACAAAAAGGAAACTGTCGGCGGTTTCGCCCTTAATCTGAAAAGCCACGTCTTTCATGGCGTCGACGTTACCTTTACCGATATACGAGAACAAACGCGTTCCGTTTTTCTCTACTCCGGCCGCTACAATATCTTTTTTCAGTTGCACTGCTTTTTCCTTGATGTACGCCTCCACCTTCTTTTTCATTTCGGCATTCTCGTCGATAGATTTCCGGATGGCCTGCACCAGGTTAGGCATATTATTCATCAGGGCGCGCAAATCGCGAATCAAATCCTGCTGGGCATCGACGAACTTCTCGGCGCCTTCGGCCGTTACCGCCTCGATACGACGCACGCCGGCTGCAATCGAGCTTTCGCCGATAATCCGTACCTGTCCTATCATGCCGGTAGCCGGGATATGCGTACCGCCGCACAACTCTACCGAGGTACCGTACTTCACTACGCGTACTTCGTCGCCGTATTTTTCGCCGAACAAGGCCATCGCGCCCATTTCCTTCGCCCGGGCGATCGGCATGGAACGATGTTCTTCCAGCGGGAAATCGGCCCGTATCTTCTGGTTGGCCAGGTGTTCCACTTTCCGCAGTTCCTCGTCGGTTACCTTCTGGAAGTGCGAGAAGTCGAAACGCAGCGAGTCGGGCGACACATACGAGCCTTTTTGCTCTACATGCGTTCCCAGCACTTCGCGCAACGCCTCGTGCAACAAGTGGGTAGCCGTGTGGTTGCATTCGCACTGAATCCGCTTTTTTTCGTTGATTTTAGCCCGGAAAGAAGCCGTTACGTCCTTCGGTAACCGGGCGAGCAAATGCACCGGCAGGTTGTTTTCGCGCTTGGTATCGAGCACCTCGACCGTTTCGTCGTCGGTTACGAGCCATCCGCTATCGCCTACCTGGCCGCCCATTTCGGCATAGAAAGGCGTTTTATCCAGTACTACCTGGTATAATTCTTTATTTTTCTGTTTGATTTTCCGGTAGCGCAGTATTTCGGCGTCCACCTCCGTTAAATCGTAGCCTACGAAAGCACTGTCGCCCTCCTTGAGCACCACCCAGTCGCCCGTTTCCACGGCTGCCGCATTCCGGGCGCGCTCTTTTTGCTTCTGCATTTCGACGTTAAACTCTTCAATAGCTACTTCCATTCCCTTCTCACGCAGAATCAGCTCGGTGAGGTCGAGCGGAAAGCCGTACGTATCGTACAAAGTAAACGCATCGGCACCGCTGATGGTGTTTTTACCGGCCGCCCGGGTTTCGTCGATTGTTTTGTCGAGCAACCGGATACCGGTTTCGAGCGTGCGCAGGAACGATTCTTCTTCTTCCTTGATTACCTTTTCGATAAGACCTTTTTGCGCCACCAACTCGGGATAAGCATCTCCCATCGTTTCGATAAGTACGGGCAGGAGCTTATACATAAAGGCTTCGCGCTGCCCCAGGAAAGTATACCCGTAACGCACGGCCCGGCGCAGGATGCGGCGGATTACGTAGCCCGCCTTGGCATTCGAGGGCAATTGTCCGTCGGTGATAGAAAAAGAAATGGTGCGGATATGGTCGGCAATCACGCGCATGGCCACGTCTTTATCGCTATCTTCGCCGTACGCCGCGCCGGCCAGTTCGCCCACCGCCTTGATAATGGGCTGGAACACATCCGTATCGTAATTGGAGAGCTTGCCTTGCAACGCCATACACAGCCGCTCGAACCCCATGCCGGTATCGATTACCTTAGCGGGCAGCGGCTCCAGCGAACCGTCGGCTTTCCGGTTAAACTGCATAAACACCAGGTTCCATATTTCGATAACCTGGGGATGGCCGGCATTTACCAGCGTAACGCCGTCGACTTTCGCCCGTTCTTCGTCGGGACGGATGTCGATATGGATTTCGGAACACGGCCCGCACGGACCGGTATCGCCCATTTCCCAGAAATTATCGTGCTTGTTTCCGTTGATAATATGGTCGAGCGGTAAAAATTGCTCCCAATACGAAGCCGCCTCGTTATCGCGCTCCAGGCCTTCGGCAGGGCTCCCTTCGAATACGGTGGCGTACAGGCGCGCCGGGTCGAGCTTCAGTACGTCGACCAGATACTCCCATGCCCATTCGATGGCTTCTTTCTTGAAGTAATCGCCGAACGACCAGTTACCCAGCATTTCGAACATCGTATGGTGATAGGTATCGTGCCCTACCTCTTCCAGGTCGTTATGCTTGCCGCTTACGCGAAGGCATTTCTGCGAGTCGGCCACCCGCGGGTATTTGCGGGGAACATTCCCGAGGATAATATCTTTGAACTGGTTCATCCCGGCGTTGGTAAACATCAGGGTAGGGTCGCCCTTTACGACCATCGGAGCGGAAGGAATGATTTGATGGCCTTTCGAAGCGAAAAACTGCTTGAACGACTCACGGGTTTCTTTTGCTGTCAACATAATGTATAGATAGTACTTTTAATATTCTGAAAAACAGTTTGCAAAGGTACTGAAAATATTATTTTCACCGAATGCGCAGAGGGAAAATATTAGCGAATGCGCCTAAAATACCGCTTAACCGCGTACAGGCAAGGCGCCGTTTCGCTACTTTTGCCAACAACGGGAGGGAACTTCACAGCCCCCTCCCATCCACATTATCTATTTGATAAAGCTCCGGGCAAACATCATCGGGAAACGCCAATTCCCCGGCCCGGAGTTTCTTTTCCGCCCGCTCCCGCAAGCATTCCGCATACCGGTTCCGTACCAGATACCCGGCTACACACGCAGCCGCTCGTGAAAACAGGCCATCCGGCTTTTACATACCAGTAAACAGCCGGTATTTTTTACATACTAAACGTTCCTTTATTGTGCAAATATAACGACTATTTCCGGTTTCGTGTGCGAAGAGGACGATTGTTTTTTAATCGTCCTGTCTAACAATAGGTTATGAGAGTGATACAGGCTCTATACATTTAGCTTGCGGCGGTTCATTCCCCCTTATTTTTGCAGGCACAATAAACCAACGTTTGATGTGCATCCTATACACTTATCAAAAAGCGAAAAACGGAAAATACGCTTCCCTCCTTCCCTTTCAATCCGGCACAGCAAGTAAACAACAACAATAAAATACCGGGCCGTCCGGGCAACCGATAATTACCTGGTGCCGCCCGGTACTCTTTCCATCGCACAAAAAATAGGAGGGAACTTCACAGCCCCCTCCTATCACATTATCTATTTATCTAAAAATAACCTCCGGGTAACCATCAGTCAGTAAAGGGAAACGCCAATTCCCCCGACCCGGAGTTTTTCGTCATTCCACATTAGTAATTCGGACCTTCCCCGAATTGCGGCGCGTTCTTATCGTACCATACGCGTTGCGTATTCAGGTTGGCAATCGGGCGGTTACCCAACGAAAAGCCCTGTGCCTGGATAGCATCTATCGTAATCTGGTACATCAAATCCGAAGGTGAAGGCTCGTCGAACGGAAACCGGCGCGGAATCAGGTCGCGCGATACCACTCCACCGAACTCTACGAACGGCAGGTAGGCACTCCCTAACTTCGGAACACCTGAGCGGCGCACTGTAGAAAACATGTCGAACGGAGAAAGGATATACTGAATGTACTGCTGGATGTAAATCTTCTCCAAGTCGCCCTGTTTATCGCCGGTAAGCTGATAAGCCGGTTGCGAAAGCACGTGTGCCACTTCGCCGGTTTTCAGCTCGATTGTCACGTCGAACGGGTCTTTCGAATACGGCTTGTCATAATACGGGATATGGTTGAGCCCGGCAATCTGGTCGTAGCTCTCGATAGACAGCCGCACGCCGCGGGTAAAATACTCCTGTGCCGTTTCGGGCAAGGCTGCACCCAACGTTTTAAACTCGGCCAGCAATAAATTCACTTCGCCGCACGACAAATACAAGCCGCTCCAACCCGGATCGTTATCCGAAGCCTTTTCCTGTTCGGGGTTTACATCCGGTGCATCCGGATAAGTATATGTATACTGCCCTTTGATAATCTCGCGGTTAATCAGCGCCATCGGCTGGTAATCCTTTTCCACGTTATCTTTGGTAAGCAAGTTGAAAATCTTATTTTGCGGGTCGAAGTAATCCACATAAATACTATTGTTCTTCGCATCCGCCTCTACCGGCAACCCGTAATACCGTACCCACGGTTCGCCCGGAGCCTTCCAGCCCTTGAACTTCTTCTTACCGCCCACCAAATCGAACTCTACATTCGCGTCGATATAAGCAGGCAAGTCTTTTTCCTGGTCGAAATAGGCTTGTACTACATTCGAGTTGAAATCGTTCTTGGCAAAGATAAAACGCAGCCGCGGGTCGCGGTTGTTCACCAGGAACTGGATGAGTTGCCGGCTACCGGCATTGCTACTCAGGTCGTTATTCCAGTGATTATTCTTTTTGCCTTTCATGTAAATGAAGTTATCGTCGAGCGAAGCGATATAACCGTCGCTTACTTTAGCCGTTTCTTCTGCAATCCGGATAGCCCGCGGCAAATCCGCATTCACCAGGCGGGCGGCAATTTTCAGTTTCAACGAGTTGGTAAATTTGAGCCATTTCTTCGCATCGCCTTTATAAACGAAATCCTGCGCCCCCAACGTAATGGGTTGCACTTCTTCGCCTTCGTATGTTAAAGGTGACGACAATACCCGGATCGTTTCGTCCAACTGGTCGAGCCATAACTGGAACAACTCTTCCTGCGTATCGTATTTAGGCGTAAGCAAAGGCGGATTGGTATACCGCGCCATGTACGCCTCGCTATACGGACGCGAGCCTAACATATCGCTTTCGAGGATAGCCAGATAAACGCACAGCGGATTCAAGATGGCTTTCATATACTCATATCTTTGTATCCGTATAAAAATAAGTCGATAATACTTAACTTTGTGT
>JAJBTJ010000073.1 GCA_020860905.1 Parabacteroides sp. | reverse complement strand
CTTACACAAAGTTAAGTATTATCGACTTATTTTTATATGGATACAAAGATATGAGGAATGCCCGGAAAGAGATACCGGAAGTGGTAAAGGCCGGAGGGACGAAGTTGCGCGAATGCACCCTGAACGGCTTCGCGTGGTTATGGAAAAAGAAAAATCCTTTCGCAAAAGAATAACCGGTACCTTTATCCGGTAAAACCATTGCTTTTATCCGGGAACGGCATTGTACTTGTACGGGATGAATTTATGGATGCAAACAGGTACGGCCCCCGAGGTTGCCGGAAATAAGGGTACTTATACAGGATGAATCTACGGTCCGTGAAGTGCCTGCATCCGCCATTTTGCCAAGCGTTGCAGCGGGTTGATAAAATAAATTCGCTGTTTGGCTGGAGTGTGCGGACGCAAAACCCGTTTCATGCTCTGCATTTCTTTTATCCTTCGTGCGAAAAAACGTATCCTTAAGTTGCAGATATATATTCGTAAGCTGGGGAGATATCTCCGCAGCCTTAGGATATAAATCCGTAACCTGCGGATGCAGTTTATATGCCGTACAAACCGGATTTTGCCGTGCATATAAAAGAAAAAAGCCTGCGTACTTTTGAAATCGCTTATTTGAAAGGACGATAATTTATCCTCTTTTTTTATCGGTTCCCCTCCGTTTCTTGCAGGTATTCCGTTCCTGTTTTTTTGCCTCCGTTCATCCGTACGACCGTTTTTCGAAGTACTTCCGGCTGTTTTATCGGCCGGGGTCTTCGGTAGTAGCGAACTGTTTTCCAAATGTAAGAGCGCTCTGTCGTTACAAGTAAATTTATATTATCTGCCTGCTACTATCCCTGTCGAACGCTCGGGAGGCACCTTTTTACTAAAATCCTGCAGAAAAAGTCCTGACAGGCAGATACGTTACATTTCCGGGCTTTTTTATTGTTTTTTTATGAAAAAACAGGGTTCATGTATTTTTAAAATGTTATAGATTTATTTACTTTGTAAGATGAAAGTAATGATCTAAAAACAAATAAGTATCATGAGCAACAAGCGTATTTTAATGCTGGCCGCAGCTTTCGGCTTCGGCCTGTTGACCAATTCCGTATCGGCTGCCGCCCATACGGAAAAATTCGACCCTGTGGAATATGTAAACCCGTTAATCGGTACCCAGTCCACCTATGAATTATCTACCGGAAATACTTATCCGGCTATCGCCCGTCCCTGGGGAATGAACTTCTGGATGCCCCAGACAGGAAAAATGGGCGACGGCTGGGCCTATGTATATACAGCCAATAAAATAAGGGGATTCAAGCAAACCCACCAGCCCAGTCCGTGGATTAACGATTATGGACAGTTCGCTATCATGCCTGTTACCGGACAACCGCAGTTCGACGAAGACAAGCGGGCGAGTTGGTTTTCGCATAAGGCCGAAGTGGCGAAACCTTACTATTATAAGGTATACCTGGCCGACCACGACGTGGTAACGGAAATCGCTCCTACCGAGCGGGCGGCCATGTTCCGGTTCACGTTTCCCGAAACCGACAGTTCGTTCGTCGTAGTCGACGCCTTCGATAAAGGCTCGTACGTGAAGATTATTCCCGGCGAAAACAAAATCGTAGGGTATACTACCCGGAACAGCGGGGGCGTACCCGATAATTTCAAAAATTATTTCGTAGTGCAGTTCGACAAACCGTTTACCTACGAGTATACGTTCGCCGGCGGGGAACTGAAAAACGAAAAAGAACAGCAGGCCGACCATGTAGGAGCCGTTATCGGTTTCAAAACCGGAAAGGGCGAAAAAGTGCATGCCCGGGTAGCTTCGTCCTTTATCAGCCCCGAACAGGCCGAAACCAACCTGAAGGAGCTGGGGCACGATAGTTTCGATGAGGTAGCGGCCAAAGGGAAAAGCGCCTGGAACGACGTACTCGACAAAATCGAAGTAGAAGGGGGCTCGTTAGACCAGTACCGCACTTTTTACTCGTCGATGTATCACTCGTTGCTGTTCCCGCGTAAGTTTTACGAAATCGATGCCGACGGCAATGTCGTACATTACAGCCCATACAACGGCGAAGTGCTTCCGGGGTATATGTATACCGACACCGGTTTCTGGGATACGTTCCGCGCCCTGTTCCCTTTCTTGAATATGATGTTCCCCTCGGTGAACAAGGAGATGCAGGAAGGGCTGATTAATGCGTATAAAGAAAGCGGTTTCTTTCCCGAATGGGCGAGTCCGGGTCACCGGGGGTGTATGGTCGGTAATAATTCCGCATCTATTCTGGTTGATGCGTACCTGAAAGGGGTGAAAGTCGACGACGTGAAAACGTTGTACGAAGGGATTATCCACGGCACGAATAATGTACATCCCGAAGTTTCTTCTACCGGGCGGTTAGGACACGAGTATTACAATAAATTGGGCTATGTGCCTTACGATGTGAAAATTAACGAGAATGCCGCCCGCACGCTCGAATATGCGTACGACGACTGGTGCATTTACCAGTTGGCAAAAGCACTGAACCGCCCGAAGAAAGAACAGGAGTTGTATGCCAAAAGGGCCATGAATTATAAAAACCTGTTCGATCCGGAAACCAAGCTGATGCGCGGACGCAACCAGGACGGAACGTTCCAGTCGCCTTTTTCGCCGTTGAAGTGGGGCGACGCTTTCACCGAGGGCAACAGTTGGCACTATACCTGGTCGGTGTTCCACGACCCTCAGGGTTTAATCGACCTGATGGGCGGACGGGAAGAATTCGTTACGATGCTCGATTCGGTGTTCAGTGTTCCTCCTTTGTTCGACGATAGTTATTACGGCGGCGTTATCCATGAAATTCGTGAAATGCAGGTGATGAATATGGGTAATTATGCGCATGGCAACCAGCCTGTACAACACATGATTTATTTGTATAATTATGCCGGCGAGCCTTGGAAGGCGCAGTACTGGCTGCGCGAAGTGATGAACCGGATGTATACGGCCGGTCCCGACGGATATTGCGGCGACGAGGATAACGGGCAGACTTCGGCCTGGTATGTATTTTCCGCTCTCGGTTTTTATCCGGTATGTCCGGGTACCGACCAGTATGTGCTGGGCGCTCCGTTGTTTAAAAAAGCAACCGTTACGTTCGAGAACGGCAATAAGCTGGTTATCGACGCGCCTGCCAATAGCGATGCCAACCGGTATATCGAATCCATGACGTTCAACGGCAAGGAATATACGAAGAATTACCTCACTCACGACGATTTGCTTCAGGGCGGTGTAATCGAGATGAAAATGGGCGATAAGCCGAATAGGAACCGTGGAACGCAACCGGAAGATTTTCCGTATTTGTTCTCGGTAAATGAAAAACAAAAGAAATAGTATTTTTTATAACATACAATCGAGTAGAAATGAAATTAGTAAGAAAAGCATGCGGATTGGCTTTGGCTGCCGGTTTGTTAATTGCTTGTAATCCGGCTTCCCGGCAGGGAGCGGAGCCGGGCATGAAGGAGCCGGTGGATTATGTAAATCCGTATATAGGTAATATCAGCCATTTGCTGGTGCCTACCTATCCGACCGTTCATTTGCCCAACAGCTTGTTGCGGGTATATCCGGAGCGCTCCGATTATACCGGCGACCGTTTGCACGGGCTGCCCTTAATCGTAACCAGCCATCGCGGAAGCTCGGCCTTTAACCTGAGCCCTTACCAGGGAACGGAAACGGCCATGAAACCGGTAGTGGATTATAGCTACGACTTGGAGAAGATTACGCCGTACCGTTATTCCGTTTATCTGGATGATGCGGATGTTTCGGTCGATTTCGCGCCTTCTTACCAGTCGGGAATTTATTCCATCGCTTTCGGTAACGACGAACCGGCTTCGCTTATTTTCAATACCCGGAACGGTGAATTGAAAAGCGAGGGGAATACGGTGAGCGGTTTCCAATATATCGACCGGAAAACGAAAGTATATATTTATGCCGAAACGAACGTTGCGCCCGATAAGGTCGGAGCGTTGAAAGACGGAAAGGTAGAGTATGGCGTAGATAATGTATCCGGTCGCGACGCGGCGCTGGTATTGGCTTATCCTGGTGATAAGCATACTATCGGGTTGCGTTACGGAATTTCGTTTATCGACGTGGCGCAAGCGAAAAAGAACCTGGAACGCGAAATAGCGGTATATGATGTAGATGCGGTGGCCAAAGCCGGCCGGAACGTTTGGAACCAAACGTTGAATAAAATAAAGGTGGAGGGCGGAACCGAAGATGAAAAAGCGATTTTCTATACTTCGCTTTATCGTACCTATGAACGGATGATCGATATTTCGGAAGACGGCCGCTATTATAGTGCCACCGACGGGAAGGTGCACGACGATAAAGGCGTGCCTTTCTATACCGACGACTGGATTTGGGATACTTATCGCGCCACTCATCCGTTGCGTGTGCTTATCGAACCGGAAAAAGAACTGGCGATGATTCAATCGTATATCCGTATGGCGGAAGAATCGGAAGAGGGCTGGATGCCTACTTTCCCCGAAATAACGGGCGATAGTCACCGGATGAACGGGAATCATGCCGTGGCCGTAATTTGGGATGCGTACTGCAAGGGGCTTACCGGTTTCGATTTGGAACGGGCTTACAATGCTTCTAAAAGCGCTATCATGGAAGAAACGCTGGCGCCGTGGGTAAGAGCGAAAGCGAGCGAGCTCGACGCTTTTTACAAGGAACACGGTTATTTCCCGGCTTTACATCCCGACGAAAAGGAAACTTGTTCGTCGGTTCATCCGTTTGAAAACCGGCAGGCGATTGCGGTAACTTTGGGCAACAGTTACGATTACTGGTGTCTGGCGCAGATTGCCAAAGCATTGGGTAAAACCGACGATTACAATTATTTCCTTACTCATTCGTATAATTACCGGAATGTGTTCAATCCTGAAACCGGGTTTTTCCATCCGAAGGATGCCAAAGGCAATTTTATCATGCCGTTCGATTATGAGTTTGCCGGGGGCCAGGGCGCACGTGCTTACTA
Organism: Parabacteroides sp.; assembly: GCA_020860905.1. Classification (GTDB taxonomy): domain Bacteria; phylum Bacteroidota; class Bacteroidia; order Bacteroidales; family Tannerellaceae; genus Parabacteroides_B. The sequence goes on along the minus strand of JAJBTJ010000073.1, from coordinate 1,495 downwards.
TGGTGAAAACAACGGTTGGATTTACCGCTGGGACGTGCAGCACAATGTAGCGGATTTGATTTCGCTGATGGGTGGTCCGGAGAAATTTGTAAATAACCTGGACGAGATGTTCAATACGCCGTTAGGAAAAAACAAATTCGAGTTTTACCGTGTCTTGCCCGACCATACGGGGAATGTGGGGCAGTTTTCCATGGCGAACGAGCCGAGTCTGCATATTCCTTATTTGTATAACTATGCCGGTGAGCCTTGGAAAACTCAAAAGCGTATCCGTACCTTGCTGAACCAGTGGTTCCGGAACGATTTGATGGGTGTACCGGGTGATGAGGATGGCGGCGGTATGTCGGCTTTTGTGGTTTTTTCGCAAATGGGCTTTTATCCGGTTACTCCCGGTTCGCCTACCTACAATATCGGCAGCCCGGTATTTACGGATGTAAAAATGGATTTGGGTAACGGAAAAGTATTCGAAATCAAAGCGCTGAACAGTTCGGATGAAAATAAGTATATCCAGTCGGCTAAGCTGAACGGAAAAGTTCTCGACCAGCCTTGGTTCAATCATAGCGACATCGCCAACGGGGGTGTATTGGAGTTGGTGATGGGCAATAAGGCTAACCGGAATTGGGGTGTAACTGCGCCGCCTCCTTCGGCTGAGAAGATTTGAGGCCGGAAAAATTGAGGTTGTTACTTTTGGGTGAATCTTAAGGGATTCTGTAGAAGAGAGGATATAAATTTACTTGTAAGAGCCTGGAGGTTTGTTTACTCCGGGCTCTTTTTATTTAGTTTTTGCTTATTGTTTTTTCGGCTGAAAAGTTCGGTTGGAAGTAAAGATAGGCGTTTGGGTAGCTGTGTTAGATAAATATCCCTTCGACGGACGTTCGATAAAAGAGTCGGGAGAGGCTCGCAAACTATGTTGGATAAAGTATTTTATTCTATTAAGTTCGATTAAAAGCGCTTTTTCCTGAACTGCCAGGGGAAATGAATTTTTATTTCAATTCTACAAAGTTCGATTAAAAGAGAAACTTCGAAAAAATCAGCCGCTGGATTTTGTTTTATTTCAATTCTACAAAGTTCGATTAAAAGAAATAGGTTGTATAACGGCGATTTCTCATCAAGCATATTTCAATTCTACAAAGTTCGATTAAAAGAGCAACCACAATAATAATGGCAGATACATACATCATATTTCAATTCTACAAAGTTCGATTAAAAGGTTGCGAATTTGTTCCAAACGAAAATGACAAAACAATATTTCAATTCTACAAAGTTCGATTAAAAGCCATACACTTCATCAAAGAACTCCTCGGGTGCTCTTATTTCAATTCTACAAAGTTCGATTAAAAGTACAGAAAGACGCACTTGCACAGGGAATCTTATCATATTTCAATTCTACAAAGTTCGATTAAAAGAATAGCGTGGTGACACGGGGTGATCGTCGTTAAGAGAATTTCAATTCTACAAAGTTCGATTAAAAGGGAAAATAGGTATGGGTTTAATAGGA
>JAJBTJ010000247.1:3944-6487 GCA_020860905.1 Parabacteroides sp. | reverse complement strand
GCGCAGAAGCAAAGCCCCGCTTTGATTCTGCCGAGGTGCCGCCTATTTTCTCTTTTCGGAAGAAAAGGTAGTGCAAACCGAGCGCAGAAGCAAAGCCCCGCTTTGATTCTGCCGAGGTGCCGCCTATTTTCTCTTTCTCTTTCTCCGGGAAAAAAACGGCAAAAAATAATCCCCGGCCGGTATACGAAGAAAAACGGCCCGGAAATTTCGGCCGGCAGAAGTCGCCCGGCGGGAAAAGAAGTTATTTTCACTCGAAATTAGGGAATTATTTCTTTATTTATTTCACTTCCCGTGTACTTTAACATGAAAAAATGTGTACTTTTGCGGGAAAATTACCACAAAACAATTTTTGTAATATCATGGCAAATGTGATAAAGATTAAAAAAGGTTTGGACATTAATCTGAAAGGGAAAGCCAGTGAAGCAATGTTGGGCGGCGGCCAATCGGAAACGTATGCGATTGTACCCGATAGCTTTAACGGAATTACGCCGAAGGTAACAGCCAGAGTAGGAGATAAGGTCAAGGCAGGTTCGGTCTTAATGGTAGATAAGAACCGTCCCGAAATCAAGTTCGTTTCGCCTGTGAGCGGAGAGGTTATTGCCGTAAACCGTGGCGAGAAGCGGAAAGTGCTGAGCATCGTGGTAAAGCCGGATGCAAAGAACGAGTACGAAGATTTCGGTGTGAAAAAGGTAACATCCCTTACTGGAGAACAAATAAAAGAGGCTTTGCTGAATGCCGGCATGTGGCCTTATATCAAGCAACGCCCGTACGACCGGGTAGCTAATCCGGAAGATACGCCCCGCGATATATTCGTCTCGGCATTTTATACGGCGCCTCTCGCACCCGATTTCGATTTTATATTGAAAGGGCAGGAAGCCGATTTCCAGGCCGGCCTGGATGCGCTGGCCAAGCTTACCCCGGGAAAAGTATATGTGGGTGTGAAGAACGGTTCTGCCGTCGCTCCCAAAGGGGTGGAGACTGTACTGTTCGAAGGCCCTCATCCCGCCGGAAACGTAGGCGTGCAAATCAACCATATCAAACCCGTTAATAAAGGCGAAACGGTTTGGACGGTAAATCCGGCCGACGTAATCGTGATAGGCCGTTTATTTAATAAAGGAATAGCCGATTTTACCCGGCTCGTTGTCGTTACCGGCTCGCAAACCAGCGAGCGGGGATATGTAAAATCCATGGCGGGCGCTACGATTGCCAGCCTGCTGAAAGGCCGTATGCTGCCGGGCAATAACCGCATTATCAGCGGGAACGTGCTTACCGGCGTACGCGTAACGGAAAACGATTACCTCTATGCATACGACAACCAGGTAACGGTAATTCCCGAAGGCGACGATGTATACGAGCTGTTCGGGTGGGCGATGCCCCGCTTCGACCAATTCAGCCAGAGCCACACCTATTTTTCGTGGCTGCTCGGAAAAGGAAAAGAGTATGTGATGGACGCCCGCATAAAAGGGGGCAAGCGCGCCATGATTCTGTCGAACGAGTACGACCAGGTATTCCCGATGGACATCATGCCCGAATATTTACTGAAAGCCATTATCGCATTCGATATCGATAAGATGGAAAACCTCGGGATTTACGAAGTGGCGCCCGAAGACTTCGCCTTATGTGAATTTGTCGACATTTCCAAAATCGAAATCCAGAAGATTGTGCGCGAAGGCTTGGACCAGTTATATAAGGAAATGAATTAATAACACTAAAATTATACTACATTGAAAGCGTTAAGGAAATTTATAGACAACATTAAGCCTAATTTTGAGAAAGGCGGAAAGCTGGCGATGTTCCGTTCTGTTTTCGACGGTTTCGAGACATTTTTGTTTGTCCCTAACGAAACTTCGAAATCGGGGGTGCATATTCATGATACCGCCGATTCCAAGCGTACGATGATTATCGTGGTGCTGGCTTTGCTTCCGGCACTGCTTTTCGGCATGTACAACGTAGGATACCAGCACAACCTGGCGGTAGGTACCGACCCGGGTTTCTGGCTCACTTTCGTGTACGGCTTGCAGGCCGTGCTGCCGAAAATTATCGTTTCGTACGTAGTGGGGCTGGGAATCGAGTTTGCGATAGCCCAGGTAAGAGGCCACGAGATACAGGAAGGTTTCCTGGTATCGGGTATCCTGATTCCGATGATCGTGCCGGTAGATACCCCGTTGTGGATGATTGCCGTAGCTACGGCCTTCGCCGTTATTTTTGCCAAGGAAGTGTTCGGCGGAACGGGTTACAATATATTTAATGTGGCGTTGGTAACCCGCGCATTCCTGTTTTTTGCTTATCCTAAGGCCATGTCGGGCGACCAGGTATTCGTTCGCACGGCAGAAACGTTCGGTTTAGGCGCTGGTCATGTGGTCGACGGCTTTTCCGGTGCTACGCCGCTCGGACAGGTAGCTACGGCTACTACGCCGCACGTAGAAATTGTCAACACGTTGGGGCAGCACCTGTCGCAGATGGATATGTTCCTCGGATTGATACCGGGCTCTATCAGCGAAACATCCAAGTTAGCTATCCTGATAGGAGCGGTAATCTTGTTG
>JAJBTJ010000247.1:0-3844 GCA_020860905.1 Parabacteroides sp. | reverse complement strand
CTGATAGGAGCGGTAATCTTGTTGCTTACCCGGGTAGTGGGTTGGCGTACTGCCCTGTCGGTGTTTATCATAGGTGTTTTTATGTCGATAATATTGAATGCACTGGGCGTTACGGCTGCGATGAACCTGTCGGCTATCGACCAGATTCTGTTAGGCGGTTTCGCTTTCGGCGCCGTATTTATGGCTACCGACCCGGTAACTTCTTCGCGTACGGAGAGAGGAAAATACATTTACGGCTTCCTGGTAGGTATGTTGGCTATTTTTATCCGGGTACTGAATCCGGGTTATCCCGAAGGCATGATGATGGCTATCCTGCTGATGAACGCATTCGCCCCGTTAATCGATTATTATGTCGTGGAAGCGAATATAAATAAACGATTGAAGCGGGCTGTAAAATCTACGAATAATTAATTACGTGAATTATGAACAGAGACAGTAATACATACACGATAGTATATGCAGGAGTAATGGTGATTCTGGTAGCGCTTGTGCTGGCGTTCACCTCCCAGTCGCTCCGGCAAACGCAACAGAAAAACGAAGATATCGACAAGATGAGGCAGATACTTCGTTCCGTACGGGTACAGGCTACCCCCGCCGATGCGGAAGCCAAATACAACGAGTTGATAAAAGAAGCATTCCTGGTAAACGCCGAAGGCCAGAAAGTAGACGGCGACGCTTTCACTACGGATATAGCCAAAGCCTTTTTCGACCATAAGCCATTGCCGGTTTTCGTGGCCGACATCGACGGACAAACCAAGTACATCCTCGCTTTGAGAGGAAACGGCCTTTGGGGCCCGATTTGGGGCTATATTTCGCTCGACGACGATAAAGATACGGTATACGGTGCCGATTTCGGACACCAGAGCGAAACGCCGGGGCTGGGCGCCGATATCGCCAAGCCGAAGTTCAGCCAGGAGTTTTACAACAAGAAAATATTTAACAGTGCCGGCGAGTTTACGTCGATTGCCATTGTAAAACCCGGTAAAACGGCCGAAGGGCGGGATTACGTAGACGGTATATCCGGCGGTACGATTACCAGCCAGGGGGTAAACCAGATGTTGTACGACAGTTTGAGCGGATACCTTAAATTTTTAACAGCTAAAAATTAAGAAAGATGGGATTATTATCGAGTAAAAATAAATTGGTGTTGTTCAGTCCGGTCAGTAAGAACAACCCTGTAGTCGTACAGATGTTAGGTATCTGTTCGGCACTTGCAGTAACGGCGAAACTCGAGCCGGCAATCGTGATGGCTATTTCCGTAACGGCTGTCGTAGCTTTTGCCAACGTAATTATTTCATTGCTGCGCAATACGATTCCGAACCGTATCCGTATTATCGTACAGTTGGTGGTAGTAGCCGCTTTGGTAACGATTGTAAGCGAAGTGCTGAAAGCATTTGCTTACGAGGTGAACCAGCAACTTTCCGTTTTCGTGGGGTTGATTATTACGAACTGTATCCTGATGGGACGCCTCGAGGCGTTCGCTTTGGGCAACGGCCCGTGGGAATCGTTTCTCGACGGTGTAGGCAACGGCCTGGGATACGGGCTTATCCTGATTGCGGTAGGTTTCTTCCGCGAATTGCTGGGTTCCGGTACGTTGCTGGGCTATTCCGTAATTCCCCAGGCTGTATACGAGGCGGGGTATGTAAATAACGGCCTGATGATTCTGCCTCCGATGGCGTTGATTGTCGTGGCTGTCATTATTTGGGTTCACCGTTCGCGGAACAAAGACCTTCAGGAACAATAATTCTAAACTTTAAATCGGTAACAGAATAATGGAACAATATATTAGTACGTTTGTCAGGTCGATTTTCGTAGACAATATGATTTTCGCATACTATCTGGGTATGTGTTCGTATCTGGCGGTGTCGAAAAATGTGAAAACGGCTTTAGGGCTCGGTATCGCCGTAACGTTCGTGCTTACCTGTACGCTCCCTATCAACTACCTGCTCGAGAACTACGTGTTGAAAGAAGGTGCGCTGAGCTGGCTCGGAGCGGAGTATGCCAATGTAAACCTCAGTTTCCTGAGTCTGATTATTTTTATCGCTATTATCGCCTCGTTCGTGCAACTGGTGGAAATGGTGGTAGAAAAATCGGCCCCGGCCTTGTATGCCTCGTTAGGTATCTTCCTGCCGTTGATTGCTGTAAACTGCGCTATCCTGGGCGGTTCGTTGTTTATGCAGCAAAAAGCCTTCCCGAATGTAGGAATGGCTACGATATACGGGTTCGGCTCGGGTATCGGATGGTTGCTGGCCATTATCGGTATGGCTGCCATACGCGAGCGGCTGGCTTACTCCGAAGTGCCTAAACCGTTGCGGGGACTCGGTATCGCGTTTATCATCACGGCGCTGATGGGAATGGCGTTTATGAGTTTCTCGGGTATTAAACTTTAAGTATTAACGCATTAAAAAAATATAAAGATGGTTTTATTAATGTCCGGCGGACTAACGATAGCGGTTAGTGTAATAGTGTTTTTGGCTGTTACATTAATTCTGGTTGCGTTACTGCTGTTCGCAAAATCGAAGTTGGTTCCATCTGGAAATGTAAAGATGGTGGTAAACGGAGAAAAAGATATCGACACTCCGATTGGTAGCACGTTGCTGGGAGCTTTGCAAAGCGGTGGCATTTTCCTGTCGTCGGCTTGCGGCGGCGGCGGTAAATGCGGACAATGCCGCGCACAGGTGATAGAAGGTGGCGGCGAGATTTTGCCTACCGAGAAGGTGTTCTTTTCCCGTAAACAAGTAAAAGACCACTGGCGCCTGGCTTGCCAGACGAAAGTGAAAGAGGATATGACCGTTCAGGTACCCGAAGAAGTATTCGGCGTAAAAGAATGGGAGTGCGAGGTTATCAGTAACAAGAATGTGGCGACCTTTATCAAAGAGTTTATCGTGGCGTTGCCTCCGGGTGAACACATGGATTTCAAGCCGGGTTCGTATGCGCAAATTAAGATTCCTGCATATTCGATGGATTACGATAAGGATATCGACAAAGAATCTATCGGTAAGGAATATTTGTCCGCCTGGGAAAATTTCGGCTTGTTTACATTGAAATGTAAAAACGACGAGCCTACCATCCGTGCCTATTCGATGGCGAATTATCCGGCCGAAGGCGACCGCATCATGCTTACGGTACGTATCGCTACGCCTCCGTTCAAACCGAAACCCCAGGTAGGATTCCAGGATGTAATGCCGGGTATCGCTTCTTCGTATATCTTTACGCTTAAACCGGGCGACAAGGTAATGATGAGCGGCCCTTACGGCGATTTCCATCCGATTCTCGATTCCGGGCGTGAAATGATGTGGATAGGCGGCGGTGCCGGTATGGCTCCCCTGCGTGCGCAGATTATGCACCTTACCAAGACGCTGAAAACTACCGACCGCAAGATGTCGTATTTCTACGGGGCCCGTGCGTTGAACGAGGTATTTTACCTGGAAGACTTTTTACAAATCGAAAAAGAATTTCCGAACTTCTCGTTCCACCTGGCCCTCGACCGTCCCGACCCGGCTGCCGATGCTGCCGGCGTGAAATATACGGCAGGCTTCGTTCACCAAGTGATTTACGAAACATACCTGAAAGACCACGAAGCGCCCGAAGATATCGAGTACTACATGTGTGGCCCGGGCCCGATGTCGAAAGCAGTAGAAAATATGCTCGACAACTTAGGAGTACCCCGCGAAATGCTGCACTTCGATGATTTCGGAGCGTAAGTAGGTGCTTTTATCCTTATAGGAAACGGAGGAAAACAACTGTTTTTCTCCGTTTTTCTATTTTTAACAAAGATAATTGGCTTTTTATAGTGCGGTATCCGATTTTAATGCGTTCCTTTGACACTGTAAACAAGAGATAG
>JAJBTJ010000105.1 GCA_020860905.1 Parabacteroides sp. | reverse complement strand
GTATACCGGGGTACTTCCTGTTTCTTGTCGACGGAAACCCCGTATACGGAAAAACTCTTTCCGGAAAATTTCAGAATGGCCGCTTCTTCACCTATTTGTATGCGGGAGTTAAGAAAATTGTTCATCTCTTCCCACCGGGTAGGCCCGATAAACAATGAATCGATTTTCATCCCCTTCACCCATGTGCCTATCGCATAGCTTTCTATCCGGCTGCACATTTCAGCTGCTTCGTTAAATGTCATTGGTTATATAGTGCATTGATTTTGAGGGATAAAGATAGGTATTTCTTGTCAGAAGAAATTATAAAATTTATTAGAAGAATGCAACGGCTCGCCTCGGGTGTAAAAAAACGCTCTGTGAAAAACCGGTTTGACAGAGGCATAAAAAGCATCGGAAAAGAGGGCGCATCCTGATTCGACACGCCCTCTTGAGTATTACTTAATCGTTAAACGGATAGTTCCGGATTTTAATCCTTCCGACCGGGAACGGATTGTTGCAGTACCCGTTCGACCGGTGGTTTGAACAATCAACAGGGCTTTTCCGCGGAAAGCTTTCCGGTAAGGCACTTTATAGGGGGAATGATCTACCGGATTGCCGTTATCTACGGCAATCAGCCTTACCGGGCCGGTGATATCGAAATCGATTCTATCGGCTGCATAGGGGCATAAATTTCCTTGCCGGTCGGTAATATCGACCTCCAGGTGGATAACATCCGTTTTATTGGCCCGCGCTTCAACCTTATCGGCATGCATGGATAATCGGTGAGGTTTTCCGGCTGTTTTAATCGACTTTTCGACCATCGTTCCCCGGGCGGTTTTTGCAACCGCCTTGATTTCGCCGGGTGTGTAAGGAACATACCAAACCAACTGGTTGCCGGTATAGGGCTTTTCTCCCAGGGATTTACCGTTATGCCACAGTTCGACGGAGGAACAATTCGTATAAACGACGACGGGTATTTCGATTCCTTCCTTACCCGGATGAGTCCAATGCGGCAGGATATGTACCATGGGTTTGTCCGACCAAAGGCTCTGGTATAAATAATAATGGTCTTTGGGGAAACCGCAAATATCGATGATACCGAAATTGCCGCAGCGTTGCGGCCATTCGGCTTCTCCCAGGTAGTCGAAGCTTCCCCACCTGAACTCTCCGAATAACCAGGGAAATGCCGATGTTCTTTGCCAGGAATGGCGGGCGCTGATTCTGACAGAGGCGTTATCGTAAGACGATTGGAAATAAGGATTCTTTTCTTCTTCTGTAAATACCTCTTTTTCCGTCAGGTCGGCAATCGGGAAAACCCGGTGTTTGAAGTCGTTCCATTTGTTTTTCGCTTTTACTTCCCAGGGTGCGGGAAAATCTCTTCTTCGCCAGGTAGTTTTCGTCCGGTAAACTCCCCGGGTTTGGTACGTGTGCGGCACTTCGGTTCCCACGCCGAAACGACCGGGATTGTTTCGGGCGAATTTCTCAAATTCGCCTACTTCTTCCCCGTTTCCGTTGAATCCGACCATATCCAGGTACCTGAAGTTGGTATCGTAATCTACTTCCATTCCCCGAGTAGGGTCGGTGCCTCCTTGCGTTACCGGACGCCCCGGGTCCAGGCGATGAATCAATCGTACCAGGTTTTTCTGGATAAAGGTATCTGCTTTACCCACTTCGTTTCCTATACTCCAAAATAGAACAGAAGGGTGGTTCCTGTCTCTTTTTACGAAATCCGACAGGTCTTTTTCCCACCATTCGTTGAAATACAAACTGTAATCATCCCGGGCTTTCGGTTTATCCCAGCCGTCGAACGCTTCATTCATTACGATTAAGCCGATCGAATCGCAAATGGCATAAAACTCGGGTGAAAACGGATTATGGGCTGTTCTTACCGCGTTACATCCCATCTCTTTCAGCATCCTTAATTTTCTTTCCAGCGCCTGGTCGGGTACGGCCGCCCCCAGGGCACCCGCAGTGTGGTGATCGCAAACGCCCTTTATTTTTAAGGATTTGCCATTCAGAAATAACCCTTTTGCAGAATAATCCGCCTTCCGGATGCCTACGTGGGTTTGCCGGGTTTGAATTTCTTTCCCCTCTTTCATTAATACGCTCTCGAGCAGATAAAGATACGGCGAACCGGGGCTCCATAAACAAGGGGCGTTTACGTGGAACGATTGAGTAATCTCTTGGGTTTGTCCGGCATCCAGGCTGATTGTTGAACGGGTTGTCGCTACGATTTCTCCATTCCGGTTTTTTAGCCTGGATATAAGTTGCGGTGTAATCCGGATGGTATCGGTATTTACCAGCGTCGTTTTGATTTCTGCAAGGGCCGAACTACCGGATACCGCAGGCGTCGTAAAATAGACTCCCCAGGTGGGGATATGCGTTTTGTTGAAAACCGTTAGCCATACATGCCGGTATATGCCGGAACCGGTGTACCAGCGGCTACTTAACGGTTTACTGTGATCTACTTGTACGGCAATTACATTTTTCCCTCTTTTAAGATAGGGGGTCAGCGGGTATTCGAAACCGATATATCCGTTGGGGCGTTTCCCCAGGAAATGCCCGTTTATCCAGACACTGCTGTTCATGTAAATTCCATCGAACAAGATTTTCACTTCTTTGCCGGTCCAGTTTGCATTATAATCAAAGGATTTTCTGTACCAACCCACCCTTCCTTGCACAGAACTTTGCCCTGTATCGCTACCAACCAGGCGGAAGGGGGAGGGCAATAGAAGTACCGAATCAAAAGAACAGCAGCCATACCGGATAAACATCTTTCAGCTCTTCCTTCAGTTTGGTTAGTGCGATTTTCAGTTGCACCCGTACCGTGCTGGCGTTTAATCCGTACTCGCGGGCGATTTCTTCGGAGGTTTTGCCGTAATAAAACTTCTGTGTGAAAATCTGGCGGCACCGTTCGGGAAGGCGGCTTACCGCTTCCGACACCAGTTCGTTCAGCTCTTTGTTTTCGAGGCGGGCCAGCGGATGCTCGTCGGAGCCGGCTTGCATTTCCCGGAAACGGAGCAGCTTTTCTTCCGCTTCGGTCAACGGCACTTCCTGCATGCGCAGCGAGCGCAGGTAATTGAGGCACCGGTTCTGTACCGCCTGCCGCAGGTAAGCGTTTACGGGATAAACCAGTTGCTCGCGCAGATTCCAGGCATTCAGGAAAACGTCGTTCGTTATCTCTTGGGCTACAGCCGGGTCGTACACGTATTTAACGGCAACCGCGCATAAATAAACGTAATAGTGGTTGTACAACGACTCGAACGCCTTGGGGTCGCCCCGGTTGATTCGCTCTATCAGTTCGATTTGTATCGTCAGGTCGGACATGCGTTATCGGGTTGTTTACTCCGGCAGGTACCGCCTGCCGGCATATGCCGGAACAAAAAGGATGGCTGCCTTTTTGTTTGTATTCTTTAAATTCAAACAAAGATAAAACGATTATGGAAAAAAGAAAACAAATCGCCTTTCTTTCCGTACCGGCAGGCAACCGGGAAGAATCGTAACCCGCTAACACTTTTTGAGTCTCCGGGCGGCTTTTTTAAGATTCTTTCGTGTGGAAATAAGCCTGTTCGGCGTTGCAAGTATAGCAGGAAAATTTTAAATTTGCTCTCTAATCACAGAAACACACTTAAAATAAAAATGAAAATGGAAAACACACGTCGTTCTTTCCTGAAAAAAATGACAGTAGCCGGGTTGGGTACAGCCGGGTTGGCTTTGAGCGGGAATGCCTCCGCCGAAACGATTGTAGCCGGTGCCCCGGAAGCAAAAAAGAAAAAAGCGGCCGGCAAGGATGACGGCAAGTTGCGCTTCGGCTTTATCGGCACGGGCTCGCGATGCCACGAGCATATCAATAACGTGTTGTCGATTCCCGGCAACAAAATCGTAGCCATTTGCGATATCCAGCAAGGTCCTATCGAACGTACCCTCAAGCACATCGCCGGCTTTAACGTACCTGCGCCGAAAGTATATACCGGCAGCGAGCGCGCTTTCGAGCAGATGCTCAACAACGAAGAGTTCGACTGCGTGATTATCGCCAGCCCGTGGGAATGGCACGTGCCGATGTCGGTAGCCGCCATGAAAGCGGGCGTACCCTATGTGGGCGTGGAAGTATCGGCAGCCAATACGCTGGAAGAATGCTGGGATTTGGTCAATGTGTCGGAAGCTACGGGCAGCCACCTCAATATCCTGGAAAACGTGTGTTACCGCCGCGACGTAATGGCTGCTTTACGTATGGTACGCGAAGGCTTGTTCGGCGAGATAATTCATTGCCGTTGCGGTTACGAGCACGACCTGCGCGAAGTGAAGTTCAACGACGGCCAGCACTATAACTACGTTCCCGGTAGCGGCGACCTGCGCATGGGCCCCACGGCCTTTGCCGAAGCCCAGTGGCGTACCAACCATTCGGTACGGCGGAACGGCGACGTATATCCTACCCACGGGGCGGGTCCGGTAGCGCATTGCGTCAACATCAACCGGGGCAACCGCTTCCTGTCGCTCGCTTCGATGGCCACCCAGTCGCGCGGGCTGCATAAATACATTGTCGACAACGGCGGCGAGAACCATCCGCTGGCGAAAGTGCGTTTCAACCTGGGCGACATCGTAACCACCCAAATCAAATGTGCCAACGGCGAAACGATTATCGTAACGCACGATACCAATTCGCCCCGTCCGTACTCGCTGGGATTCCGCGTGCAGGGTACCGAAGGGTTGTGGATGAACGACGGCGACCACGTATATGTACAGGGTAAATCGAAACCGCACCGGTGGGACGATTCCGAAGAGTGGTTCAAGAAGTACGACCATAAGCTGTGGAGCTCGCTCGAAGCTCAGGCGAGAGAAGCCGGCCACGGCGGTATGGACTTTATCATGATGTACGACTTGATAGATTGCATCCATAATAAGAAGCCGGCTCCAATGGATTGTTACGATGCGGCGGCCTGGAGCGCTATTTCGCCTCTATCGGAAATGTCGATTGCCCGGGGCGGCGCGTTGGTCGATTTCCCCGACTTTACCCGCGGCCAGTGGATTCACCGCACCGATGAGTTCGCTTTGTAAGCAGTAATTCGTTCCGTTATTATAAAAGCCTCCTCGTATCCGATAGGGGTTCCCGGATGGAAAGGGAATTTTCCGGATGCGGGGAGGTTTCGCGTTTTTTCAGGAAAATAAGTTACTTTATTCCGTGTTGCCGGCTGTTATCCGTTTCCGGTATTCTTTCGGCGAAATGCCTTCGTATCTTTTAAAATACCTTCCTAAATACGACTGGTCGGGAAAAGCCAGCCGGTCGGCTATTTCCTGCACGCTCAACTCCGGTAATTGTAACAATACTTTGATTTCCAGTATGGCCAGGAGGTCGATTATTTGTTTGGCTGGTTTGTCGGCTACATTCCGGCAAACGGTGGTAAGGTAATTGGTAGAAATGCACAGCTTGTCTGCATAGAACGACACTTCTCTTTCGCTGGTGCACCATTCGTGTGCCAGGGCGATGAATTTCTTGAAAATTTCGTCTTGCCGGTTTCCTCCTACGATGCGGTTTTCGCCGAAATACCGGTAACATTTGTCGTAAATATCCCACAGGAAGCACTGGAAGTAGTTTTTAACTATCTGGTTCCGGAACCGGTTTTCACGGTCGGCGTAAATGGCGGTGGTGGCGCGCATCAGTATTTTTACCGTTTCGGTGTTTTCTTCGGATAGGTTATAACATGGGTTTTCTTTCAGGAACCGGAAAAAAGAGGGTTCGAACCTGGCGGCGGTTTCTACTAAGAGTTCTTTCTGGAAATCGAAAAAGGAAACGGCAAAATCAGGCGACGAATCGTTTATTTTAATAATGGTTCCGGGTAACAATATCGCTTGGGTGTTGGGTACGATGTCGTATTCTTTTAAATCGATGGCGATGCGTGCTTTTCCGCGCAGGCAGAAATAGATGGCGCCTCCTTCCAGCTTCCAGAGCCGGTTGCTTACTGGAAGTACGTCTTCGGAGATTCCTGCTACGAATGGTTCGTTAAGCGACGCTATTATCGGGTTTATTGTTTCCACTTTTTATTTTTTTGGACAAAGATAGTGCAAGCCGAGGGCAGAAGCAAAGCTTTGCTTTGATTATGCGGAGGCGTAGCCTATCTTCTCTTTTCGGAGAAAAGTAGTGCAAGCCGAGGGCAGAAGCAAAGCTTGCTTTGATTATGTCGAGGCGCAGCCTATCTTCTCTTTTCGGGAGAAAAGTAGTGCAAGCTGAGGGCAGAAGCAAAGCTTTGCTTTGATTATGGGGAGGGGAAGCCTGTTTTCTCTTTTTAAGAGAAAAACAGGAGGGTCGTTCTTCTCCGGGGAGCCGGGAACGACCGTTACCACGGTGGGTTTTCATTTCTTTCTCTTGAAAGAAAGAAACGAAACAAAGAAAGTTCAAGGGCTGACACCTCGCTCACTAAAAATGGCACTCCGCTCACTGAAGGCCCCGAACTCGCTTACATACGTAAGCTCAAACAGCGTGGCCTTCCGGGCGTTCGCTCCGTACCATTTTCTTAAC
>JAJBTJ010000128.1 GCA_020860905.1 Parabacteroides sp. | reverse complement strand
AAAAAAGGATGACCGCCGGTAGGCGCCGTCGGCAGACGCCCTCGCGGCGAGCGAAGACTACGTTTTCTCTTAAAAAGAGAAAACAGGCTTCACCTCGGCATAATCAAAACAGAGTTTTGCTTCTGCCCTCGGTTTGCACTGGCTTTCAATAAAAAAGAATTTTTTGTCATGTACTTAGATACGCTCCCCAACCGGGCTGTTGTTAGCCTGGGTTACCGGCTCGCCACCGACAAGCAACCCTTCGATTGCTTTCTACCCGCGCACTACCCCGAAGTTCCTCAAACCGGAAACGGTTATTCCCTCTTCACAGAGGCTTGTCCGGGAAAAAATAGCTGAAATCGCATCCGAAAACTTTGGCAATTTCGTTTAGATGCCGAAGGTTGTATTTCGAATTTTTCCGGGGATGCTCACAATCACGGATAAAGCTTTGACTCAGGTTGATATTATCGCCGAACGCCTGTTGAGAAAGTCCTTTCTCTATCCGGAGGCGTCTCACTTGTTGAATAACATAATCTTCTATAGGTTCCATAATTCCGAGTTTTTGTATACGGGCCGGCTTATCCCGGTAAATTCTTCCTTGTACTTACCGCCCGGTAGCCGGAAAACGTACAGGCAGCTTATCCGAAACCGGTTTAAAAACCGGGCGGAATAAAATAAGCCGGCTCTTAACCAGACTCCGTTCCCACCCGTTATTCCGTTCATTTAAAATAAGTTCCGTTATCAGGAAAAACCTTTATCCGGCAACTTTCGTGCTCCGGTTTTGTTTTTATTTTGTATTTATTCTTGCTTGGCAGCAAGGATAATAACCGTATCTTTGCTTCAAACTATCAATCGAAGATCGGCAGAGCCCGGCCCAATCAAAGCGGAACGTTGCTTCCGCCCCCGGCCCGCCCTGCTTTTCTTCAGCAAGAGAAGACTGCGGCTGCCCGGGCATACGCAAGCGGATTGGTTTTGCCTCCGGTTCGCGCAGTTTGTCAAATATAAAAATAAAATTCGAACCGGATAATGAAAATTCAGCTTTTGTTCCCGACAGGTTGCCTGACATTCCTTTTTTGCTGTTGCACGGGCAAGCCGGATACGAGCCGGCCGGAAGCATCGGTAGCACCCGATTCCATTCCGGCGGTACAAATACCTGCACCCGATACGGTACCCAAGCCCATCCTTATCCGGAAGGCGCTTTTATACGACAAGCACACGTTGGACGACACGTATGCGTATAAAGATACCACGCGCCGGTTTCAGTGGGATAAAATAAAGGCCGGCCTGGCGACGGTGGAAAAAATCAGGAACCTGCACGCACAGTGGGGTATCTTGCAAAATTACCGGAACCGGAACGGTGAAGCCCCGCTGGTAAGGAACTTCCGCCGCGACAGCTATAAGCGCGTAGCCGATACGTTAGGGGTGGAACGCTACCAGTCGGTGCCGCTTTACCTCACTACCGACACGGGCGTACCCGAGCTTTACGGACACGACGGCTCGCTCGTAAAATACCTGGGCAAGCCCGATACCGCAAGCCGGTTCGCCGAAATAGAAACGGTTTACACCCGAGGCACCTGGAAAGTGCCGGATAAGTACCTCCGGCTAATCGACGATACGGTTTCTTTTAACAAAGTGATTTTTGTAGACCGCGTTAACCAGAATATCGCCACCCTGGAAAAAAGCGATACCGCCTGGTTGGTACGAAGTATGAATCCGGCCACTACCGGCGTACACCGGCCTCCGTACGCACAAGAAACACCGTTGGGAATTTTCGTGATTCAGGAAAAGAAGCCCCGGATGATTTACCTGGTCGACGGCTCTACAGCTACGGGAGGATTCGCCCCGTACGCCAGCCGTTTTTCGAACGGAGGGTATATTCACGGAGTGCCGGTAAACGCTCCGCGCACGGGTTTGATAGAGTTCAGCCCTACCCTCGGCACCACGCCCCGTTCGCACATGTGTGTACGTAACGCTACGTCGCACGCTAAATTTATTTACGACTGGGCGCCGGTAAATGGGGCGCTTGTTTTTGTTTTCGATTAAAAATCAATATCTTTGCATCGTTTACTCAGGGATTATGCAACGGATTGTTTTATATTGGATATTTCTTTTTTTACCTGCCGCCTATACTTCTACTCACCCGGAGCCGTTTGTTGCCGAACCGGATACGGCTTTATCCGGCAACCGGAAGCTGTATGCCGAAACCGGACTGGATAAAGTAGTAAGTTTTGCCGCGTTCGAACAGGCGTTGGCGGGAGATGCCCGCATAGAGCGCCCCCACAAGAACATCGTTACGATTATCGATTTTTCCAAACCGTCTACCGAGAAGCGGCTGGCAGTGCTGGACATGCACCAGCGCAAACTCTTATTTTCTTCGCTGGTGGCGCACGGAAAGAACAGCGGCGGGAATTACGCGGTTTCTTTTTCGAATGTGAACGGTTCGCACAAAAGTTCGCTGGGCTTTTACGTTACCGAGAATACGTACCAGGGGAAAAACGGGTATTCGCTTATCCTGAACGGCCTGGAAAAAGGGATTAACGACCGGGCCAAAGAACGGGCCATCGTCATGCACGGCGCGGCGTACGCCAACCCGGAAGTAATCGGCCGGGGCGGCCGGTTAGGACGCAGCTTCGGCTGCCCGGCTCTTCCGCAGGCGCTTACCAAACCGATTATCGATACCATCAAAGAGGGCACCTTACTCTTTATTTATGCCAACGACTCGCATTACCTGAGCCGGAGCAGTATCCTGGACGGCTGTGACGGCAATCGTCCGCATGCAGAAGAACTGGCCAGCTCGATTTAACTCTCCCGGATAAAGCGTTTCGCTTACCCCTACTGCCGGGCGCCTGTTCGCCACACGGCTTTACCGGAACTTATTTTCCTTTTTACTTTCTTCAGAACGGCTTTATGCCGGGGAAACACTCCTCCCTATGTCCACCGGTTGGCGGGGATACGGCGTTGAAAACGTTATGCCGATAAGCCCCTTCTCCCTTCCCCTTCCCGGAACCGGAAAAGGCGAGTCCGCCTGCTTGTAGCCACCCGGAAAGGCACACCGTTTATAGGAACGGACAGTCCGAGTATCGAATCGCTCTTTTTATACGTACAAAACGTCTTTTCATGCCGCCCGAAATATCGTCCGACCTGGGTGGTTCACTCGTCCGACCCGGGTCGGACGAGTGGTCGCCTAAGGTCAGACGGGTGGTCTACCTGGGTCGGACGATATTTTTTACCACAGGAAACGGGATTTTCATGCTGCCGGTTAAACGATTTCCACACCCTATTCCGGATAATGGCCGGCAACCGGGCGTCGTATACCGGCGTTTTTCCTCTTTTTGACGTTACAGCTTGTTTATAGAAGACAAACGCTTCGGGAAACTTCCCGGAAAATCGTAAGTTTGCAATTTAAAAACAAAAGTATATGGCCTGGTTGTATTTGATTTTTGCCGGTTTATTCGAAATAGGCTGGCCGTTGGGGTTCAAGTTGGCAAACTGGTTGCCCAAATATCATGGGTTGTTTATCGTTTTAGCCATCGTTTCTATGGGAATAAGCGGACTGTTGCTTTTCCTCGCCCAGAAATCGATTCCGATAGGTACCGCCTATGCGGTATGGACCGGTATCGGAGCTACAGGTACGTTGATTATCGGGATTGTTTTTTTCCATGATTCGGCCAGTATCACCCGGTTACTGTCGGCTTCGTTGATTATTATCGGCATCGTGGGGTTGAAACTGGCTTCCTGAAGAATAACGGACGTACGAACAATAGGAATCATCGTGCCGGGTTTACTAAATTTATCATCCGGCCCAATCCGGTTGCCGGTTTATCCGCCGAACGGGTATTTACCGGAAAAAGCCTGTGTTTCCCGATATAACAATTTTTATAACCGGTCTGCCGCAAAATAGAAAGAAACGGGAGGGAACAAAAGCCCGTTTCTTTTACGGCAGCGACTCGCCCATGTTTTTCGGAACTGCCCGAATCATTCTTCCAAAGGGAATAAATCGCTTTTTTACAGGCAAAGTATGCTTGTTTCCCGACCATTTCCATTTTCACAAAAAAACGCCTGTTCCGAAACCTTTTTCCATAAAAAATAAATTATCTTTGCTTAATCTCAACACGAAGGATAATAAAACAAACGCTTATGAATTTCTGCCTGACCCTGCAAAGTATCGAACCGAATCCGTGTATTCCGGTGAATTACCAATATCCGTTATCGGCCGCTTTATATCGGATTATTGCCAAAGGAAATGCACAATACGCCCTTTTTTTACACCAAACCGGCTATGGGAAGGGATTTAAATTTTTTACGTTCAGCCAGATAAGCTGTCCTTTCCGGATTATCGGCGACCGCCTGGAAATACAAGGGTACGAGCTTTCGTTCCGTATTTCGTTTCATTTGCCCGAAACGACCGAAAACTTTATCAAAGGGTTATTCCAGTCGGAACGAATCGATATAGCCGATAAAAAATCGCGGGCCCGTTTTATCGTAAAATCGATTGTTGCCTGTGCAAACCCGTTGGCGCACTATCCGGAGAACGAAATTATAAACGCGATAGTAAAACCGACGTCCTCCATTGTAGCGGGAATACCGAAAGAAGACAGGAAATACGAATACCTTTCACCCGACGATATGCGTTTTACCGAGAGCCTGATTTATAACTGGCGTAGCAAAATCGCCACTTGCTACGAGGAAGAAACGGCGCAACACGCTTTTCTTTTAATGGATGTCATACCGGTAAAACAGCCTTTTAAATCGCGTTTAATCACCATTAAAGCTAATACCCCGGAAGAAACGAAGGTGAGGGGATGGGTGAATTTCGAATTGCAGGTCACGGCCGAGAAAGGGTTTGTGGAGTTGCTGCTGAATGCCGGTGCCGGGTTGTACAATGCGATGGGATTCGGTGGGGTGGAGATGGTGGAGAGATAAAAGTCAGTACTCCAAATAATTAACTTTGTCATTTTCAATTCCATAAAAGGGTTCGATTCGCTAAATCATCCGGAATACTGACGGTGTAAAGGTACAAAATAAAACTTAAAGAAAAAATGCGCTCGAACACATCTTCCGATATATAGCGGCTTCCGGGTACAAAATAAAATTTACCAAAAAAAAATACTTGAAATTTTTTATCTAATAATTAATTTTATCATGAAATAAATATTATATTTGCCGGAAAATAACAAATCACTCTGTGAGACGAACAAGTTAATCAGATTGTAAACACAATAAAAAAGATACCATGATACGAGAAATCGTCAACTTCACACAAGACCTGGTCAAAGATCTTCCGGACATCCAGTTCCGGAATACGAAACCGAGCAACGGGTTACATATCTTTATCGAGATAGACCCGGAAGGCAACTGGAAAAACAAGGCTGGCCGGTACGGCATCGATTATGTTTTTTATGACGGTGAAAACGAAGGGAATGCCCTGCTTTCGGAATGTATAAAGCATGAGAACTGCGGGAAACGGGTCGGAACAACCATGAATAAAGTGCTTTGCAAAAAGAAACAGATATTCTCTTGTTCACCCTTCCTCGTCAGTTTCAAGAAAAAATCTTTTACGAACGACAAATTGGAAGGAAACGGCTGCCAAAAAATCACCAACCTTTTTCCATCTTACTTTAACAATGCGCAAGCAACTTGCCTGAAAGATACAGACGAAACAGAGAAACAGCTATCCACTACCTTTCAACAAATTTGTGAGGAAGCGATTCGACAAATCGATGATTTTTCTATTCCCCAGTTACAAAAAGACGGCTCCATCATTCAGGTTTCGGCATTCGAAGCCATGAAAGACGACTTTTATGTTACGCTCTACCTAAAAAACATATCGTTGGAAAAATACAAAGAAGCGCACGAAAACTACCTGAAGGAAAAACTGTTTAACGACAATGCCTACAACAATGAAAAGCATATTACAAACGAAACTTACGGACTGAGTAATTTTTTAAACGGACTAAACGCGAAAAAACCTTTTTTCGAACATAAAACAGCCATGTTTCACAAAGGCATCAGCGGACGTATCCAGCTCAAAGACGCCATCGCATTGAATCAGTTCGAAATACTGCTTTCCCATAAAGTTTTACCGAATCCTTTACCCATCGTAGTAGATAACCGGGAATTAAACACGGAGATCGTCAAACTATTCAATTCAGAAGAAGAACCCGTACCGTACAAAGAATTACTAAGAAAATTGTTCGAGCAATCCCATAAAGACTATTCCTATTTGCCGAATTTCTATTTAATCCATTACAGCAAAGTAAAAGAGATTAAAATCAACGATTTCGACTTCGTGCCTTTATTCTTGTTTTATCTGGAAAACGACAATAAAGTGTATAATTACATGCAAGCAGGAAGCGTAAAGGATAAAATATTCACCCCCTTTTCAAACGACGAACTGGCTACCGTTTTTGACTTTGAAAAAATCGTGGTGAGAAAAATATTCAACAACTCTTTAATCAAAATCAACTCAAACACTTACCCCGCTAATTATTTCGGCGATATCGATCCGGCTTATGTA
>JAJBTJ010000219.1 GCA_020860905.1 Parabacteroides sp. | reverse complement strand
GCGAGGTGTCAGCCCTTGACCTTTTTTGCATCCTTTTTTGCATAAATCCCTCACGCTCGGCATTATCCAAACAAGTTTGGCTACTGCCTCTCTTACTCGGGATTTTATGTCAAGAGAAAAAAGGATGACCGCCGGTAGGCGCCGTCGGCAGACGCCCTCGCGGCGAGCGAGAAAGATGTAAGCGAAAAAAGAATTTTTTGTCATGTACTATGATAGTTGTGTAAACGAACCATCTGAACATATGTATATGAAAAAAGTACTGAATTTATGGATTGTTTTTTCTTGTCTCGGGTATGCAGCCGCTTCGTACGCCCAGGAAGCCAAGCCGGCTATGACCTTCGACGAACTGGTTTCCTGGAACCGAATCGATAAAAAAGCGATTTCCGACAACGGGCGGTGGATTACCTGTACCATCGAGCCGTGGATAGGAAACCCGGCAGTAAAACTATACGACCGGAAGGGAAACGAAACCGCCTCGTTTGCGCCGGCAGCCGACAGCCGGTTCACACCCGGAGGAAATTATTGGCTGGTAACGGAAAAACCGGCGAAAGAAACGCTCGACTCCCTGAAACTGAAAAAAGCCAAAACAGAGGAAATGCCTAAAAACAAGCTGGTGATTTATGAAACCGCTACCGGGAATACCCTCCGCATCGACTCGCTCCGCGACTACAAGGTAGCGGCGGAAGGCGACTGGCTCGCTTACCGGCGCGACACACCAGATTCTCTTTTATACCTGCGGAAAGGAAATTCCGACAAAACCGTTTCGTTCGCCAATGTAGCTGCTTACCGGTTCCCCGAAAAAGGAAACCGGCTGATTTATGCCGCTGCCGGGAAAAACGAAGGAGGCGTATACAGCTTCGAACCGGAAACCGGCGAAAAGCATGTTTTATACGAAGGGCAGGGAGTGACAAAACAAACAGGCATCGATAAAACAGGAGATAAAGTGGCTTTTATCGTAAGCATCCGGCCCGACAGCGCTTCGGCACCGGTACTTTCGCTTTGGTTATCCGAGAACCGGCAGCCGGCGGTAAAAATAGCGGAAGATAACGCCTCCGCTTTTCCGCCAGGCTGGATAGTAAACGAATATACGGAGCCCGTTTTTTCGGAGAACGGAGCCCGTTTATTTTTCGCCACCTCTCCCCGCCCCCTCGCCAAAGACAGCACGCTGCTCGACGAATATTTCCCGAAAGTATATATCTGGCACTGGCAGGAAGAAAAGCAATATCCCCAGCAATTGGTAGAGAAAGAAAAAGATTTGCGGAAAGGTTATAAGGCTGTTTACAACCTGAACAGCCAGGTCGTTACCCAGCTCGGCACCTGCGAATTGCCGGATATTACGCTGGTAAGCGAAGGAAACAGCCCCTTCGTACTGGCATCCTCGTCGCGCCCGTACGCGCTCAGGAGCATGTGGGAAGGACGTAACCGGTACGATGTGTACCGGGTGGATACCGGAACCGGAGCCCGGGAATTGGTGAAGAAGGGGATGAATGCGCAGATGGAAGTTTCGCCAGCCGGGAAGTTCGGCTATTGGTACAATCCGCACGACAGCGCCTGGTACGCGTATGCGTTCGACTCGAAAAAAGAAATCAAACTGACCTCACCGGCTGTTTTCAAAGCCTACGACGAGGATAACGACGTGCCGGATTACCCCGAACCGTACGGAATCGCCGGCTGGACGGAAGGCGACCGTTACCTGCTGGCATACGACAAGCACGATATATGGCGATTAGACCCGTACGGAACAGAAGCGCCGGTAAACCTGACGGTAAACGGACGTTCCGGCAACTGCACGTACCGGCTGGTTCAGTTGGATAAGGAGGTGAAATTCGTGGATACGAAGGCGCCGCAGTTGCTCATGATGTTCGACCACACGGATAAAGGGAGCGGCTATTTTACCGCCAATCTGGCGTCGGCTTCGGCGCCGGAAAAGTTACTGGCCGGAAGTTTTATGCTCAAAGCGCCGCTGAAAGCGAAAAACACGAACGACGTAATTTATACGGCGGAAACATTCGAGCATTTCCCGGATTTGCTGGTATCGGATTTGCAGTTCCGGAAATCGGTGCGGCTCACGGATGCTAATCCGCAGCAACAAGCGGTTAACTGGGGCACTGCCGAACTAATCCGGTGGACTTCATCAGACGGGACGCCTCTCGAGGGAGTGGTGTACAAGCCAGCCGATTTCGACCCGGAAAAGCAATATCCGCTTATCGTGAATTTTTACGAGCGGAATGCCGATACCTACCATTCGTACCGGCAGCCGGAACCGCACCGCTCTACCATCGACTATCATTTCTATACCAGCAACGGGTATGTGATTTTCAACCCGGACGTACGATACAAAGACGGTTACCCAGGACAAAGCGCCTACAACTGCGTTGTTCCCGGCGTGGAAAAATTGCTCGCCCGGGGGTATATCGACCGCAAACGCATCGGCGCGCAGGGGCATAGCTGGGGCGGATACCAGGTGGCCGACCTGGCCACCCGCACCGATTTATTCGCCGCCATCGAATCGGGTGCGCCGGTAGTAAACATGTTCAGCGCCTACGGCGGCATGCGTTGGGGAACCGGACTGAACCGCTCGTTCCAGTACGAGCACGGACAGAGCCGCATCGGCCGCACTCCGTGGGAGGCTCCGGAGCTTTACCGGGAAAACTCGCCCTTGTTCAACATGGATAAGGTAACGACGCCTATCCTGATTATGGCGAACGATAACGACGGGCATGTGCCCTGGTACCAGGGCATCGAGTATTTCGTCGCGCTGAAACGGCTGCAAAAACCGGTATGGCTACTCGATTATACCGGCGAACCGCACTGGCCGATGCGCCTAGCCAACCGGATCGATTTCCAGAAAAGGATGTTCCAGTTTTTCCAACATTATTTAAACGGCAAGCCGATGCCGGAATGGATGAAGAAAGGCGTTCCGGCTATCCGGCAGGAATATACGCTGGGATACGAATAGTCGGCCATACCCGGTGATTTTCAATATCGCCGGGTAGTTTTCATTTTCATATAAATTAGCAGTTCACGCCAGGCCGGTTTTTTATTATCCTGCAAATTATACTATCTTTGTTCCGCTATTCACACAGCCCGGTTCACTTAATGAATAACATTCGTTGTCAAAAATTAATCGATTGCAGCCAGTGCCCGTACGGCGAAAGTAACGTATTTGCCCGTTATGTATTTCCGAAAGGGTTGGTTTATCCGCCACAAAAACGGAAAAGGAATTGCGTAGCCTATCTGCTGGAAGGAGAAATATGGCTGAACAGCAATGAATATCCGGATATGATTGTGCGGGAGAACCAGTTTGTCTTGCAGGCAATCGGCTCGGTAATAGAGTTCAAGGTGCTCCGGCCTGCCGTACTGATATTGTATGAGTTCGACGAGCTGACGAGCGTTTGCGACGAGCGTTTCAAAAAACTGGCCGATTTGCCCGACCCGCCTCTCTACCACACGCCGATGGATACATGCGACCCGATGCGCGTATTTATGGAAAGCATGAATATTTATATCGAGAGCGATATGATTTGCCGCGACTTCATCGAAGCCAAGAGGAAAGAATTCATTTTTATCCTCATGAGCTATTATCCGCTCAAAATCCTGAAAGTATTTTACCACCCTATCCTGGCTTACGAAAATAGTTTCCGGTATTTCGTACAACAGAACTACCTGCGCGTAAAGACCGTAGAAGAATTCGCCCAGTTAGGCAATTACAGCGTCGCCTCGTTCCGGCGCCTGTTCAAGAACGTATTCAACGAATCGGCTTACCAGTGGATGATAAAACAAAAAAGCCAGAATATCTTTTTCGAGCTCCGGAACAGCAAGCTCTCCATCTCCGAAATCGCCTACAAATACGGTTTCGAAGACCTTTCACACTTTTCCCACTTCTGTAAATCGTGCTTCGGCCAATCGCCCCGGGCCATTCGCAAGCAGGGTATCGACCCAGCCGTTTCCAAGGAAGATTTTTAACGGCTCATCCTGTACAAGTTTTTAATTACTTTCTACAAGTTTACTGCATACGGATTTTTTATTTTTGAGCCACGAAGGGGGGAATACGCCCCTTTGGTAAAGGGAAAGGCATGTACCGTGCTTAAAAATAAACCACAAATAGCTTTAGGGAAAAGCTATCCTTAGGTTTTAGGGTTATGTGTAAGTCCGGAGAGAAAATGAACCTGCTTATAAAGGCTGATTTTTCTTTCCGGCTTTCTTTTAAAGAGTCTGCATCATGGGGATTTATGCAGTAGCGGTAAACACGTCTATTTCAAAGTTCAGGAAAGTATCTTTTCAATCATACAAACAGCCTTCGCTGTATGGATGCCCAAGAATATCAAGTTCCGTAAAGCCCAAGGTTGGTTCTATTTGCGAGATTCTTTTGTATCTTTACCATGTCTTTGTTTATTGATTACCCCGGATTTAGTCGTCAAACTGTGTTTCCGGGGAAATAGTTAAAGATACAAAAAGTCAACTAATTCGCAATGAATTGGTTGGCTTTAATTGGGGTATTTAATGAATATCCCTGTTTAAAAAAAGAGTTGCCGGGTATTTTTTTAATCGCCGAGAAGTGAATTTTCTCTCCCGGAAGTGTAAATAAAAAGCAATCGTAACATTCAAAAGAACATTTATTCCATAATAGGACTGAGATATTCCAAATATCCTTGAGGAAGGATATCATCGTTATAGGTGGTTAAATTATAGATTCTTTCTACTCTTTCGGAATGGACAGACTTCTTTCTCTTATTAATCATCAAAGCCTGCTGATAATATCTGTTGCTATTTACAGAATCACCTATAGCACAGTAGTATTTGCTCAACCCATATAAAGGCAAATAATCAACCGGATTCAAATAATGAGATTTACGCATACATTCCTTCATCACCGGATAATTCCCATTGATGCATTCAATCATGCCTAAATAGTACCAGGGGCGGCTTAAACCGGGATGTGTTTTAGTTACATCCGCCAATACATCGTAAGCTTCATTTAACAGGCCCATAGCTAACAGTAACTTTCCGCATTTCGCTTCTAATATAGAGTTATAACTTATACCCTGGCGCTCTTTCAGCTCGGAATATGATGCATATATCAACTTATCGCACAGAGAAGAATATCGGTTGCTTAAATCCCGGTAAAATGGTGAGTCACATATATCCGGAGATAACATAATCGCATCTTTGTAAGATTTGAAGGCTGCCTCACAACTATCCTTTTCAATCATTAACCCTTTGCTTATATGATACATAGGGTTATTAGGGGAGAGATTTAAAGCATGATATATATAACAGAGCACTGTCCTTTTTATTACTCCCGAAATAAAGCCATGCCAAATTATGAAAAAATAAGTCATCATACGGATTTATCTCACATGCAACTTTATAATGTTTTATGGCATCTGACCAACCAGGGAAAGCGTTGTTCTCATTCGGATTAAAATGTAAAAAAATTACCGAATCTATAGGAAACGCAGAAGAGCGTTCAATTTGTAATCCGAGAGAGGCATATAATAACGAATTACCAAAAGCGCTCTCTGTTTTCGAAAACATTTCATTTTTAGCTATTGCTTCCTTATATTCCATCCTTTCATAGCGATAGTCAACATAATAATAAAAGCTCAGGGAAGTGAATATCAAAAATACGGTTATTTGGCTCTTGTTCAATTTGTAAACAACTTGGCGGGGCATATCTTCATAGAAGATGAAAACAGGTAGAAGTAATAATAACAATACTCCGCCATTATAAAACAAAGAAGAAAAAAACAATTCTCTAAATAATAAACTTGCCAGACAAGCAGCAATAATTATACTCTTTATATCTTTTTTACACCTAATCCGACGAAGTAGGTTACTAATTAAAAGAAAAAAAAACAGCGACCAAAGTATAAATCCTATAATCCCATTCTCGATCAATAATTGCAAGTAACTATTATTAACCCTTCCTGTAAAACTCGCATCCTCCTTTACATTTTGCCATTTCCCACTGATAAGTGCGTAATTCCCAGCACCGACCCCCACGACCGGTTTCAGGAGTACAATGTCCAACGCATCCCTCCATTGGGCTAATCTTCCATATGTACTACGCTGATGACTGACAGAAGCATTCAATCCTGATTGAACAGGCTGGAAAAACACAACTGTAAACAAGAGAAATACAGTAAAAAAAACGCCCTCTACATATAACAGCAACCGTTTTTTTTCTATAGAATCTGTAAATAATATGCCGAGCAATAATATATGAAAAAGAAATAAGGAAAGCATTCCGGCCCGGGAAAAGGTTATCAGTATGTTGAAATCGATTAGTCCGATTGTAATGATAAATATCCATTTAATCCAAGAAGGAGGAAGAGATTTGAAATTCAATCCATATTCTGTCGCCCTATAAGCGATATACAACCCAAGCATAGGATAAGGCAATAAACATAATAGAACAGTTACCCACTCGTTTGATAAAATACCCAACGGAACATATAAATAGCGTATTTGCGAAATATCGTGGAAACCAATAATCGAAGACTCTACC
>JAJBTJ010000045.1 GCA_020860905.1 Parabacteroides sp. | reverse complement strand
GTCGTATCACCAGCGGGATAAGTTTTATTCCCGCCAACTTTATTTTTTCCTGAATGCCATCTGATTCCCGGCATAATTGATTACTTTTGCAGCAAACTCCATTTTTCTTTTTCCTGATAAAAACCGGCTAAGTTTTATCTGAAGATAAGAATAAATGGAGTTTTTTATGCCATTTCCTATTTTTTGTCATGTACTTTGACATCCGAAACAAAAAAATGAAACAAGAAAAAAAAGAAGCCGCTTTAGTCTGTTTTTCAGGAGGTCAGGATTCCACCACCTGCCTGTTCTGGGCACTCGAAAATTTCTCGTCCGTATGTGCCGTGTCGTTCGTATACGGGCAAAAACACCGGAAAGAAACCGAGATTGCCGCCCGCATCACCCGGAGAGCGAACGTCCCGTTCGAGCTGCTCGACGTATCGCTGCTCGGCCAATTATCAACCGACTCGCTTACCCATACCGGCATCCCCATGGACGAAGAGCAACCGGAAGGCAGTTACCCCAACACATTCGTTCCGGGCCGGAATATGATTTTCCTGTCGTTCGCCGCCATCCTGGCGCGCAGCAAAGGGATACGGCACATCGTAACCGGGGTATCGGAAACCGACTTCAGCGGGTATCCCGATTGCCGCGACACCTTTATCCGGTCGCTCAACGTAACGCTGAACCTGGCGATGGATTACCCGTTCGAAATTCATACACCCCTGATGTGGCGCGACAAAGCCCAGGTGTGGGCGCTGGCCGACGAGCTCGGGGTTTTCGACCTGGTACGCAACGAAACGCTTACTTGCTACAACGGCGTCGTAGCCGACGGCTGCGGACATTGTCCGGCTTGCAAATTACGGAAACAGGGATTGGAAAAGTACCTGCAAATCAAAAACGCATCGAACTGACTTATGGAAAAAAAAGAACTGACTTTATTGGGAAACGGCCGTACGGAATACAAACAAACGTATGCGCCGGAAGTATTGGAAGCCTTCACCAACAAACATCCGGAAAACGATTACTGGGTACATTTCGACTGCCCCGAGTTTACGAGCCTGTGCCCTATCACCGGGCAGCCGGATTTCGCCACGATTTACATCGATTATATTCCGGACATCCGGATGGTGGAAAGCAAAAGCCTGAAACTCTATCTGTTCAGCTTCCGCAACCACGGCGCGTTCCACGAAGACTGCGTGAATATCATCCTGAAAGACCTGGTGGGGTTGATGAACCCGAAATACATCGAAGTAACCGGTATCTTCACACCCCGCGGCGGTATCAGCATTTATCCGTACTGCAATTACGGGCGCCCGGGTACGAAGTACGAAACATGGGCGGAAACCCGGCTGCTCTCCCAACGCCCGGAACGTCGCTAAGCCCTTCCCCCACTCCCGGCAACCGCTGCAACCTCCAAGCCGATTCGCTTGCGAAGGTTACAGCCGGTTGCGTCTTTGCAGTGCAGTTGCAGAGAATTACCGGCCTTAAAATCCGGGCCGTATCGTATCCCGGAATCTGCCTGCTCCTACTCCGTAATACAAACCGTTCCGGCGGAAACCGCCACGAGAGCTCCCGGCAGATATTTTCGGCTTCTTATAAAAATATTCTAAAAGTTTTTCTACCTTCGCGGCAACTTCATTCGAAAATATTCCGCTACTATTCCAGGCGGGAAATACACACCGCTTTCGCGCCTGGTAACCGGGGAATGAATTATTGCATGGAAACACAGCCACAAGACCCAATAAATGAAAATGAATGTACAAGTCGATATAGAAAAAGTAAAAAAAGGAGATCACATCGAATTTAAAAATCTCTTTGAGCTTTTTTATCCTAAATTGATGGCTGTAGCTTGCCGTTTTATCGACGACCAGGCGGCACAGGATATCGTACAAGAAATTTTCACCTCTTACTGGGAATGGAAAGAAACGATTCAGGCAGACAACATCCAATCTTTTCTCTACAAATGGTTACAAAACCGATGCCTGGATCACATCAAACACCAAATGGTGGTAAAGGAATACGAAGCACACGTACAAATCGCCGAAAACCGGATAAACTCTTTACAAAACCATACAGATGCCAACGACGTATTAAAACAGATTATTAATCAGGATTTACGTGAAATCATCGAACTTTCGGTCAACAAACTGCCGCCCAAGTGTGCACAAGTATTCCGCCTATGCTATTTCCAGGATATGACTCACAAGGAAATAGCCCGGCTCATGCACATTTCGCCGCGTACCGTCGACGCTCATATTTACCAGGCATTGAATTTTCTCAGAGATGACCTGAAAGATTTGTTCGTATTGATTTTTATGTTCCTGCGGATGAATTGAAAAAATTTCATTTTTCACTAAGTAAGCACCTCCGTCCCGGTCGTCTTCTTTATATACAAGCGATAAAGAAGCATGGACGAACTTTTACTGATACGGTTTCTGACACATACGTGTACCACCGGAGAAATCAAGCGGATAAGCGATTGGCTCGCAGCCGACAAAGCCAACTCCAACTGGCTGTTCGAAATGGAGCGGATATGGAGCCTGAAAAAAGAAATTTACTATTCCGACCGGGAAGAAATAGAAAATGCCTACCGCCGTTTTATCACCGGATTGAAACAAAAAGAAAAGAAGAAAGCGCCGGTAAGGAAACGCTTCCCTCTTACAATCCGGTTCTCTTCTTTATTAAAGTACGCCATAGCCCTTTTCATCGTCGTTGCGTTAACTGTCGATTTATACGTCACGTCCGATACCGCAACAGCGCAGCCTACGGTAATAGAGGTTCCGGCAGGACAACGGGTTTCCGTACGGCTATCCGACGGTAGCCGGGTATGGTTGAATTCGGAAAGCAAACTCGTTTATCCCACCAGGTTTTCTTCCGGACACCGGGAGGTGACACTGGAGGGCGAAGCATTTTTCGAAGTAAAACACGACAAAAAATCCCCCTTTACCATACGCACTCCTTTCTTATCCGTACGGGTATTAGGCACCCGTTTCAATATGCGGACTTACCCCGGCGAAAAGCAGGTAATTACGCTTACCGACGGAAAAGTGGAGATACAAACGAACGACCATACGAAAAGCCTCATATTGCATCCCCGCGAACAGGCTTCTTACTCCGCACAAACAGGCATTACGTTAACCAGGAACGTACAAACCGATTTGGCACAAGCATGGATAAAAGGAGAAACCGCTTTTATCGATAAAAGATTAGACGAAATCGTGCCGGTACTGGAACGCAAATACGATATTCGGATTTCGTTGGCCGATAGCCTGTTAGCCAAGGAAATTTTCACTTGCCATTTTAAAGAAACCGCTACCCTCCGGCAAATACTCGATTTGCTGAAAGCCACGAATAAGGTAGACTATTCGTTTACCGGAAACACCGTTCGATTATCCCAACCCCCAAAATAAAATGCCTATGTAAAAACACGAATCTAAAAAAACAGGAAGGCCCTTACAAGCATTTCCCGGTATGTTACCGGCAATAACCTGCATTATTTGAACCGATTATTAATTAATTATTTACAACTACATGGATTACATTATGAAAAAAACCTCCGACAAAACACAAGCTTTGTGTTGGTTGAAAAAGAATTTATTTGTCGCCAGGTGCATGCTGTTCTTCCTTTTTTTAGGCACCTTGCCATCGACAGCCGCCACCACTTATTCCCAATCCGTACGCTTATCGCTGGATATGAAAAACGCCACGGTACGCGAAATCCTTTTCAGCATTGAAAAAAAGAGCGCCTTTTACTTTACCTATAACGTAGGGCAAGTAAACACTGACCGCAAAGTTTCGGTAAACGTGAAAGACAAAACGGTAATGGAAATCCTGGACCAGATTTTCGCCGGCGAACACGTCCGTTACGTCATCAACGACAAACACATCGTTCTATATAAACCGGAAACCCCTGCAACTCCGGGCGCAGGTGCACAGCAACCGGCAAAAAAAATACAAATTACCGGTACGGTAAACGATGCCCTGGGCGTCCCGGTTATCGGTGCGAACGTATTTGAAAAGGGTGTTTCGACGAACGGTACGATTACCGATATCGATGGAAAATTTACTTTAACCGTGCCGGCCGGGGGTAAGGTGATTGTTTCTTATATCGGGTACAACACGAAAGAAGTCGCCGTAAAAGGACAACCGGTTATCAACGTTATGCTCAACGAAGATACCCGGGCTTTAGACGAAGTGGTAGTAGTAGGATACGGTACCCAGAAGAAAGTAAACCTCACCGGCTCGGTAGCTTCGATCAGTGCCGAAACGTTGACCGACCGGGCGCAAACCAATATCCTTACTTCCATGCAAGGGAGCGTTCCGGGCGTAACGATTATCAGCCAACCCGGTAAAGACCCGAGCATCAATTTCCGCGGACGGGGCAATTTAGGCACCTCGGAACCTTTATATGTAATCGACGGGGCTATTTCGGACGCCACCTTTTTTGCCAACCTCGACCCGAACAGTATCGAAAACATTTCATTCCTGAAAGATGCCGCTTCGTCGGCCATATACGGGGCGCGTGCCGCTTACGGGGTAGTACTGGTTACCACCAAACAAGGAAAAGAAGGGCGTATCCAGGTTACTTACAGCGGAATGGTGGGTACCAAAATGCCTACCTACAAGCCCGATTTGGTGAATTCGTGGGAGTATGCCGAACTGTACAACGAATCTTTGTATAATTCCAAACCGGCGTTAGGTAAAAACCAACGGTTTACCGACGAAGAAATCGGGTGGTTCCGCGACGGCTCCCAACCCGACTTGTATCCGAACACCAATTGGTTCGACCTGGTATACGACGACCACGCCGTTACTACCCAGCATTCGCTGAACTTTACCGGCGGAAGCCAGAAAATCCGTTATTTCGCCGGATTGGGATATGTTTACGATACGGAAAACCTGCGCGGCCGCAATAACCAGCGTTACAACCTGAACCTGAACATCACGTCCGACCTTACCGGTTGGCTCACTTTCAGGGGAAGCGTAAAGTACATCCAGCGTACCCGCGAAATAGACGGAGGCACTCCGGATGCCAACAATATGTTTATCGTTCCCTCCACCTTCGTTGCCCGGCAAACGAACGGCGAATGGGGGTCGGTTGTCGGAGGACAGGAAGCCGACGGTACATTCGCCGGCGGCAATCCGTTGCGGGCCTACAGCAATGCCGACTGGACGCGCGGCAAAATAGAAAATTCCATGTACGAACTAGGGTTCGACATCAAGTCGGTGAAAGGACTGGTTATCACCGGACAGGGCGTTTACAAATCACTGGAAGACAAAAACAAAGAATACGTGGGCTTAAAAGACGCTATTCCCAGTTTCCTGAAACCGGGCGCTACCATCAACGGCACCAGCAATACGGTAAACAAAATGACGATGACGTGGAAAAGCGATTCCTGGCTCAATTATACGGCTACGGCCAACTATAACTGGAGCAACAAAGTGCATGCGTTCGGCATACTGGCCGGTATTTCGTACGAACATTACAAATACGAAAAGTTAGTGGGCTCGCGTCAGGATTTCCCGAACGACCTGTTTACCGATATGTCGGCCGGCGCCACTTCGGGAGCCAATTATAAAAACGATTCGGAATCGTACGAATACAAAATGCTTTCTTATTTCGCACGCATGAACTATACCTTGTCAGACCGGTATATGTTCGAAGCCAACCTGCGGGCCGACGGTTCTTCCCGTTTTTACGAAAAGAACCGCTGGGGCGTATTTCCCTCTTTCTCGGCCGGATGGCGAATCAGCGAAGAAGAGTTCATGAGCGAAACAAGGAGTTGGCTTGGTAACCTGAAACTCCGCGTATCGTACGGCACCCTGGGAAATATCAATAACGTAGGAAATTACGACTACTTCCAAACCTATGCCGCCAAGGGAAATTATACATTCGACGACAGCCCCGTAAAAGGCGTTTACGAAGTGAAACCGGCCAATCCGGCATTAAGCTGGGAAAAAGTGGCGCTCACCGATGTAGGTATCGACTTCGATTTATTTAACGGCAAGTTAAGCGGTACGGCCGATTTCTATGTGAAGAACACCGACAACATCCTGCTGGAGTATAACGTACCTTCCGAAATAGGAATTTCGAAAGCGCCTTCCCAGAATCTCGCCAAAGTACGTAACACCGGGTTCGAATTATCGCTGACTCACCGGAACACGATCGGAAACGTAACGTATGCCATCGGCGGTAACCTGGCCACCAACCGGAACCGGATTACCGATTTGGCTACCTCCAACGACATTGTCAAAAACATCGAAGGGGGACACGACGTAGTGAAATATATTTTACGCGAAGGCGAAGCCGTGAGTTCGTTCTATGGTTTCCAAAGCGACGGGTTATATACCCAGGACGAAATAGACGGCGGCCGTTACTATACTTACGGAGGGGTGACTCCGAATGCCGGCGACATCAAGTTCGTTCCGCAGCGCGATTTGAAATGGGGCGAGGCGATTACCGACGACGACCGTACCATCATCGGCCGGGAAGTGCCCAGTTTTACTTACGGGCTTAATTTGAACGTACAATATAAAAATTTCGAACTCGGCATCTTCGGCCAAGGCGTAAGTGGTGCGCAGGTAGGATTCGAAGTATACCAGGTACATCCTTTTTTCCACGGCCAGGATAGTCCGCACCGCTACCACATGTCGCGCTGGACAGAAGAAAATCCCGATCCGCACGCCATTTATCCGAGAATCTACACAGCCGGCGACGTACATACTACCTACAACCGCGCCTTTAGCGACTACGAACTATTCGACGCCGATTATTTCCGTTTCAAGAATATCACGTTGGGATATGTGGTGCCGAAAGAGGTAGTAACGAAACTCTACCTCCAATCCCTGAAATTCTATGTTACGGCCGAAAACCTGTTTACAATCCGCGCCGACCATAAAATGAAAGATTTCGACCCCGAAACGTACGGAAGCGTAGTGAAGACATTAGGCACCAAATCGGTTGCTTTCGGTTTAAACGTAACTTTTTAATTGGTAAAACGAAAAGAAAATATGAAAACACCTATAAGAAATTCGGTTCTCGCGTATGCCCTGGCTGCCATCCTCGGCAGTTGTAACATGGATGTAGTGCCGCCCGCCGAAATCTCGGCTCCGAGTTACTGGAAAACAGACAAAGATGCCTGGTATGCCTTGAACAGTTGTTATGAAAAGATGAAAGGACTGGATATCTGGGACGAGATGTGCACCGACAACGCCCACAGTCATAAACCCTGGGAAGGCAACTTCGAACTGGTACAGCAAAACGGCATCAGTACGGCTGCACCTTACGGCGACTATAATTTCGAAGCAGTACGCCGCGCCAATACC
This sequence comes from Parabacteroides sp., assembly GCA_020860905.1. Classification (GTDB taxonomy): domain Bacteria; phylum Bacteroidota; class Bacteroidia; order Bacteroidales; family Tannerellaceae; genus Parabacteroides_B. The sequence goes on along the minus strand of JAJBTJ010000045.1, from coordinate 20,489 downwards.
TTTATCGATAACGTAGATAAATGCGAGATGAGCGACGACATGAAAGGCCGGATGAAAGCCGAAGCCCGTTTTTTCCGTGCATTCTCGTACCTGGAACTTACCCAATATTTCGGTAAAGTAGCCATCATCACAGAAGCAGTTCCGTATGACGCTCCGAATATGCCGCGTAATTCCGTGGAAGAAGTACACGCTTTCATCCTGGATGAACTGGCCGAAATAGCGACGTTGCTTCCGGAAAGCTATCCCGGCGGATACCTGAACGAAACGGGTCGCATTACACGTTATGCAGCGTTGGCACTGCGAGCCCGGGCCGCCTTATATTTCGGGAATTACACAGAAGCCGAAAAATCGGCCAGGGAGGTAATAGACAGTAAGAAATATGCTTTATTCCGGATTGCATCTTTAGACGCCGCCCAACAACAGGAAGCCGACGAAATGGATTTGTATGTGGATTTCACCGCACGGGGGATAGACAAAGACGCTTTCGTTAAAGGAATGTTCAGTTACGAAGCGTTGTGGCATGGCGCCAATGCGTCGCCGGCCAACAAAGAATATGTGCTCACTCACGAGTACATGGCTGACGCCAATGCGAACGATGCGTACCGATATACCTATTTTATTCCGCTGGACATGTCGATAAAAGACGGGTATTCTTCGTACGAGCCGATGCAGGATTTGATAGATGCTTACTGGTCGGTCGACGGAAAAACCATCCCCACCCCTCCTACGGTAGACCAGCGTAAAATGGATTATGAAAAGATTTGGAACCACGCCAAAGACCTGGACAAAACGGCATATAAGAAGTTCGCAACCGGAACGGATTTGATGACTTACGAGTATATGAAAGAATTTAAAAACCGCGACAGCCGACTGTACGTATCGTTTATGTTCCCCTTCAAGGGATGGCACGGGTCGCCGGTAGGCGAACATTATTACAGATGGGACCCATCGAATATCGACGCGTTGGGCAACTTTTCATGGACAGGGTTCAGTTACAGGAAAATGGTTTCCGTCAATCCGTATAATCAGTCCGCTTCGCCCGACGATTACCCGACTATCCGGTATGCCGAAGTATTGCTCACCTTTGCCGAAGCCCATTTGATGAACACCGGATACGACAAAGAGGTACGGGATGCGCTGAACGATATCCGCGACCGTTGCGGTATGCCCGACGTTCCGGCCGCTTTGTCGAAAGACGCGGCTATCGACCTTTTACGTAACGAACGCCGTATCGAACTGGCCGGCGAAGGACACCGCTTCGATGATGTACGCCGCTACGGAAGCACGTATTGCCAGCATTATCTGAACGGCCCTTCGACCGCTCCGAACGGACACGTGGTTATCACAAAAGTGTGGGACGACCGGTTGCTGTTAATGCCGATTCCGACTTCCGCCATCGACACCAACCCGCTATTGAAAGACGATCAGAATCCGGGGTATTGATCTTTCCGCCGCTTATTCCGGCAAATTGATTTTTAAGGAAAGACACGAAATACAGCAAAATAATCATTCTATGAAAACAACTGCCTATTTGTGTCTTTCCTTTTATTTACGAGTCATCATCAATTGTTTATATCTATTTACACCATGAAACAATCCATCTTGACAGCCGGCATTTTTATCAGTTTTTTACTGGCTGGTTGTGCTTCACAGGAAACCTCGCCCGACGGAGAGAGTCAATACCGGAATTACGCCCCCGACGGCATTCCGTTCGTAGTATCGGCAACGGAATGGCAAGCCGACCGGCAAGGCAACCACCGCGCCGTGGTATCGGTAAACGAAACTCCGGCCACTCCAGCCGTACAAGTAGAATTGCCCTGGCGCCGTCCGGATTTGAGACCGGAAACAAAAAAAGTGGTGGTAACGGATGCGACTACCGGTTTGGAAATAAAAAATGTACTTATCCGTGAATTATCTGCCGAAAAAGGAGTCATCGTTTTCGAACCGATAACCGTACCGGGAAACTATTATGTGTATTATCTCCCTTACAAATTCAGGAAAGGGAGCGACGATGCCCGGTACGGTAAGCCCTGGAACGATTACCTTCCGCCCGTATACGAAGCCGACTCCGCCTGGGTCGCATCCGTAACTTCGGGCAACAACTCGCCGGCAAAAGCCCGGGTACTACGATTCGAAAGCCGCAGCCGGTTCGATTTCTTCACTTCGATGGGAACAATCGCCACCGCCCGCGAAACGGACAGTTTAAAACAAGCCCATCCCGAAAATCCGGTACTTTTTACAGAAGACCGGGCTTATCCGATACGGCTTACCAACCGGTTACCGGTACGTTGGGTACGAGAAAACGGGCCATCCGACCAATTTACCGGACACGCTTTACAAAACGAATATTATGTTTGGCAAATCGGCGTATGGGCTGCCCGGGAAACGCTGAAAAATGTAAAACTCCGGTTCGGCGACTTTACCAACGGTACCGACACGATTTACCGGGACGAGGTTACTTGTTTCAATCAGGAAGGAATTAACTGGGACGGTAATCCGGTGACCTTTCCCATAAACGTTCCGGAAGGAAAAATCCAGGCGTTGTGGTGTGGCATCCAGGTGCCGGAAAATGCCCGGAAAGGCAATTACGAAGGAACAGCCACCCTGACAGCCGACGGCATCGCTCCGCGTAACATTCAGATACGGATAAACGTAGACAAGGCAGTGCTTGCCGACAAAGGCGACAGCGATTTGTGGCGGCACGCCCGGCTAAGGTGGCTCAATTCGCGTATCGGCGAAGACCTGCTTCCCACGACTCCTTACCGGGATATGGTACTCGCCGGGCATACGGTTGCGGCAACGGATAAATACGTGTCGGTAGGGGGAAACGGTTTACCCGATTCCATCCGTATCAACGACCGGCAAGTGTTGGCCGAACCGCTCCGATTCATAGTTCATACGCGACGCGGACCGGTTGCTTTCGATGCGTCGAACGTACAACTCTCCCAGGCCGCACCCGGATTAATCCGCTGGCAGGCGTCATCCGTACAAGGCTCCATCCGGTTCGACTGTAACGCCTATATGGAATACGACGGATATATCCGGTACCACTTGCGCGTGGCTTCCGAACGTCCGGAAGTTATCGACGATATACAACTGGTAAGCCGGTATACCCCGTATGCCTCCGAGTATTTTATGGGTACCGGATTCCGGGGCGGATTTCGTCCGGATGCTTACCGGTGGGATTGGAAAGGCCCTTGGGACAGTTACTGGATAGGAGGTGCCCGGGCCGGCCTGCACGTAGAATTCCGGGGAGGCACTTACCACGGACCGCTCTTAAACGATTACAAGCCGGCTCCTCCCCAGGTATGGGCAAACAACGGAAAAGGAAGCATCTCCGTTACCGGCGCGAAAGGACAGAGCGCCCGGATTATCGCATCGACCGGCAAAGATACCCTTACCGCGGAACCGAAAGATTTCGAATTTGCAGTGCTTATCACCCCGCTCAAACCGCTCGACCCGGCGAAACATTTTTCCGAAAGGTATTTCCATGCCGACCCGTCCGGCTTCGACCGGGCAGCCGAAGAAGGAGCGAATATTGCCAATATCCACCATGCCAAGCCGTTGAATCCGGTAATCAACTATCCGTTCCTCGTACGCGACCCGCTCATTGCTTTTATCCGGCACGAACACCAGTGCGACCGGAAAGTAAAATTATATTATACCATTCGCGAGCTCAGCAATTCCGCAGTAGAAATATATGCCTTGAAAAGCCTCGGCCACGAAATCTTCGTAACAGGTGCAGGGTACGGCCTTCCGTGGCACTGCGAACACCTCATCGACGACTACAAACCGGCTTGGTACGCCGAACTGCCGGGCGAAAAATCGGATGCCGCCTTAGTGTTGAACGGCTTCTCCCGCTGGATTAATTATTACCTCGAAGGGGCGCGATGGATGTTCGAAACTTACGACATCGACGGCATTTATATGGATGATGTTTCGTTTGACCGTACGGTGATGAAACGAATGCGTAAAATCATGAATCGGTATCATCCGGGCGCTTTAATCGATTTACACTCCAATACGGGTTATTCGGTAGGGCCGGCCAACCAATATACCGACTTTTTCCCGTATATAGACCGGTTATGGTTCGGCGAAAGTTTCCGTTACAACCAGATGCAGCCCGACGAATGGTTCGTTACATTTTCCGGCATTCCTTTCGGATTGATGAGCGAAATGCTCCAGGACGGCGGCAACCGGTTTCTCGGCATGGTATACGGCGCCACCGGGCGCCATTCGTACAGCCAATACTCGCCTGCTCCGATTTGGGCGTTGTGGAAATCGTTCGGCATAGAAGATGCGCAGATGTTGGGCTACTGGGACGAAAATTGTCCGGTATGCACATCGTCGCCGCATGTAAAAGCAACCGCTTATGTAAAACCGGACCAAGTGCTGATTGCGTTGGGAAATTTCGATACGAACGATCATACCGTGCAACTTTCTTTCGATTGGAATGCGTTAGGGACGAACCCCGGCAGCATCCGGCTCGAAGCGCCAGCCATCCAGGATTTCCAAGAAGCGCAAACATTTACGACCGGCGAATCCATTCCGGTAAAAAGCAAAGAAGGACGAATTATTTTGCTCACCAAAACGAAAGCTACCCGATAAACTGTTCCGGATGGATAGCCGGGAAAACAGATACCGGTTTTACCGGCTACCGCACAGGGAAGCGCAGAACGCTCCGGAATATAAAATAAAAATCCGAAGTCTCTGCGCTTTCGCATTTAAGCAGGTATACCCTACTGTTTCTTTCCGCCGGTTCGGCGGAAAGGGAATTGTTTGCAGCCTCATCGTTCCTTATAATACCAGACTTTTTGTAAATTTGCCGGAAACAAACCGGGTACCGACTAATTTATCAACCATTAAACGCAATACCATTATTTATGAAACGGAACAAGCTATGGCTGGCCGCTTTCGCCTTGGGCATCGCCCTGGGTGTACAGGCCCAGCAAAAAGGGGGCGGCATTTCGCCGGAAATGTTGCAGCAAATCAAGCAATCGTACAAAAACACGTCGGAAGATAAGGCCATCCGGAACGCTATCGCCAACAACGACATCCGCAAGCTGGCCGTGAACGGAGAAAACGCCGGCGATATCGACACCTACTTTTCGCACAAGATACCGTCGAAAGGCATTACCAATCAGAAAGCATCCGGACGTTGCTGGCTGTTTACCGGCCTGAACGTATTCCGGAGCCGAGCCATCGAAAAATACGGCATGGGGCCGTTCCAGTTCTCGCAAAACTACTCATTTTTCTGGGACCAGTTGGAGAAAGCCAACCTGTTCCTGCAAGGGATTATCGACACGCGGGAAAAGCCGATGGACGACAAGATGGTAGAATGGCTGTTTAAAAATCCGCTCAGCGACGGCGGCCAGTTTACCGGCATCTCCGATATTTTAGGTAAATACGGGGTGGTTCCGCGCGAAGTGATGCCCGAAACGCACAGCAGCGAAAACACGGGGCAAATGGCCAACCTCATCGGATTGAAGCTGAAAGAATTCGGGTTGCAGCTACGCGAACTGGCGGCTCAGGGCAAAAAACTGGCCGAGTTGGAAAAGGAAAAGACCGCTATGTTAGGTACGGTATACCGGATGTTGGTACTCAACTTAGGCGAACCGCCTACGGAATTTACGTGGACGCGGAAAGACGCACAAGGCAATCCGGTTGAAACGAAAACCTATACGCCGCTTTCGTTCTTCCGCGAGTACATCAGCGACGACCTGGCGAACAACTACGTGATGTTGATGAACGACCCGTCGCGGGAATATTATAAATTGTATGAAATAGATTACGACCGGCACCGGTACGACGGAAAGAACTGGACTTACATAAACCTGCCTGTAGAGGACATCAAAGAAATGGCCATCGCCTCTATCAAAGACAGTACGATGATGTACTTCTCGTGCGACGTGGGCAAATTCCTCGACCGCGAACGGGGATTGCTCGATGTGAATAACTTCGACTACGGCTCGTTGTTCGGCACCACTTTCGGCATGGATAAGAAACAGCGCATCCAAACCTTTTCGAGCGGCTCGTCGCATGCGATGACGCTGATGGCAGTCGACCTCGATGCGCAAGGGAAACCCAAAAAGTGGATGGTGGAAAACAGTTGGGGCCCCGGTGCCAACAACGGCCACCTGATTATGACAGACAAGTGGTTCGACGAGTATATGTTCCGGCTGGTAGTGGATAAAAAATACCTTACCGCCAAAGCAAAAGAAGTATTGAAACAAACGCCGGTGAAACTTCCGGCCTGGGACCCGATGTTCGCTCCGGAAGAATAAAACGGACGAGCGGAAAAGAAAAAGGGCTGCCCCGCAAGTATATCTCCGCACCTCGTTGTGCACTTGCAGGGCAGCCCTTTTTACCCAGTATATTCCGGCACTTATTTTTTCCAGCGTTTCAATTGCGGGAAGTATTCGCGCATCCCGGCGATGGCTTCTTCTTTCGTAAAGTTCGTTCCGGCTCCCTTATTGAACTCGTCGGTAAACTCGGCGCAATGGGCAATCATTTCCTCCATCGTGCAATCCTGCATGAACCGGCCGCCTTGATAGCAGTATACGCAATATTCTTCATTTTTGCTGCCGTCGGCATTCGTACCGAACTCTTTTTCTTCGCGTAAAGGCATCCCGCAGCTTTGACAAACTTTCATTTCCATGTTCTTAGGGTTTATAAATGTATAGTGCGCCAAAGGTACATAAAATAACCGGTATACAAAAGCCCGGTTCCGCATGCAGGGAACCGGGCTTCGCTTTATGTACAGCCGCTCGGCGAATGCTTATTCGCCCAGCAACACTTCCAGAATCTGGCTGGCCGATTTCGATACGTTCGTACCGGGGCCGAAGATGGCCGTAACGCCGGCTTTATACAGGAAATCGTAATCCTGTGCCGGGATAACGCCGCCGGCAATCACCAGGATGTCTTCCCGTCCGAGCCGTTTCAACTCGTCGATTACCTGCGGAACCAACGTTTTATGTCCGGCCGCCAGCGACGAAACGCCCAATACGTGCACATCGTTCTCTACCGCCTGGCGAGCCGCTTCGGCGGGAGTTTGGAACAACGGCCCCATATCCACGTCGAAACCGCAATCGGCATAGCCGGTAGCTACCACTTTCGCACCGCGGTCGTGCCCGTCCTGCCCCATTTTGGCAATCATGATACGGGGTTGACGACCTTCTTTCTTAGCAAACTGTTCTGCCAGCTCGCAAGCCTTTACGAAGTCGGCATCTTTCTTTGTTTCTGATGAGTACACGCCTGATATAGTTCTGATAATTGCTTTATAACGCCCCACTACCTCTTCGCAAGCATCCGAAATTTCGCCCAGCAAAGCACGAAGCCCGGCCGCCTTTACGGCCAACTCGAGCAAGTTTCCTTTCTTCGTGCGCACACATTCGGTAATATCGGCCAACGCCTGCCGAACAGCCGCTTCGTCGCGGTTGGCGCGCAACTCTTTCAACCGGCCGATTTGCTCCTGGCGAACCGCCGTGTTGTCGATTTCGAGGATGTCGATGGGCGCTTCTTTTTCCAACCGGTATTTATTCACACCGACGATGGTTTGCACGCCCGAGTCGATACGGGCCTGCGTACGGGCAGCCGCTTCTTCGATACGCATCTTCGGCAAGCCGGTTTCGATGGCTTTGGCCATACCGCCCATGCTTTCGATTTCCTGAATCAACGCCCACGCCTTATGCGCCAACTCGTTCGTTAGCGTTTCCACGTAGTACGAACCGGCCCACGGGTCGATTTCCTTACAAACTTTCGTTTCTTCCTGGATATAAATCTGCGTGTTACGGGCGATACGGGCCGAGAAGTCGGTAGGCAATGCAATAGCTTCGTCGAGCGCATTGGTATGCAACGACTGGGTATGCCCTAACGCGGCGGCCATCGCTTCGATACAAGTACGGCCTACGTTATTGAACGGGTCTTGCTCGGTAAGCGACCAGCCCGACGTTTGGCAGTGCGTACGCAACGCCAGCGATTTCGGGTTCTTGCCGCCGAAGCTCTTTACGATTTTCGCCCACAACATACGGGCGGCGCGCATCTTGGCGATTTCCATAAAGTGGTTCACACCGATAGCCCAGAAAAACGACAACCGGGGAGCGAACGCATCCACGTCGATACCGGCATTGATACCGGCACGGAGGTATTCCATCCCGTCGGCCAACGTATAGGCCATTTCGATGTCGGCGGTAGCGCCTGCCTCCTGCATATGGTAACCCGAGATGGAAATCGAGTTGAACTTCGGCATCTTCTGCGAAGTATATTCGAAGATGTCGGCAATAATCTTCATCGAGAATTCGGGCGGATAGATATACGTGTTACGCACCATGAATTCCTTCAGGATATCGTTCTGGATGGTACCGGCCATTTCTTCCAATTTGGCACCCTGTTCCAGTCCGGCGTTGATATAAAAGGCCAGCACGGGCAGCACGGCGCCGTTCATGGTCATGGAAACCGACATTTTATTCAAGGGAATACCGTCGAAAAGCACCTTCATGTTTTCGAGCGAACAAATGGAAACGCCGGCTTTACCTACGTCGCCTACCACCCGTTCGTTATCGGCATCGTAGCCGCGGTGGGTAGGAAGGTCGAAGGCAACCGACAACCCTTTTTGCCCGGAAGCCAGGTTACGGCGGTAGAAAGCGTTCGATTCTTCGGCAGTGGAGAATCCGGCATATTGGCGAATCGTCCAAGGGCGCAACGGGTACATAGCGCTGTACGGGCCCCGTAAATAGGGAGGAATACCGGAAGCATAATTCAAATGCTCCATTCCTTCGAGGTCTTCTTTCGTGTAAACCGGTTTTACCTGGATGTGTTCCGGTGTTTTCCAATCGGCTTCGATGCCGTTGGCGGTTGCCCATTCGGCTACGTTGGCGGTAGCGAATCCGGCGGTTTTATAATCTATATTTTTAAAATCTGGTCTCATAATCTATCGGATTATTAGCACACAGAGTCACAGAGACACGAAACTTATGGCATTCCGTCGATACGTCGTCTGTAGAATTCTCTGTAAATAGGTGTCGCTGTGTTTAATTAATATTTAATTTCTGGTTGAATGCCTTCAACGTTTCGAGCACATTGGAACGAACATTGATAAACTGGTCGATGCCCTGCGCTTTCAGTTCGTCCATGCAAGCGGGCGCACCGGCTACCACGAACTGCGCGCGGCCGTTCAGCGCGGCAAACGCTTTCGGAGCCAGTTCGGCATATTCGTCGTCGCTCGAGCAGAGCACCACGATGTCGGCGCCAGCCTGCATGGTGGCTTCCACACCGGCTTCTACCGTATCGAATCCCAGGTTGTCGATTACCTTATATCCCGCGCAACCGAAGAAGTTACAAGAGAATTGCGAACGGGCCAGGCGCATCGCCAGGTTACCGATGGTAAGCATAAAGGCTTTCGGCGTTTTGCCGCTCTTTTCGGTTGCCAGGCGCAAATCTTCGAATTCCTTGGCGCCCCGGGCGAAATTCAGGGTAGCGATGGTTTTCTCGGCATTGCAACCGCAACTGCATCCTTCGGTTTTTTCAATTTTCCCGGCAGCCGTTTCCGTAAAGTTGGGGAACTGGTTGGTACCCAACAGGATTTCGCGCCGGGTAGCGACAGCCGCTTTCCGCTTGGATGAGGCTTCGTTTACGGCGTTCTGCACGTCGCCGGCTTTCACTGCGGCATAAAAACCGCCTTTTTCTTCTACTTCGAGGAAAATCTTCCAGGCCTGGTCGGCCACCGATACCGTGAGGTTCTCGATGTAATACGAGCCGGCCGACGGGTCGACTACTTTATCGAAATGGCATTCTTCCTTCAACAGCAATTGCTGGTTGCGGGCAATCCGCTCGGAAAAATCGTCGGCCTTTTTATATACTTCGTCGAAGGGGCGAACCGTTACCGAATCCACTCCGCCGAGCGTAGCCGACATCGCTTCCGTTTGCGAACGCAACAAGTTTACGTGAGCATCGTAAATCGTCATATTCCACTGCGACGTTTGGGCATGTACCTGCATCTTGGCGGCGCAACGGCACAACCCGTCGGGCTTGCTGTTATCGCAATCGCGCTGGCACTGCGGCTTGTAGGCGGCTACGATTTCGGCCCACAGCCAGCGTCCGGCGCGGAACTTGGCGATTTCCAGGAAATAGTTGGCCCCGATACCGAAATTGAACTTGATTTTCTTGGCTACTTCGTCGGCCGGGAAGCCGGCCTCCGTCAATTTGGCCAGCAACTCGTTTCCCCAGGCCAGGGCATACCCCAGTTCCTGCGTAATATACGAACCGGCATTGTTAAAAAGAAAAGCGTTCACCGCCAACACGCGGTAACGCGGGAGCGCCTTTCCGGCTTCGAGCACGGCAACCGCTTTCTCTACCCAGTTTTCTACGTCGCGCCCTTTTACCAGCATCTTCCGGAACGGGTCGAAGTTAACCGAGCCGAAGCACTTGGCGACGTCGGCCCCTTTTCCTTTTATATAATCGGCGAGAATGCCGATAAGCTCGGCCGCCTTGCAGTTACAGGTTTTGAAGTTGAGTTCTACGCATTCCGGACAAATGCCCTCGAGCAAAGTAGCGATGTTCTCCGGGGTTACGTCTTCTTTCTTCAGGATGAAACCGAGCGAGTTCACCCCTTTTTCCAATAAATCGCGCGCTTTTTCGTTAGCGGCCTTGCAGCACTCCACCTCGATGTTCTGGCGCACCTTCCAGTCGTTATCGACCTTCGTACCACGCACATACGGGAACTGGCCGGGCAGAGACTCGGCCGTTTTCATTCCTTCTATATCCTCTGCGCGGTAATAAGGATATACGTTAAATCCTTCGCCTGTTTTCCAAACGAGCTTTTTGTCAAAGTCCGCTCCCTTCAGGTCGGTTACGATTTTCTCTTTCCACGCCTCGGTGCTTACCGGAGCGAATTCGGAGAAAAGCTTTTCTTTTTGTTCTGCCATAATATTAGTTTTTATAATATGTGTTTTAGTAATACATTCGGTATTATCCTGTTAAACAACTGCACGCAAAGGTAAAATAAATAACGCTTCACGCCAATGAAAAACCGGGGAAAGGTGAAGGGTTTTAACGCCTTTTAGGGCGGAAAACGAGCCGTGAACGGAAGATTTTCGCTATGTTTGCCTCCCTGAAAAAAACAGGCTCCCCACAAGAGGCATACCCCGTTGCAGCGCCCGGATGCAAACAGCCGGGACGTTTCCGTACAATTAACGTGCCCGTATCCCGGCGATACGATGCCAATCGGGCCCTGCCCGGTACGGAGTGCCTGCGGGCCAGCCAGTTTGTTCCGCCATGACAGATGTATAAATAAACACGTTACAGATGAAAAAATTAGCGATTTTCGACCTCGACGGCACCTTGCTGAATACGATTGCCGACCTGGCTTACAGTACCAACCATGCGTTACGCTGCAACGGATTTGCCGAGCATCCGCTCGCCGATTACCCTTTTTTCGTCGGGAACGGCATTAACAAACTGTTCGAAAGGGCGCTGCCCGAAGGGGAAAGAACCGAAGCGAACCTACTGAAAATCCGCCAGGCGTTCCTTCCCTACTACGATACGCATAACACCGATTATACCGTACCCTACCCCGGCATCCCGGAATTATTAGCGCACTTGCAGGCGAACGGCGTCCGCCTCGCGGTGGCTTCCAATAAATACCAACAGGCTACGGAGAAACTGATTAGCAGCTACTTTCCCGGCATCCGCTTCACAGCCGTATTAGGGCAGCGCGAAGGCGTCGCGGTAAAACCGGACCCGGCTATCGTGTATACGATTCTGGAAACGGCGGGCGTTTCGAAAGAGGAAACCTTGTATATAGGCGACTCGGGCGTGGATATGCAGACGGCTGCCAACAGCGGAATTACGTCGATAGGGGTAACGTGGGGATTCCGTCCGCGCCGGGAACTGGAAGAAAACGGTGCGGATTATATCGTCGATACGGCAGAAGAAATACGGCTTTATATATAGGCCCGGACGAACGGTCGCTTTACAGGGCGGTTCCTGAACGAGCTACGTTCCTATAACGGGCTATCGCCGACGAACTTATCCGGGGATATCCGGTAAATAAGAACTTTTTTCAGGCTTGCCCGGATAAAACCGGATTCAGGCTGTCCTTTTCATCCGTTTATGGTAAGGAAAACTGTATCCTTAGCTTGCGGATGTTCGTCCGCAGGCTGCGGACGGACATCCGTAGCTTAAGGACGGACATCCGCAGGACTGCGGATACAGTTTTTATCTGCACAAAACCGGTTTTGTCCGGCATAAAAAAGGAAAATCCGGCAAACGAATCGCTTTTATCAAACAAAATACATAGCTGGCCAAGGCTGAACCTTCATTACTACCTGCAACGGCAATCCGGCCGGCCCGGAGCCCGCCGCCGAGAGCCAAGGCTGCGCTTTCTTTACTTGATTGCGTGGTCGATTTGCACTTCTTCGCCGTTCCAGGCCTTCTTCGAAGTCCACCCGGCATACGGCGCCGACCAGAATTCGTTGTCCGCAGGCAAGCCCAGTTCCACCAGGCCCATAGCGCACAGGTAAGTACTGCCCGTATTGATATACGTTTCGCTCATGCCGATTTGCTTGCCGGCGAAGCCTACCCGCAACCAGCCGCCGGCATCGAAGTTATCCGCCGACTTCATCTGGTTACGGATTACCGCCGTCATGGCGCAACGTACCTGTGCCGGAACGATGTGCTCCGGGAGGATTTGCATCAAAGCTGCCTGCCCTAACGCGTGCATCGCACCGAAACGGTATACGATGGAGCGGCCTACTACCGGGAAAGTGCCTTCGGGCGAAATAAAACGCTCCAGAATATCGGCGTACCGTGCCAGCCGTTTTACCTGCGTATCGTAAAATTCGTTTCCTTCGATTCCGTGTTTTTTCATCACGCCCAGTACATCCGTAAGCATCGGATGAATCACGAAACTGTTATAATAATCCATGTGAAAGGCCGGCCCGTTACCGTAAAGCGCATCTCCTTTGTACCATTCGTCGCGGAATTTATACACGCCGTACGTAAGCCGTTGCATGTCGCACTCGCCGGTAAACTCGAGCAACGCCGCTTCTACCATCGAAGCGAAAAGCAGCCAGTTGTTTTCCCAGGGCTTGATACCCCGGCTCCGTTTCAATTCTGTAATCATCCGCTCCTGCGCCTGTTTATCGAGGTTCTCCCATACCTGGGTGCGGGCGCGCAACAATCCCTGCGCCAGGAAAGCGGCGTCGACCAGCGGTTGGTACGGCTTGCCGAATACCAGGTAATCGGGCGACGACGGGTCTACGGCGTTCGCCAATCCTTTTACCGTTAAGTCGATGTACTTTTTCCGCAATCGTCCTTCCGGCGTAGCGTCGGGGCCGAGCTCCAGCCACGGGGAAATGCCGCATAGCAGCCGGCCTACCGCTTCGAGGTGGGCGAAATCGCTCCGTTCGGGCGTAAGCGATTCGTACGGCATGTTCTTCCGCAACGTATTATTACTGAGGTTGGTCAATACCGGGTCGGCTATTTTAACCAGGGTTTCCACCCAAAAAGCCCGGTCGTCGGCGCCGGAAGGTTGCTGCGCAACCGCGTTCATACAGAAAAAAACGGCCAAGATAGCCGGGAGAGTGCATTTGGATATGTTCATGATACAGACGATATAAAGTTAGATTCCGGGGAGTAAAGTAACGATTTTTTATTTGAACGTTCAAATAAAATCGCACCGACATAGCCTGGAAAGCACTTTCCGGGCTCCGTTTCGCCGGCGAAAAGAGACTTACCGCCGTGCATTGCATGCAAATTATTCGACGGCGGCGAAAGGGTTCTTCGAAAATTTAATTACTTTTGTTTTCGAAATAAGAGAAGATAGGCTGCGCCTCGGCATAACCAGGTAAAACCTGCTTTTACGCCCGGCTTACACTCCTTTTCTCCGGACACCTACATTAAAATACACGATGAAGAAAGCTGCAATCTTATTGACTTTTGCCTTGCTAACGGGACTATGCCTGCCGGCCGGCGCGCAAGAAAAAGAAACGCTGGTGCTGATTGAAACCAATATGGGGAAAATCAAAGTCAAACTGTATAACGAAACGCCCCGCCACCGTGATAACTTTATCAAGTTGGTAAAGGAAGGCGCATATACCGACCTGCTGTTCCACCGGGTAATCAAGCTGTTCATGATTCAGGGGGGCGACGTAACGTCGAAAGACGCGCCGATGGATAAGCACCTGGGCGACGGGGAACTCGATTACACCGTACCGGCCGAAATCGTTTTCCCGAAATACTTCCACAAAAGGGGAGCCTTATGCGCAGCGCGTACGGGCGACGACGTGAATCCGGAAAAAGCATCGTCAGCCTCGCAATATTACATCGTTACCGGTAAGTTTTATACCGACCACGAGCTGGATAAGATGGAAAAGGAGCGGACCAGCAAACTCCACGCGGAAATATTCGGCAAATACGACGTTTCCGAAGGGGATACCCTGAAAGTATATGCCCGTGCGGAAGAGAGAACCCCGGAAGCGCTCGAAAAAGACTCGCTGGCGCGACTCGCCCTGAACGAGTACCGTAGCCGGTTGCCGGAAGTGCTGATTACGCCGGAACAACGCGAGGCGTATAAAATACAGGGAGGTGCTCCCCACCTGGACGGGAATTACACCGTGTTCGGCGAAGTGGTAGACGGGATAAAGACGGCCGAAAAAATCAGTATGACGGAAACGAACGAAGACGACTGCCCGCTGAAAAACATCCGCATGAAGCTTAAAATAGTGGAAAAGTAACCCGGCAACCGCTCTTTGAATGCTGTTGAACGCAGGGAAATACAAAACCCACTATATCCGCACTTTACGCTTAGGCGCTCCGATTATGCTGGGGCAGTTGGGTATTATCGTGGTAGGGTTTGCCGATAATATCATGGTGGGGCATCACAGCACCGCCGAGTTGGCGGCGGCCTCGTTCGTGAATAACTTCTTTACGCTGGCTTTTATTTTCGGTATGGGTTTCTCGTACGGACTGACTCCGCTGGTAGGCAGCCTGTTCGCCAACGGGCGATATAAAGAAATCGGGGTACTGGTAAAGAACAGCCTGTTCATCAATTTTATCGTCGGCATCTTGCTGAGCCAGTGCATGTTCGTTTTATTACTCCGCATCGATGTACTGGAACAGCCGCCCGAACTGATGCCGTATATCGTTCCTTACTACCTGCTGCAACTTTTCTCCGTGATTTTCGCCATGTTGTTCAACTCGTTTAAACAGTTTGCCGACGGCACTACGGATACCCGTACGCCGATGTGGATTATGCTGGGGGCGAACGTATTGAACATCATCGGCAATTATTTCCTGATTTACGGCAAATGCGGCGTTCCGGAACTGGGACTTACCGGCGCCGGTATCTCCACGCTGGTAAGCCGCATCGGTATTTGCCTGGTTTTCGCTTTTCTTTTTTTCAAGCGGGAAAAATACGGAAAGTATGCTGCCGGGTTTCGGGAAGGCAGGGTGAACCGGAACTCGTTGTCGCGGCTTACGCGGCTGGGATTGCCGGTAGGCTTGCAGATGGGGGTAGAAACGGCTTCGTTCAGCTTGAGCGTGGTCATGATGGGGTGGCTGGGCAGCATCGCTTTAGCTGCGCACCAAATCGTGGGTGTGGTTACTACCTTGGGGTTTATGATTTATTACGGTATCGCCGCGGCCGTAACCATCCGCGTAAGCAACTATTTGGGGAAGAAAGAAATCGGCGAGATACGCCGGGCCACGGTTGCCGGACTGCACTTAGTGCTGGCAACGGCGTGTATCGTCGTGGTGTTAATCGGTTGCCTGCGCCACCGCATCGGCTATTTGTTCACTACCGATGCACAAGTGGCGGGGCTGGTAGCCGTACTGAGTTTTTCGGTGATGCTCTACCAGTTCGGCGATGGGTTGCAAATCGTTTATTCGAACGCGTTGCGCGGCGTACGCGACGTAACGTATATGGCTATCGCGGCATTCGGATGCCATTTCCTGCTTTCGCTGCCTATAGGCTATTTTTGCGGGTTCGTTCTCGGCTGGGGTGCCGTAGGGATATGGTGCGGTTTTCCGGTGGGGCTCACCACGTTGGGCGTTATCCTGTATTTCCGTTTCCGGAAAGTTACGGCGGCGCTATCGAAAAAACGATTCATTCCTGTACAATAAACCAAACCCGGAGAACGGAGGGGAAGCTAACGCTAAAAGCTGTTTTTTCCGTTTTCCTGCTCGGGCGTAAGGATAGGGGTACTTGCGGCGACCTGCCTGCCCCTGCTTCAGTATTCTTCGAACAGTCGTTGGATTTCTTTCCAGTCGTTCGTTTGCGTCAGGGCAAGCATCAACAGGATACGCGCCTTTTGCGGACTCAAATCCAACGCGGCGATAAACCGGTTCGCTTCGTCGTCGACCTCCGCGTTCAAGGTGGAAGGACCAGACGGAATACGCGACGAACGAACTATCTGCACACCCTTATTGCGCGCCTGTATCAAAGCCGGAAACACATCGGCGGCAATATTGCCGTTCCCTACGCCCGCATGTACGATTCCGGCGTAGCCTTTCTGTACCAATGCCTCCACCAAAGCCGGCTCGGCACCTGCATATCCGTACACGATACCCACCCGGGGCAGTTCCGTTAATCCGGTTACATCGAAAACGGAGTGCGCGGTATGCAATTTTTCCCCATCCATACGATAATGCACTTTTGCATCGCTTACATACCCCAACGCACCGGTATTGGGCGATCGGAAAGTTTCTACGTCGAGCGTATGGGTTTTCATCACGTCGCGGGCGCCCGAAACCGTACCGTTCAGTACCACCAGCACGCCGCGGCCGGCCGATTCTTCCGCTCCCGCCGTAACCACGGCGTCGAACAAATTCAACGGACCGTCGGCGCTCAGGGAGGTAGCCGGGCGCATGGCGCCGGTCAATACCACCGGTTTATCGCTTTTAACGGTAAGATTCAGGAAATAAGCCGTTTCCTCCATCGTATCGGTACCGTGCGTAAGTACGATACCGTCTACATCGTCGCGCGCCAACAGCTCGTTCACCCGCCGGGCGAGTTGCAGCCAGTCGGCTACGGTCATATCCTGCGAGGCGATGGTAAATACCTGCTCGCCCGTTACCTCGGCCACTTCTTTTATTTCGGGAACGGCAGCCAGCAATTGGTCTACCCCTAACTGACCGGGCTTGTAAGCCGAACCGGTAGACGAAGCCCCTACTCCTGCAATGGTACCGCCGGTAGCCAGAATCCGGATGCGGGGCAATCCGTACGCGCTCCCGGCCGGGGCCAGGCACACAAGCAGCAGGCATACTGCCATGAATGTATGTATTCTTTTCATCTGTAGAAATTTTATTTTTTAATTTTCGGGCACACATTCCGAACTCAGCTACCGCTATACCGGACACGAGCACCTTTTTTCACTTATTCCGGATGGAAGGAACCGCCTGACAGGCATACACGAAAGAAAGCGACACGCTGCCTGGCATAAAAGCGGATTGCTTGTTTATTCACTTCCTAATCCAATATAACGCCTTTGTAAGGCAGCCCTTTCCGGCCATGTATCCGGAAAGCGAGCCAGTCGTTTCCGCTCCTGCGCGGTGAAAATAAAAAAACAGAAGCATGAAAAGAAAAGTTGGATAACCCCACTCTTTTTTCCGACACTTCTGTCCTTCCGTTGTTTGTAAACGGCGTATTCTCATGCTTTTCCGGCCAATGCTTCCATCTCTTTCCATAGGTTGTCGTCCGGTACGGGCGCCGTTAAGGAAAGAGGCTGCTTCGAAACCGGATGAACCAACTCTACCCGGCGCGCATGCAAGCTGATGCCGCCGTCGGGGTTGGAACGCCCGGTCCCGTATTTCAAATCGCCTTTTATAGGGCATCCCATCTCGGCCAACTGACACCGTATCTGGTGATGGCGCCCCGTTTTGAGGTCGATTTCCAGCAAGTAGTACCGGTCGGAGCGGGCAATCGTTTTGTAATGCAGCTCCGCTCGTTTCGAACCGGGCTTTTCGGTAGCAGAAGCGTAGCTTTTGTTTTGCTTCTCGTTCCGTACCAGGTAATGTACCAAATCGCCTTCCGGCGCAAGCGGCCGGTTTTTCACGATAGCCCAGTACGTTTTCTTTACGGTGCCGGTGCGGAACATTTCGTTCAAGCGCGAAAGCGCTTTGCTTGTTTTGGCAAACAAAACCAGCCCCGTAACCGGGCGGTCGAGCCGGTGGGTAACGCCCGTAAAGACGTTGCCCGGTTTCCGGTATTTCTCTTTCAGGTACAGCTTTACCGTTTCCGAAAGAGGCGTATCGCCGGTTTTATCGCCCTGTACGATTTCACGGCAGGTTTTGCTTACCGCTATCAGGTGATTGTCTTCGTAGACGACCTCCATCGGTTACATATTCATACCGCCGCAGCAATGAATCACCTGGCCGGTCACATACGACGACAAGTCGGATGCCAAGAAGGTGGCCACGTTGGCCACATCGTCGGGCGTACCGCCGCGGCGCAACGGAATCTGTTTAGCCCACTGCTCGCGTACCTCGTCCGACAAGGCGGCCGTCATATCGGTAATAATAAATCCCGGAGCGATGGCGTTGGCGCGTACTCCGCGCGACCCCAATTCCTTGGCGATGCTTTTAGCCAATCCGATCATACCGGCTTTGGAGGCGGAATAGTTGCACTGTCCGGCATTTCCGGAAACGCCTACCACCGAGGCCATATTGATAATGCTTCCGGATTTCTGTTTCATCATCACCGGCGTAACGACATGAACGAAGTTAAAAGCCGATTTGAGGTTCACGTTGATAACCATATCCCACTGCTGTTCGCTCATCCGCATCATCAACCCGTCGCGGGTGATGCCGGCGTTGTTCACTAAAATATCGATACGGCCGAAATCGTTTACGATATCGGTTACTACCTGATGGGTATCTTCGAAATTCGCAGCATTCGATGCGTAGCCTTTTACCTTTACGCCGAGCGCTGCAATTTCCTGCTCGGTAGCTTTTGCGTTGTCGTCGATAGTCAAATCGGTAAAAGCGATAGAAGCGCCTTCCTGCGCAAATTTCACAGCAATCGCTTTCCCGATACCGCGGGCAGCTCCCGTAATTACCGCTACTTTTCCTTCCAATAATTTCATAACACGTTATTTTTTTATAGTATTAATTAGAACTGAATCAGGCAAGCCCCGGTGGAATAGCCACCGCCGAATACGGTAATCCCTACCAAATCGCCCTTCCTGAAACCGGCCGCATGCTGGGCATACACCAACGCACAACTTACAGAGCCGGTATTGCCCAGCTCGCCGATGTTGGAAAGGAACTTCTCTTCCGGCAAGTTCAACTGCTTGGCAATATTACTCATAATACGCATATTGGCCTGGTGTCCGATGAAATAAGACAGGTTGTCGAGCGTAAGGCCGTTCTTTTCCAGTAAATACAGGATATTCTGCGGCATATAGATACAGGCGTTTATAAATACGTCTTTTCCTTCCGGCATCATAATGCCTCCGTTGCGCGGACGCAACTGTACGCCTTCGGGACCTTTCCCGATATGGCCGAGGCCGTGGGTATATATTTCGAGAATCTTCGCTTCGCCGGCGGCGCACGAATCTTTGGAAATGAATACGGCTACCGCCGCATCGCCCCAAAGGTGCCCGGCTTTCGGGTCGCTTTCGTTACTGTAAGCCGAATTATGGTCGGCCGAGATAATCAGTGCTTTCGACGCCTTGCCCATAGCGAAATACCCTTCCGCCACTTCGAGCGCGTTCACAAAAGAGGAACAGGCCGACGAAAGATAAAGGGCCTTTGCATTCGTCATATTGTACTCACGCTGTGCCAGATGGGCGGGCGTGGCTACCGTATCGAACGGCGAATAAGACGCCGCGATAATCAAATCCATTTCGGCAATATCATAGGGTAACTTGGGTAGTGCATCCTGAATAGCTGCCATCGACATCGTGTTCAGGTTTTCATCGGCGGCTGCTTTACTCCGGGTTTTAATACCGGTTCGTTTCTCAATCCATTCGCTCGTTAAACCGTTTACGTTTAAAAAATACTGGTTCGGCACCCGTCCCGCAGGTACATAAAACCCTGTCGCATTAATATACATTCTGATTCTTACTTAATCTTTATTCCATTGAATATTAGGTTCATCACATTTTCTTTTTTCTTTTCCCGCTCGGCCGTCGTTTTCCCCATGATACCGCGTATATAAGGTACTTCCAGGCCTTTGATGGCGTGGTGCAGTACGCTGGCGGTAATCTCGACGTCGGGCATCTGGAATACGCCTTTTTCCACTCCGTCGGCCAGGATGTTCTTCAAAATCTCGGTTTCCCGCAGATCGAAGTTCTTCCTCACCTTTTCCACGCGCCAGATGTCGCGGAAAAATGTGGCTTTCAGCGTTCCGTTCCTGAAAACGATGGCTTTTACCGCTTCCAGCCGGGTATAAATAAAGGCTATCAGTTTTTCATCGGGGGGCATGGCTTTGCCGGCTACTTCGAGCAACATTTTATAAAGCAGGTCGAGTTCCGATTCTACCACCGCCAGGT
>JAJBTJ010000046.1 GCA_020860905.1 Parabacteroides sp. | reverse complement strand
TGCTCTAAGCATTGCTTTTTAAGATAGTATCTGAGGCCCGAGGGGCCATACGACGTGGCCTGTGTTTTTCGGGGCTGAGTAGGAAACGGTCGCGAGTGAGCGTAAAAAAGGTTTGTAAGCGAACGGATTCCCGTTCTTTTACCCTTATATTCTGCTGTCTAAAAGAATTTTTTGTCCTATCTTTGCTTTAAAACAAATCGTTCGATATGTGGCAGAACATAGCAATCATACTCATCGGAATCGCCGTGGCGATATACACCGGTTGGAAGGGTTACCGGCTTTTTTCCCGGAAAAGCCCCGGCAAGAAAGATTTTTGTTGCGGTTGCAACGGGTGCGCCCTCCGGCAACCGGATGCAAAAAACGGCTGCACCTCTTCGGCGAATCAAAACGAAAAGAAAAAAAATGCGGGGAAACGGCCTTGTTAAAACCCGTTTCCCCGCATTCTTTTTACGGCTGTTTATCAATTAAGCGTACACTGTCTTTTCCGTTTTCTTCTTTCCTTTCATGGAGCCGCCGTTATAATCGCTCCATTGCAAATCTTTTTCCGGAGTAGCCGACTTGATTTCCTCGCTGCGTACTTCGCTCAGCTTTTCGTCCGCTTCTTTTACCGAAGCCTCGGTACGGTCGGTGCCCGTCGGTTCGATATCGAGCAGCCCGTCGGTTTCTACCACCTGCTGCTGCGGGTTGTCGATATACTGCCATTCTTCTTTCAACTGGGTGCTTACGCCCTCGTTCCACGGGCCGCGGGCGTCTTCGCCCATCGACATATTATAATATAAGTTGCTGTACCGCGGGTCGCTTTGCAATACCCCCGGCGGGAAATTGGGCTGAATCGTATCCAATGCCGCTTCGAATTGCTGGTAGTGAGCCACCTCACGCGTCATCAGGAAAGTAAGCGTAGCCTTTACATCCGGATCGTCGGTAAAAGGCAGCAGGTATTCGTATACGATTTTCGCACGTGACTCGGCTGCCAGATTCGAACGTAAATCCACCGTCAGGTCGCCGTTGGCATTTACATACGTACCCATCCACGGATTTCCGTTGCTGTCGGTCAATCTCGGGCCTCCTCCTGTCAAAACGTCGAACTGCGGATTGAACAAAGCCTGTTGCAGGTAGTTTTCCTTACCGGCCTGTCCGCTCATCATTTGCATGATTTCGGTAGAATCGGCCGCCTCTTTCAATTCGCCGCTCACACCGGCAAGCAACATCTGGATGGTAGCGCCTACTATTTCCAGGTGGCCTAATTCTTCGGATGCTATATCCATTAACATATCGTATTTGTCGGGATAAGGCATCTTACAACAAAAAGATTGCACAAAATACTGCATGGCTGCTTTCAACTCGCCGTTACCGCCGCCGAATTGCTCGAGCAGTAACCTTGCAAAACGCGGATCGGGCTTCGACACGCGCGCATTGAACTGTAATTCCTTTACGTGATAAAACATACTTTTTACTGTTTTAGTTATTAAAATGATAACGGAACCGTTCCGGGATACCCCCGGGAAGCACAGCAAAGAACAAACCCGCACGCTGTAACCTTTCCGTCCTTTCCGGGCACATACGCCTTTTCCGTTTTCTAATCCGGGCTGTATCAATCAGATAAAGCCTCGATTAATAAACACGGAGCGTTTTATTTTTGTTTGGCCCGATAAGCTATATTATACTTTCTCTAACACGCATACCTGCCCGGTTTGGCAGGGCTGTTGTTTCCGGGCACGACCGATTACAGCATACCCGGCCGGTATTTCCACAAATTTCCGCTATGCAAGAGCAGCCTGGTACGGAATTAACCGTTACTTTTGTTACCTCACTTTAACCCATCCCGTCATGAACGTAGAAATAGAAGCAAGCTGGAAACTACGCTTACAGGAAGAATTCGACAAGCCTTATTTCGAACGGCTGGTTGCATTCGTAAAAGACGAATACAGGCACCATACCGTTTTCCCGCCGGGAAAGCAATTGTTCCACGCCTTCAACACCTGTCCGTTCGACCGGGTAAAAGCAGTTATCCTCGGGCAAGACCCGTACCACGAACCGGGCCAGTATTACGGACTGTGTTTCTCCGTTTTAGACGGCGTGCCGTTTCCTCCCTCGCTGGTCAATATCTTTAAGGAAATAAAAAACGACCTGGGAAAACCGGTTCCGCAATCCGGTCGCCTGGAACGCTGGAGCGAGCAGGGCGTATTGCTTATCAATTCGATACTCACCGTACGCGCCCACCAGGCCGGTTCGCACCGGGGAAAAGGATGGGAAGAATTTACCGACGCCGTAATCCGCCGGCTGAACGACGAACGCAACGACCTCGTATTCATGCTCTGGGGAAGCTACGCTCAAAAGAAAGGCGCCTTTATCGACCGCCGCAAACACTGCGTACTCACGGCGCCGCATCCCTCCCCGCTTTCGGCCGACCGCGGCTTTTTCGGTTGCAGGCATTTCAGCAAAGCCAATGCGTTTTTCCGTAGCAAAGGGCTGAGCGAAATAAACTGGTAAAAGCATCCGCCGGGAAATACGAAGCCGCTTATAAACCGACTGCATTAAAAAAATAACCGGAAAACTTGGATGTTTCCGATAAGTAACATACATTTGTTCCCGAATAGTAACATGTAATAAAATGAAAGAAAAGAGCACCTCTCCCGAACGCGACCGGGAAGCTACCGAAAAACGGTTGCTCGATACCATCGGAGAGATGGTTAACGAAACCGGATTCGAAAAAATAGGCATCAACGCCGTAGCAACGCAATCGGGCGTTTCGAAAATACTGATTTACCGTTACTTCGGCTCAGTAGAAGGTTTGCTTGCCGCTTATATCCGCCGGCACGACTTCTGGCTCAATTTTCCCGACGAGCTTCCCGGGCGGGAACAGGTACCGGCATTCCTGAAACAGATGTTCCGCAACCAGATTACGCAACTCCGCAGCCAACCTACGTTGAAACGGCTTTACCGTTGGGAACTGTCGTCGGGCAACGAAATAATCGCCCGGCTCCGGGAACAACGGGAAAAAGTAGGATTACATCTGGTAAAAAAAGTAAGCGAAATAACCGGGTATCCGGAAAAAGAAATCGCGGTGATGGCCTCGGTAATCAGCGCGTCGGTGACCTACCTGGTAATGCTGGAAGAATTTTGTCCGGTATACAACGGTATTCCGTTAAACCGGGAAGCCGGCTGGGAACAAATTGCCGAAGGAATAAACGTACTGATCGATAAAGTTTTTCAAACCGATAACCGAATATGAGCACAAACACGAAGCAAACATCCGGGATACCTGCCGGCGAACTCACGGAACTGCTGGCATACGCAGCGAAAGCTCCCTCGGGACATAATACGCAACCGTGGAAATTCCGCGCCGGCGGAAACACAATCGAAGTATTGCCCCGCTTCGAACTCGCCTTGCCTGTAGTAGACGGTAACTACCGCGAATTGTATATCAGCCTGGGATGTGCCGTAGAGAACCTGTGTATCGCCGCCAGCCACTTCCAGTACGATGCGGTTGTTACCCGGCAAAGCCGGGAGGGTATTACCATCGGGCTCACCCGGAACGATGCCTGCGAAGAAAATCCGTTGTTCCGCCAGGTAGCGAAACGGCAAACCAACCGGAGCGTTTATACGGGGAAGAAAATTTCCGGCGCAGTATGCGAGGCATTGCAATGCGTTCCGGCAGAAGAAGGCGTTTCCTTTTACCTCACGGACGTAGATAGCCCTAACGGTAACCGGCTCGCCGAGTGGGTTTTCAAAGGGAACGAATACCAGATGGGCGACCCGGCGTTCAAAAACGAGTTGCTTTCGTGGATGCGTTTCAACGCCCGGCAGAGTGCCGCCACGAACGACGGGCTGGTTTACCATGTATTCGGCAATCCGCCGCTTCCCCGTTTCCTGGCCAAACCGATAGTGAGTTTGTTTTTAAAGCCGGATAAACAGAACAAAGCCGACAGGGAAAAAATCCGTTCCTCGTCGCATTTCGTACTCTTTACCTGCCGCACGGATACGCCCGGGACGTGGATAAATACGGGACGCACGTTGCAACGGTTCCTGCTCCGGGCCACCGAAACGGGAATTGCCTGCGCCTACCTGAACCAGCCTTGCGAAACGCCGGCGCTGGCCGAAGCAATCCGCCGCTCGTTACCCGTCGAAGGAAACTATCCGGCCGTTCTGCTACGGATAGGCTATGCGGAACCGGTATCTTATTCCCCGCGCAGGGAAATAAAAATAGCCTGACCCGGGTTATTTTTACCTGCAATGTTCCTCTTTGGTAACATACGCTGTTTTTACAAAAACAAGTTGGTTTCACCTCATAAACAAAAATAATCCGAATGAAAAAATTAATGATTTGCCTTTGCCTCTTCCTTCCGTTTCTGGCTTCCTGCCGACAAGAGCTGGTAACGTACCGGGAAGGAAATTGGAAGATAACCATCGAGCCGGGCGAAGCATGGTTGCACGATTATCCCCTCTTTTTAGGTATCAAAAAGAAAAACCCGCCGCAACTGGCCGTATGGCTCGAAGACACGGAGGGGAATTACCTCGCCACCGTATACGTAACCTGCAAAATCGCCACCCAATCCTGGCAAAGCGCCCACGGAAACCGCCGGAAAGAGGCGCTCCCCTATTGGTGCCACCGGCGCGGAAGGGTATATGAAGACGGGCTGTATCTGCCCACGAAGGAACATCCGTTAACCGACGGTTTAACCGGAGCGACGCCACGCAGCGGCTTCGACATAAAGCTAACTCCCGGCCATGTTCCGACCTGTTTCGTTGTAAAAATCGAGCTCAACCATTCCACCGATTTCAATGCGTTCTATCCGGAATCGGCGGGAACGAACGATGCGGGTTACTCGGGCGGCCAGGAAGGCAGCGGGCAACCGGCGGTAATATATGCGGCCGACGTAGACTTATCGGCCGGAACCAAGACTTTCGAGGCCGTATTAATCGGACACAGCAGCGCCGACGGCAGCTCGGGCGAGCTCGATACCGACCTATCCGGGCTTACTACCGCCTTGCACATCGTAAAACGCATCGCAATCGAGCTACCATAAAACCCACCTGCGAAACCGTTTCGAAAATAAGTCTGCCTATCCTTTTGCCGTTCGGAAGCTAATGAAGAATCCCGCCGCCTTTACCGGATGTTTCGCGATTTTCCGTTCTACCCGGCATGACAAACTGATACGACAGGATTACCGGTTTTTTGAGATGGCCGGCAGCAAACGGGCGATTTCTAAACAATCCTCTATTAACAAAAAAAGACAGCATCCTATGAAAAAGATAAGTTTGATATTCGTTTCGGCTCTTTTGAGTTGTACGGTAAAAGCACAAACCGACCGGCATTTTATTTTCACCACCACCGTAGGAACGGCTATACCGCTCGACAGGCCGGCCTCCACTCCCTTTACCTGGCAGTTCGCCGCTCACTATCCGTTCAGCAGGCGGTTTTCGGCCGGTGCCGGCACCGGTTTGTCGTTTTACGAAAAAACGGTGATTCCGTTGTTTGCCGGAATGAGGTTCGACCTGCTGAAACCCCGGAAATTTACGCCGTATGCCGTCGCCGGAATCGGGTACGGATTCACGCTTTCCGGTGAAGCGAACGGAGGGCTTTATCTCCATCCGGCCATAGGAGTGCGTTACGCATGCCTGAAAAAACTGCAATTCCTTTTATCGGCCGGATACGAATTGCAGAAACTGGAACGGCGGAAAACACACGGAAACAGGTTCTTCTCTGCCGAATGGAAAGAACAACTAAGCCACCACTCCCTTACAATAAAAGCCGGCTTGGTATTTTAAACGAGAAATCCTTATCTTTGTATCTCATCCGTATTTAAAAACATAACGGGAAAAACAAATGAATAAAGAAATCCTTTTCGTATTGCTCGACGAGTTTGCCGAGTGGGAAAGTGCGTTTATCGCCCCGCTGCTCAACTTCGGCACAGCGCCCGGCAGAGCGCGCTACACAGTTAAAACGCTGTCGGTTACCCGGAACCCGGTAGTTTCCATCGGCGGCTTCCGCGTGCTTCCCGACTACGACCTCCAGTCGGTTCCCGGCGAATACGCCGGCTTGATACTGATCGGCGGCATGCGCTGGTTCGCGCCTGAAGCGCAGCAGCTCGTTCCGCTCGTACAGGATGCCATCGACAAAAAGAAACTGGTAGCGGGAATATGCAATGCGTCCGTATTCATGGGTATGCACGGTTGGCTCAACCGTGTAAAACATACCAGTAATACGCTGGAATACCTGAAAAAACAGGCTGGTTCCCGCTACGACGGCGAAGCGTATTATGTAAATGAACAGGCGGCCCGCGACGGCCATATCGTTACGGCCAACGGAAGCGGCTATCTGGAATTCTGCCGCGAGGTGCTGTATGCGCTCGAAGCGGATACGCCCGAAAAAATAGAAGAAAGCTACCGGTTTTACAAAACCGGGCTTTGCGAACTAATCAAAGTACATGACAAAAATTATTTTTAGCCAGCAAAAAAAAAGAAAGAGAATCCGTACCATTACCAGCCTCCGCCTACCGAGCCCCGAAAAGCACCGGCCACATCGTATGGCCCCTCGGGCCTCAGATACTATCTTAAAAAGCAATG
>JAJBTJ010000311.1:248-6568 GCA_020860905.1 Parabacteroides sp. | reverse complement strand
CTATTTATGCCATACAACATGTTACGCTTATCCTCTGTGAAAGGCTGATTTTAAGAAAATAAGCGAGTCAACGCAACAGAAAAACCATCCGTTTACACTTGGAACCGGATTCCTCCGAAACCGTTTTAAAAAGAGGATATGCCGGCCGGAGTACCTTGAAAAAAGCAGAAATATCCATAAGCGGAGCGCTTTTCACCGGCAAATAGATAATCAAAATTCCCTAACGACTTCTTAAAATTATAGTTATAGCATAGTTGTTCCAAATAAAAGCAAATAAGCATACGTATATACATAGCAAAGCCGGCCTGGTGTAACTCCAAGCCGGCTTTATGTATCAATAAGATAGTATCCGCTTTAAAAAGCAGCTTCGTTCGTCATCCGCCACATATTTAAGAAAGAAGCCTTCGTTATATCGACCAATTTGTCCCAATTGATTTTATCCGCTTCGTCCGACGGCATGTGGTAATCGGGATGCCCGTCGGTATGGTACCAGATAATGGGGATTTCTTTTTTGGCAAACGAGCCGTTGTCGCTTCCACCCACCGGTTTGTCCCACGGACGATAATCCGGCTCCAGCCCCAGATTGTACTTTACAATATCCTGTTTCAGCCAATCGCCGAAAGCCGGATGCGCCTCGGTATAAAAATACACCACGTGTTTCGGCTTCGCCTCATTCGTATTCCGGCCTATCATATCGAAATTCAAATATCCCTTTATCTGCGGCAGGAACGGGCAGCTCTGTACAAAATAAGCCGACCCCAGCAGCCCCTTTTCCTCTCCGTCCCAGAAAGCGAAAATCACATTCCGCTCCGGTTGCGTGCCGGTAGCCAGGAAAGCCCGGGCAATCTGCAAAACGGCCGATACGCCGGAGGCATTGTCGTCGGCGCCGTTATAAATCCGGTCACCGCTAAGCATCGGGTCCATGCCGATATGATCGTAATGTGCGCCTACGATAACGTACTCCTGCGCATTCTTTCCGGGAATAACGCCCAACACGTTGTTCAGGGCGATGCACTCGTGCACTTCGCGCTGTAACACGGCCACCGAATCGGGATGCACCTGGAAACGCCCTTTCTTCTGGCGTTCTTTCCGGTACGCGTTAAAGGGCTGGCAATAATCTTCCTGCAACGGAGCGATACCCATATCTTTCAACCGGGCGATAATATACTCGCGGGCCACCCGGCTCCCGTGAAACCCGGCTTCGCGCCCTTCCAACTCGTCGCTGGCCAGGAAGCCGACATGCGCTTCGGCGCTGTGGCGTGTAATTTCTTTCAATCCGTTTTCCTCGGGAGTTTGGGCGTTCAACCAGGCGGAAGCGAAACATGCTGCCGCCATAAAAAGAGTCTTATACATAAAAGATGCGTTTAAATGGTTATTCTTTTTCGTTAGTGCAAGTAAAGGTAGGAAAGTTAGGCAGGTATATCCAACCGAATCAGAGAAATTAACACATCGGGAGCGAAAGTTTTGCTTTTTTTCCTGTCAGGATTCGGTTATTTCGCCGGGCTACACTACTTTTGTGGCGCTAAGTTTAACACTAAAAGAAATACAAGCATTATGTTGAAGACTATTTTGTCTATTTCGGGCCGGCCGGGACTTTTCAAACTGGTTTCCCAAGGGAAAAACATGTTAATCGTTGAATCGCTGGCGGATAAGAAAAGAGTTCCCGCGTATGCAAAAGATAAAGTGATTTTCCTGGGCGACATTGCCATTTACACCACGGAAACGGAAGTACCGCTTTACGAAGTACTCACCTCGGTAAAAGAAAAAGAACAAGGCCGCCCCATCGCCCAACTGCCGGAAGACGCTACCCAACTGCGCGCTTACCTGGCGGAAGTGCTTCCCGAGTTCGACCGCGACCGCGTATATCCGAGCGACATCAAAAAACTTCTTACCTGGTATAACATTCTCATCCAAGCCGGCTTTACCGAATTCGCACCGGAGGAAAAAGCGGAAGAAGGAAAAACAGAGGAAGAAAACGCTACAGCGGAATAACGCATTTTCTTTCCTGAAAAATATAAGCCTACGAGGCGGAATAAACATACAAAGAGCCGGCAGATTCGTTATGAATCTGCCGGCTCTTTATGTTATTCTCTGTTTCTCATCATACGGCTCGTGGGCCTCGGGCGAGGAACGTCATGCAAGGCCGCCCGAAAGAAACTACTCCGCCGTCACCTTCTCTTCAAGCAACGCCAGTTCCACCACTTCTTTAATATCGCGTACATAATGGAAATCAAGTCCCTTCAGGTACAGCCTATTTATCTCGTCCACATCCTTGCGGTTTTCCTCGCACAAAATAATCTCCTTGATACCCGCCCGTTTGGCAGCCAATATTTTCTCCTTGATACCTCCCACCGGCAGCACCTTTCCGCGCAAGGTAATCTCGCCCGTCATCGCCAGGTTGCTCCGGACCTTCCGCCGGGTAAACGACGAAACCAGCGAAGTAACCATCGTAATGCCAGCCGAAGGGCCGTCTTTCGGAATCGCCCCTTCCGGCACATGGATATGCACGTTCCAATGCTCGAAAACATCTTCCGGGATACCGAGTAACGCCGCATGCGAACGGATATACTCCAACGCCAGCATAGCCGACTCCTTCATCACATCCCCCAGGTTTCCCGTCAGGGTGAGCTTACAATCCTTCCCCTTGCTCAGGCTCGACTCCACAAACAGGATTTCGCCCCCTACCGATGTCCAGGCCAGCCCCGTCACCACGCCGGCATAGCCGTTACCCTGATACTTATCTGGCGAATACTCCACCGCCCCCAGGTACTCGGCCACATCTGAGGGTGGCACCGAAACCGGCATACATCCGTCGACGGCCTGCTTGCGCGCCAGCTTCCGCATGATTTTAGCTAACTTCTTATCCAATTCGCGTACCCCCGATTCGCGGGTATACGACTCGACCAGGGTTTCCAATGTCTTTTTCGGAATCTTCAGCGAATACTCGGCCAGCCCGTGCGCCTCCAACTGCTTCGGCACTAAGTGGCGCGCAGCGATTTCCACCTTTTCCTCGAGGATATACCCGCTTACCTCGATAAGCTCCATCCGGTCGAGCAACGGCTGCGAAATAGAAGACAGGTTATTTGCCGTAGCGATAAACATCACCTTCGACAAATCATAGTCCATATCGAGGTAATTATCGTGAAACGTATTATTCTGTTCCGGGTCGAGTACCTCCAGCAAAGCCGACGCCGGGTCGCCTTTGAAATCGGAACTCACCTTGTCGATTTCGTCGAGTATGAAAACCGGGTTGGACGTACCCGCCTTTTGCAGGTTCTGGATAATCCGGCCGCACATAGCGCCGATATACGTACGCCGGTGCCCCCGTATCTCCGCCTCATCGTGCAGCCCGCCCAACGACATCCGCACATATTTGCGGTTCAACGCCTCGGCTATCGACTTGCCTAACGACGTTTTACCCACCCCCGGCGGGCCGTACAGGCAAATAATCGGCGACTTCATGTCACCTTTCAGCTTCAGCACCGCCAAATGCTCGATAATCCGCTCCTTCACCTTATCCAACCCGTAATGGTCGCGGTCGAGTATCTTCTGCGCATGCTTCAGGTTGAAATTATCTTTGCTGTATTCGTTCCAAGGCAGATTCACGATGGTTTGCACGTACTGCATCTGGATAGAGTAATCCGGACTTTGCGGATGCAGGCGTTCCAGCTTACGCAGTTCCTTTTCGAACACCTCGGCAATTTCCCGGTTCCATTTCTTACAAGCTCCCTTCGTACGTAATTCCTTCAACTCCAATTCGGTAATATTTCCACCCAGCTCTTCCTGTATCGTCTTGATTTGCTGTTGCAGGAAGTATTCGCGCTGCTGCTGGTCGATGTCTTCGCGCGTTTTCATCTGAATCGACGCCTTTAGCTCCACCAACTGGTACTCCCGGTTCAGGATGAACAACAACCGGTAAGCCCGGTCTTTGATACCGGCAATATGCAGCAAATCCTGCTTCTCGGCAGCACTCACCGGCAGGTTACTGCACGAGAAGTTGACCAGGTAAATCACGTTCTTGTTGTTCTTAATCGAGAAAATCAAGTCGCGCGGCGGCTCCCCTCCGAGGCTCATCATCTTCACCGTCAATTCCTTGATAGTAGAAATCAACGCCTCGAACTCCCGGTCGTTCCCTTCAGGCACCGGATCGTCCAACAACGTATAATGCCCCAACATATACGGTTCGGTGTACACAACCGCATCCAGCGAAAAACGTTTCTTCCCCTGCAAAATCACGGTGGTAGTGCCGTCAGGCATTTCGAGGATGCGCACGATTTCGGCTACTACGCCCACCGAGTACAAGTCTTCTTCCTCCGGGTCGTTCACGTTCATGTCGCGCTGGCACACCACCCCGATCAAGTCTTTATTCTTATAAGCGTCTTTAATGAGATGCATGGATTTGGGGCGCCCCACCATCACCGGCATGGCGACGCCCGGAAACAAAACCATATTGCGAAGCGGCAGGATAGGCAGGTTAATTCTCATCTCTTCCATGCCCTGGCAAAAATCGTCGTCGACATCACAGTCGGTCATTACGGGCATTACAATTCCAATGTTATCGTCTAAGTCGTCGTACTGTTCGTTCGAGAACAGGGTCAATTTATCTTTCATTCTTTTTGATTGCTTGCAACACTAAATACAATTCACGTGTCAAAGTTAGTACTTTTAGCGTAATTGATAGTACTTTTGGAGCTTACATTCTATTTCGCTATGGCAAATTCTTATTTCGAGTTCAAAAAGTTCACCGTAAGGCAAGATTTGTGCGCCATGAAAGTAGGTACCGACGGGGTATTACTGGGTGCCTGGGCCTCGCTGGCCGGTTGCCGCGACGTGTTGGATGTGGGTACGGGTACGGGATTGATAACACTGATGCTCGCCCAGCGCGGAGAGAGCGAAAACCGGCTTTTGCAAATCGACGCCATCGACATCGAGCCGGGAGCAGTGAAGCAAGCCATACTCAACATACAAGCTTCGCCCTTCAGCGACCGGATACACGCCGAATGCCGGTCGTTCGTATCGTACGCCCGGCTATCGGAAAAACGGTACGACCTCATCGTGTCGAATCCGCCCTATTTTCACAACTCGCTCAAGTGCCCCGACGTTCAACGGAATACGGCGCGCCATACCGACACGCTCACCCTCAAAGAGCTATTGGAAGGAGGAAGCCGCCTGCTGCTACCTGCCGGACGTATCGCATTAATCCTGCCGGCCGACCGGAAAGAGGAACTGGCACGGCTATCCGAGTCGCTGGGTTTGAATATCATCCGGCAAACCGATGTTTCTTCCGTCGAGGGAAAACCGCCCAAGCGGCTGCTGGCCGAGCTCTCGTTCGACACGTCCGGATGTATGTACAACTCGATGGCGCTGGAAACGGCGCTCCACCGGTACACCTCCGAATTCACTGAACTGGTAAAAGCGTTTTACTTGAAAATATAAGGTAACTGCTTGTCGAAAAACCGGCTGGCTTCGCCAAACAATCCGTGCATTTCTTTGGAGAAAGAAACGTTTTGCGGCGTATATACCTGTAGCACCGCCGGCTCCACCGACACGTCAATTTGCGCATCCGCCCAAACCGCCTCGCCGTCGAGGTGCATGATACCGAGTTTCTGCCGTATAATGGAAAGTTGGCGCGCCCGGAACGTACGTATCTTGCTGTTGCGGTCGATATTCTTAGTAAACAACTGGATAGCGAGGGGAGCGATGTCGAGCGGCGTGAACGGCGCCAGAATCGTAATATCCATCAGGCCGTCGCGGATGTTGGCGTGCGGTGCGATAAAAGCGTTATTGCCGTATTGCGAAGCATTGCCGCAGGCAATCAGGAAAGCCTTCTCTTTCACGGTAGTGCCGTCGATAAGCAACTCGTACGGCTCCGGCTTGTAGCTCAGGTATTCTTCAATCGTATTCTTTATATAGGTAAGGGAACCTCTTCTTTTCTCCTTCGCAAACTTCTGGCTTACGGCGGCATCGAATCCCACGCCGCAGGTACAGAAAAACACGCGTCCGTTCGCCTTGCAACAATCGATGGGAATTACCTGCCCCTTAAATACCAGCTCGAGCGCCCGTCGCGCGTCCATCGGGATATGCAATTCGCGGGCCAGCCCGTTACCCGAGCCCTTCGGCACGATACCCAGCACGGCGTCCGAATGCATCATGGAACGAGCTATTTCGTTTACCGTACCGTCGCCACCTACGGCAATAACCGTTCCGGCACCGGCCTCGATGGCATTCCGGGTAAGTATACTCGCGTGTCCGGCATATTGGGTAAATTCGATTTGCAATTCGCAACCGTACTGCGTGCTGAATGATTCGATCATCCGGGG
>JAJBTJ010000311.1:0-238 GCA_020860905.1 Parabacteroides sp. | reverse complement strand
AATCTGAATGATAATAGCGAACACCCGTTTACTCTGCTCGTCCATTCTGTTGTTTTTGTTATTTCAGATGCAAAAATAGCGTTTTTAGCAAAACTTTTATAGCCTTGCGCCACTTATAACTTATTTTTTTACTACTTTTGCAGCCTGCTTTGTTGTAACGAATGGCATTAAAACAGCAATACGAGGTTTTTTGAAATAAACAGCGAAAATATTATTCTCTTTTATAACAATATGAAAC
>JAJBTJ010000057.1 GCA_020860905.1 Parabacteroides sp. | reverse complement strand
CTGCTATCCCTTAGGATGCAAGTATAACGCAAGAAAAAGAAGAAGGGAAAAAGGGTACCAAGCTACCTGCTCCGATGTTTACTTGTATTGAACGGAACAATTCAGGTAAAAGCTCTTCCCGTTTAACAATAACGGTCTACGAAGAAAAATATTACTAACGTGATATATTCAAGGCGTAATCCAGTGGAGGTTACGCCTTTACTTTTCTTTTTCCCGGTGCCGGGTAAATAAGCGATTCTTATTTTTTCAATTGTTCCGCAACAACACTTTCGCATTGGCGATAGCCGCATTGGTAAGAGCCGAGCCGCTTAACATGCGCGCTACTTCTTTCACACGTTCGTCTTTTGCCAGTTTTTTGATACGGGTAACGGTACGTTCCGCCATATCCTCTTTATAAACGAAATAGTGTTCCCGGCCTTTAGCGGCAATCTGGGGCAGATGGGTAATGGTAAGCACTTGCATCTTGGTGCCGAGGTCTTGCATAATATCCCCCATTTTATCGGCAATGTCGCCCGAAACACCTGTATCCACCTCGTCGAAAATAATCGTAGGCAACGCCGTACTGCCGGCAATCAATGCTTTAATACACAGCATGAGCCGCGAAATCTCACCGCCCGAAGCCGTTTGGGCTACCGGCTGCAAATCGGCGTTTTTATTAGCCGAGAACAAGAAACTCACCTCGTCCATTCCGTCGGCATCCGGCTCGGGCTTAGGGGTAACCTGCACGACAAACCGTGTATTCGGCATGCCCAGCGGGGTAATCATGGCTACCAGCCGCTCGGAAATCAGTTTAGCCGCATTTTGTCGCTGTGCGCTGATGATGCCGGCCTGTTGAATCAATTCTCTTTTCGATTCTTTCAGTTGCCCTTTTACCTTTTCTATCTGTTCGCCGTACGAGCCGATGGCTTCTACTTGTTCTTCGAATTCCTGCCGGATGCGTATCAGTTCTTCTACCGTATCGACCCGGTGTTTTTGCTGGAGGGTATAAATTTCGTTCAACCGGTCGTTCACCCATTCCAGGCGCTCGGGATTAAATTCCACGTCGTCTTTCCGTGCATCCGCTTCGCCGGCCAGGTCGTCCAACTCGATATAAGCGGAACGGAGCCGCTCGGCCAACTCCTTGGCCTGCGGATAATAGGATTCGACCGACTCGGCGGTGGAAAGGGCGTTCTTGATAAGTTGCACCGCCCCGGCCTCTTCATCCCCCTGCAACAGCAGGCTGATTTTATATAACGAACCTTTGATTTCCTCGGCATGCGAAAGCGTTTCCTGCTCCTGCTCCAGTTCTTCCTGTTCGCCGGCTTTCAAACCGGCTTCCGCAAGCTGCTCCAACTGGAACCGGAGGTAGTCTTCCTCCTGCTGTGACCGGGCAGCCGCTTCGGTAAGCTCCTTCAGCTCCCTCCGCAAAGCCTGGTAATGATTGTATTCCTTTTTATAAAGGATAAGCAGGATATCGTTCTCCGCCAAGGCATCGGTTACTTTGAGCTGGAAACGGTTATCGCCCAGCAACAGGTTCTGATGTTGGGAATGGATGTCGATGAGCCGGCTTCCCAATTCCTTCAGGATAGCAAGCGATACCGGCGAATCGTTCACGAATGCCCTGGATTTGCCGGAGGCATGCAATTCGCGCCGCAAAATACAGTTTTTTTCGTCGTATTCGAGGTCGTTCTTTAAAAAGAAACCTTCCAGGTTATACAACGAAACGTCGAAGGTAGCTTCGATAATACATTTATCGGAATCTTTCTTTATGCTTTTTCCGTCGGCCCGGGCGCCTAATACCAACGATAACGCTCCCAGGATAATGGATTTACCGGCTCCCGTTTCACCGGTAATCACCGATAATCCCTTATCGAACGAAATATCCAGATTATCTATCAGTACAAAGTTTTGTATAAATAAAGATTTCAGCATAGTATCGAATTTATTTCTACACGCTATTTCAACCGGGAGGCCAGTTGCGCTACGATGTCTTCCGCCACGGCCTGTTTGCTTTTCAGCGGATAGGCGGTTACGCTGCCTGCATTATCGAGAATGGTAATCTTGTTGGTATCGCAACGAAAGCCGGCGCCCGCATCTTCCAACGAATTCAGGACGATGAAATCGAGGTTTTTCTTTTTCAGTTTCTCCGTAGCGTAAACTTGTGCGTTATGCGTTTCGAGCGCGAACCCTACCAACACCTGGCCGGAACGCTTTACAGCCCCCAACGATGCAGCGATGTCCTTATTCGGAACCAACTGCAACCGGATTTCTTCTTCCGATTCCCGCTTGATTTTTTCGGTAGCCTGCCGGGCCGGACGGTAATCGGCTACAGCAGCGCACAATACGGCGGCATCCGTTTCCGGGAAAACGCTCATGGCTGCCCGGTACATTTCCCCGGCGCTCTCTACATCGATACGCCGGATAGCCGGATGAGCGGTGGTAAGCGCTACCGGGCCGGCAATAAGAGTTACGTCGGCTCCTTGCGCGGCACACGCTTCGGCTATGGCAAATCCCATATTACCGGAAGAAAACTTCCCGATAACCCGTACCGGGTCTATTTTCTCATACGTAGGACCGGCCGTTATCATGATCTTTTTTTCGGCAAAAGTACCGGCGAAAGTAAAGAAATCTTCCAAAACCCCGATAATCTTATCCGGTTCTTCCATCCGGCCTTTTCCTACCAAATGGCTGGCCAGTTCTCCCTCGCCCGGCTCGATGATGTGGTTTCCGTACGCCCGGAGCGTATCCAGGTTCCGCTGGGTAGCGGAATGAGCGAACATATCCAGGTCCATAGCGGGCGCTACGAATACCGGGGCTTTCATCGAAAGATAAGTCGTGATGAGCATATTGTCGGCAATCCCGTTGGCCATTTTCCCGATAGTAGACGCGGTAGCCGGAGCGATTACCATGGCGTCGGCCCACAATCCTAAATCCACATGGCTGTTCCAGGTACCGTCACGGTTGGAGAAAAACTCGCTTACTACCGGCTTGCTCGTTAAAGCAGACAAGGTAATCGGCGTAATGAACTCTTTGCCTGCAGGCGTGATAACTACCTGTACTTCCGCCCCTTTTTTTATCAGGCCGCGAACGAGGTAAGCCGCTTTATAGGCTGCAATACTCCCGGTAATTCCCAGTACGATTTTTTTACCCTGCAACATATTATATTCTCGATAACATGATTTCTTTCGCTACTTGCCAGTCGATTTTACCGTACTCGCCTAACTTCCAATCCATCCTTTTCAACGGTTCTACCAAAGCGTCGATATCGGCTTCTTTTATTCCGTACTCGCTCAGGCGCGTTTTCAGCCCCATTTCCCGGAAAAACAGCTCGATTTCATCAATGGTTTTCCTGGCTTTTTCTTCTACCGTTCCCTCGGAAATACCGAAAAGGATTTCGCCTGTACGTACCAGCCTGGCTTCTTTTTCTTTCCGGAAATACGTAAGCACGCCCGGTAAAAGTACGGCCAACGTCTGCGCATGGTCCAGCCCGAATCGAACAGTCAGGGCATAGCCCATCCGATGGGAGCTCCAGTCTTGGGGCACGCCGCACCCGATCCAACCGTTCAACGCATTACTCGCCGCCCACATCAGGTTGGCGCGAACGGCATAATCGGCGGGATTCGAAAGCGCCTTCGGCCCTTCTTCCACGATTGTTTTCATCAGGCCTTCTGCAAAGTAATCCTGCACTTTGGCGTTTACCGGATAAGTAAGGTACTGCTCTACTACGTGGATAAACGAATCCACTACTCCGTTCGCCACCTGCCGAACCGGTAACGAATACGTTACTTCGGGGTCGAGAACGGCAAACCGGGGGAATACTTCCGGTGTCATGAACATCAGTTTCTCTGCCGTTTCGGCACGGGATATAACCGCCCGCTCGTTGGTTTCCGAACCGGTTGCGGAAAGCGTGAGCACCACTCCTATCGGAAGCGCTTTTTTAACCGTAGCCTTCTTGGCCAAAATATCCCAAGGCTCGCCGTCGAATAACGAAGCGGCTGCAATAAATTTGGTGGCGTCTATCACCGAACCACCGCCGACGGCTATCAGATAATCGATATTTTTTTCTTTAACCAGCTCTACGGCGCGCATGCAGGTAGCATATTGCGGATTCGCCTCGATGCCGCCGAATTCGGCGTATTCGAAGTTTTTCAATGCTGCCGTTACCTGGTTGTATACTCCGTTCTTCTTGATGCTGCCTCCGCCGTACACCACCAATACCCGGGCCTGTTCGGGAAGTTGAGCCTCCAACCGGGAAATAGAGCCTTTTCCGAAAATAACCTTGACCGGATTGACAAACTCAAAATTGTTCATTTCTCTTTAGTATTGAAATCCCTCAATTTGATGTTGGTGAGTATTTTCTTTGTATTCAACGGAAAATCGCCCTGCATCATCCAACTGTAATAGCTGGGGTCGGTACGGAATACTTCGCTCACCAGCCTTCCTTTGTACTTACCGAAATTAAAAACTTCCTGCTTCTTTTCGTTATACACCATGCGTCCGGCAAAATCGACGTTATTGTTAAAGCAGGAATACTCGGAAAGGAAATCGATATCGTTTTTCAGTTCGGGGTAACGGTCTAACTGGGCTTTCAGCACTTCATAAGTAGCCAGCGTATCGGCTTCGGCCGTATGCGCGTTTTCCAGGCTCTTATTGCAATAGAATTTATAGGCAGCCCCCAATGTACGTTGTTCCATCTTATGGAAAATAGTTTGTACATCTACGAACTTCCGTTTATTCAAATCGACGTCGACCCCCGCCCGCAGAAATTCTTCGGCCAACAGGGGTATATCGAAGCGGTTCGAATTATATCCCGCCAGGTCGCATCCTTCGATTTGTGCAGCCAACGACTTGGCGATTGCTTTAAAAGTAGGACAATCTTTCACATCCTCGTCCGTGATACCGTGAATAGCCGTAGACGCTTCGGGAATATGCATCTCCGGATTGATGCGGCGGGTTTTAGTTTCTTCTTTACCGTTCGGGAATACCTTGACGTACGAGATTTCTACGATGCGGTCGGAAACAATATTAATCCCGGTGGTCTCCAAATCGAAGAAGACCAACGGGTTCTTTAAGTTTAACTCCATGTATCGGGATTTTGTATTTTAGTCGTTCAACATCATCGGCATCAGCAGCATGAGCAAATCTTCGTTTTCCTCGTTCTCCGCCGGAACAATCAGGCCGGCCCGCGAAGGATCGGCCAGTTCGAGGATTACTTCTGTCGAATTGACGTTGCTTAGTATTTCAATCAGGTAGGTAGCCTTGAAACCGATACTTAATTCCGGGCTGTCGTATTGGCACGGAATCGTTTCCTCGGCCGAGGTGGAAAAGTCGATGTCTTGTGCGGAAACAATCATTTTTCCTTCGGTGAGGTGCAATTTCACCAGGCTGCTGGCTGCATTGGAAAATACGGAAACACGCTTCAGGGCCGTAAGGAAAGCTACCCGGTCTATCATAACCTTATACGGATTTTCCTGGGGAATCACGCTGTTATAATTCGGATAACGCCCTTCTATCAGGCGGCATACCATCTCGAAGTTGGTGCAACTGAAATAAGCGTTATTATCGTCAAACTGTATCTTTACCTCCTCGCATTCTTTTACCAAGATATTCCGTAGTAAAGTGGCCGGTTTTTTAGGCAAAATAAAAGCGGCTCTTTCCGGCGCCTTGATAGCCATGTTACGGAAACGAACCAGTTTATGGCCGTCGGAGGCAACGAAGGTAAGGTCGTCGGTATGCAGGTCGAAATAGATGCCGTTCATCACCGGACGCAATTCGTCGTCGGCCGTAGCGAACAGCGAGCGCGCAATGCCGTTGAGGAGCATCTGGCCGTCGACGGAAACCGTAATCGCATCCTCTTTCAACGGCTTTTGCTGGGGATACGTATCGCCCTTTTGTCCGATAAAGTTATATTTTCCGTTTTGGAAATGAATAAATATCTCCAGGTTTTCATCGTTGATATCGAAAGTAAGCGGTTGTTCGGGCAACTCTTTCAACGGATCGAGTAAAATCTTGGCCGACACGGCAAAAAGACCTTCCCCTTCCACATTCATCACTTCTACGGAAGTAACCAACCGGGTTTCCGCATCAGAAGCCGTAATCGTCAGCGTAGTGCCTTGCAGGTCGAACAGGAAATTATCCAGGATAGGCAATGAATTCTTCGAAGCTATCACTTTACTGATAGCCTGCAAATGCGACAACAACGCGGTACTTGATACATCGAATCTCATAACTGTTACTTATTTAGCTGTTTATTTATATATTACGCTATTATAGCAGCCTCCGGGCCACCTTCTGATATAGAACAGAGCAAAAGTAAGAAAAATATCGTATCGCCCGGATATAACGAAAAGAAATAAATATAAAAAAGCCTCCTCCCCGAATCCGGGGGAAGAGGCTTTCCTATATCTTCGTTTACCGGCTTTTTACTTAGCCAGGAAATCTTTTACTTCTGCGTTAGGCACCATCGTTTCCTCGAAAATATAAGCGCCTGTTTTCGGAGATTTAACCATCTTGATTACCTTGGAATAAGTACGGCCTTCTCCTTTTTGTAATGTTGCAACTGTTTTCTTTGCCATCGCTCAAACTCTCCTATTAC
>JAJBTJ010000121.1 GCA_020860905.1 Parabacteroides sp. | reverse complement strand
TTAAAGATATGATATAGGCAATCGATTTATGGATAACCGATTGCCTATATCGTATTATTCCCGGAATATCCCTGCGCAGGGTAGCGGGAACATTCCGGCTTAAAACACCAGGCAACCGCACAAAAACGAGCCGGTTGCCCGGTATATTTGCCGGGTTCTTATAACCAGAGGGGTGGTAAGTTGTTGGCTATCTGGATTGAATTATTTATGAACCCCACCAAATTGCAAAGCTCTTTATACCATTCTTTTTGTTTGCTTTCCGGCAGATTTTTATTCAAATTCTCTTCGATAGCAGCCGTACGATTGCTTATATTTTCTTTTAGCTTCGGGTCGAAGTAGCCGGCTTCGGGCAATTTGGTTTTAATGATATGGATGAGCTTCTGTATTTCATCGATAGAGACATTATGGTAGTTGTTCGTTACTTGGGTTGAATTATGGGTAACATGTATCGATTGGTGAGCAGGTGCAGGCTGCCCGTTAACCGGATAGGCGGCAGCTTCGCTTCTTTTCGATAGCAGGAGTGGTGGTGTGCGAACGGAGCACTTTGGTAAGAAACGTTCTCATCATATCCTGGCATTTATCCCAATTAAAATCTTGGTGTTTAGTGTAATAAGCTACTATGGCGGCGAATAAGGCATCGTCGGCGCCCAAAGTCGATATAACGCCGGGGATATTAAACCGGCAGCCGTCTTTCCTGTTTCCGGAAGAAGAGAAAATTATATAATGTTCTTGTCCGGAAGTAATGATTAAATGTTCGGTATGGAAAAAGTTACATAGGCTTTTTATATCGCTTTTTTTATGGAAGCTTTCCCATGCATGTAATTTGGGTTGTTGTTCAACCGCTTTTCTAACTTCGTTCCGGTTTAAAGAAAATGCTTTATAGATAAAGTTTTTTTTACTTTCGAACTTGAGCGCCCGTGCCACTCTGTTTTCGGAAACAGAACAAATAAACAACGGTTTGTCGTGGAGCCGGCAAAATTCCCTGATGGTATTTATCTGTATGCTTTCGAGGTTACAATCGATAACGACCACTTCGGAGTCTGTAATCGCATTTTCCAAATCCCGTTCATTGAAGTCGAACGAGTCTATGCCCGTAAAAGTAATGCCGAATTCGAAGTCGTTTCTCCCGTTCATTACGCCGATAAATCCGATTTCGCTTACGAAGTCGCGGTTGTCGATTTTAACATACTCTGTCAACATCCCCCTTTTCCTTAGAGCGTCTTGTATAAGCATGCCTGAAAAAGACTCTTCGGGATTATTGATTACGGTAAATAGCCGCGCATTAATAAAATTGTTATATTTCAGATTGGCTGTAATGTTAAATCCCACTCCTCCGATTCCGATGGAAATCGTTCCATCGCGAAAATTGGTATTGGCCGTATTGTCGATATAGTTGGTTAAAATATCGAGATGTACCCCACCGATAACTACTATTCTATTTGTGTATCCCATGAGAATTAGATTTTATGGCAATTTAATACTGAACTGCATGCAAAGAAGCGGTACCGGTGCTTATTCCGGATTTATCGGTGCGTGCTGCCGTTTATCTGATGTCTGTCCGGAACAGAGCTACAGCACTTTACCGCGTCGGATTACTATGCCGGATACGCCTGTTTTATTAGTATGGGCCGGTAATTTTGCACTTCAACCGAATGCGCATCAACTACTTGCCGGTATGGATTTATATACGTTTCCCTAATGAATGCCCTGTTTAAAACTCAAATATAGGAAAAAAAATTAGTTTTTTCTATTTAATCCCCCTTTTAACATTGTATAATGAAATCTCTCACCCAGAGAGGGAAATTACGGTATTTGCGAACTCCTATTTACCTCTTTTCGGGCCGAACAGTTTTTCTGCCAAATCGTTGCGCTTTATCCGTTGCAGCGCCCGGATAAGCTGCTGCCGGTATTCGGGCAAATACCAGAAAAAGAACTGGCGTTGCGCTAACTTTTGCTCTTTGGTACGCGCCGTGAACACTTTTTCCAAGGTATAAGGGTTGTAGCCGGTGTAGTACATTTCGGAGGCGACCGTCATGGGGGTAGGCGTAAAATCTTGAACTTGCTCCAATTGGAAATGGAGCCGTTTGGTTATCGCGGCCAATTCGGCCATATCGGCCTCGGTACAACCCGGATGGCTGGAAATAAAGTAGGGTATAAGCTGCTGGTTTAATCCGTTGTCGCGGTTTATTTTGTCGAATATCCGCTTGAACTGCTCGAATTGGGAAAACGGGGGCTTGCGCATCAGGCGCAGCACTGTATCCGAGGTATGTTCGGGCGCTACTTTCAGCCGTCCGGAAACGTGGCGGGTTATCAACTCTTCGGTATACTCGCGCGCCGCCTGGTTCAGCGACTCGTCCGGGTACCGGTTCAGCAGTAAGTCGTAACGCACGCCGCTCCCGATAAACGATTTCTTGATTCCGGGTAACCGGTCTACCTCGCGGTATAGCTCCAGCATCGGCGCGTGGTCGGCATGCAGGTTTTTGCATATAGCCGGCGCTATGCACGACGGCTTTTTGCATTTCCGGCAAATGCTTTCGTCTTTCCCTCTCATCCGGTACATATTGGCCGACGGGCCGCCCAAATCGCTCAGGTATCCTTTGAAACCGGGCAGCTCCGTAATCGCTTTTACCTCTTTCAGGATGGATTCCTTGCTGCGCGAGGTAATGAATTTACCCTGGTGGGCCGAGATGGTGCAAAAGGCGCAACCGCCGAAACAGCCCCGGTGGATATTCACCGAAAATTTAATCATCTCGTACGCCGGAATCGTCTTCCCTTTGTACTTGGGATGGGGCATGCGGGTGTAAGGCAAATCGAACGAGGCGTCGAGCTCCTCGCTGTTTAGCGGAGGGTAGGGCGGATTTACCACAACCGTTCGGTTGCCTGTTTCCTGTAAAATGCGGGCGGCCTCGTATTTATTCGATTCTTCTTCGATATGCTTGAAATTCTTCGCTTGTTTCAGTTTGTCGGCCAGGCATTCCTCATGGCTGAACAAACTGATGTCGGCGGTAGTTATCCCGCCGGGAATTTCGTTCGCGGGGGTAAGGTAAGCCGTTTGCGGAATATCTTTTATTTCCCGGAACGGCGTGCCGCCTTTTAACCGGGCAACCAATTCTTTTACCGGTTTCTCGCCCATGCCGTAAATCAACAAATCGGCTCCGCTATCCGCTAAAATACTCGGCCGCAAGCGGTCTTCCCAGTAATCGTAATGCGTTAACCGGCGCAACGATGCTTCGATGCCGCCTAATACCACCGGCACGTCGGGAAACAGCCGCTTTAATGCCTGTGTATATATGATGCTGGGGTAGTCGGGACGCATGCCGGGGCGGCGGTCGGGCGTATACGCGTCGTCCGAGCGCAGGCGTTTATTGGCGGTGTAGTGGTTAATCATCGAATCCATCACCCCGGGCGATATGCCGAAAAAGAAACGCGGACGCCCCAACTTGGTAAAGTCGCGCAAATCGTCGCGCCAGTTCGGCTGAGGCACGATAGCTACCCGTAACCCTTCGGCTTCCAGTATGCGTCCGATTACGGCGGCGCCGAACGAGGGATGGTCCACATATGCATCTCCGCTGAAAAGAATCACGTCCAGGTAATCCCACCCGCGCAATTCCAGCTCTTTTTTCGTGGTCGGCAACCAATCCTGGAGTTTACATTGTTTCATACGGCAAAGGTACGATATAAATTTTAAACCGGCATTACCCGGCGAAATGCTTAAAACCCGTTCATCGGTATCAGTACGGTGGGAATCAGCAGAACAGCTCCGGCAATTATTAACAGTAAGATAAATTTCCATGCCCACCCGAACCATTTGTCGTACGGGATGCGGCTTACCCCTAACACCGCAATCAATACGCCCGAGGTAGGGGTAATGAGGTTGGTAAAGCCGTCGCCGAACTGGAAAGCCATTACCGTAGCTTGTTTCGAAAGTCCGATGAGGTCGGAAAAAGGAGCCATGATAGGCATGGTTAACGCCGCTTTGGCGCTTCCCGACGGGATAATCAGGTTAATCAGGGTTTGTATCACGTACATCATGCATACGGTGGCTATTTGTCCGAGCCCTTCCATGCCGCGGGCGAGGGCATGCAGGATTGTGTCGATGATACGGCCGTCTTGCAGGATTACGATAATGCCGCCGGCCAGTCCCACGATTAGCGCGGCGCTCAGGATGTCTTTGCATCCGTCGAGGAACAGTTTCACTATTTCGTTCGGGCTTTTATTGTTGGCAATGCC
Source organism: Parabacteroides sp. (assembly GCA_020860905.1). Classification (GTDB taxonomy): domain Bacteria; phylum Bacteroidota; class Bacteroidia; order Bacteroidales; family Tannerellaceae; genus Parabacteroides_B. The sequence goes on along the minus strand of JAJBTJ010000121.1, from coordinate 2,360 downwards.
GGCAGCCAGGCCGAGTGCGAAAAACAGGGCGGCGATTTCCATGATGTACCAGGCATATCCCATCACTCCGATAATCAGGAAAAAGATGGTGAAAAAAAGCAGGTTCAGTATATATATATGTACGGTTTTCCGCAAAGCGAGAAAAGAGGTGAACGCGAATAAAGCGGTAAAAACCGGCAGGAGGGGGAGGTTGCCGAACAGGGTGTTCCCTATTTTCAGGGTGGTAAGCGGGTAAGCTGCCGAAAAAAGGATAAGGCTTACGGTTACCAGGCCGTAGCTAACCCAGGCGGAACGCGGGGTATAGTAAGTGATTTCGACCGGTTGGCTGCTATGCAGGTTACGCCAGTACGCATCTTCTTCGTATACCGGCGAGCTCGCGGGGTCTTTTTTAACCTTGTGTGCGTACCGCAGTATCCACGAAAAACCGATGGCATTGATTACCACCCAGCAGAAAATCCGGTACTCTATTCCCGAAAAGAGCGGGAGCCCGGCCAGCCCTTGGGCTATCCCGATGGTAAACGGGTTTAAAACGGCGCCGGCAAAGCCCAGTCCGGCCGCTACGAATACCATACATACGCCTGTAATGGAGTCGTATCCCATCGAAACGGCCATCGGAACCAGGATAAGCGTAAAAGCAATCGTTTCTTCGCTCATACCGAATACGGCTCCGAAAATACTGAACAACAGCATAATGGCGGTAATAATAAAGTTCTCTACCCCGATTTTCCGTAATAACGGGTTCGACTCGAGTTTCTGCGCTTTTTTCAGAAATCCCAGCGTGCCGATGTCGAACGCCCGGCTATCGTTTACAATCCAGAAGGCTCCTCCGATAACCAGAATAAACACGATAATATCGGCTTTATCTACGAACCCTTTGTACAGGGCGGCGAATACCTGCCAGGTTTGCGGAACGCTTTGCGCCGGTTCGAATTGTGTGTGTACGATACCCGTCGCATCCGTATGCTCTATGTATTTTCCTCCGGGGATAAACCAGGTGAGCGCTGCGCAGAACAGGATGATGTAAAAGATGATTGCGTAGGTATGCGGAATTTGCTTTTTCTTCATGTGTATATATTAATGTGTGGCGAGATGGAGTTTGTTTAAATTTCGTCTGCGTCGTCGTCCGTGAATAAGCCGGCTTCGGGTAACAGGCCGCGCGTTTCGGTACCGGCCATGTTGTCGATATTTTTCAGGCGGCGCTGGATGGCGCGTGTGCGCTTGCCCATTACTTCGTCGAGTTGCGAGCTGGCGGTTTGCAGGTTCTTCTGCGCTTTCTCGAGCATGCCGCCGAAGTTTTCGAATTCTTTTTTTACCGCAGCCAGTATGCTCCATACCTCGCCCGAGTGTTTCTGGATGGCCAGCGTGCGGAACCCCATTTGCAGGCTATTCAGGATGGCGGCTAAGGTAGTAGGCCCTGTTACCACGACTTTATATACCCGTTGTAACTCGTCGAGCAACGAGGAATTGCGCACTACTTCGGCGTATATGCCTTCGAACGGAAGGAAGAGGATGCCGAAATCGGTGGTTTCGGGCGGGGCGAGGTATTTGTCGGAAATGTCTTTCGCCATTTTCTTGATGGTGGTTTCGAGCGTGCGCGAGGCGGCATCGATAGCGGCTTTGTCGCCTGTATCGTAGGCCGATAGCACTTGCTCGTACACGTCTTTGGGAAATTTGGCATCTACCGGCAGGTAAATGTATTCGCAGGCAGAATCGCGTCCGGGTAGTTTGATGGCGAATTCTACCAGGTCGTTGCTCGCTTTGTTTGTTTTTACGTTGCAATCGTACTGTTCGGGGGCGAGGATTTGCTCCAGTAACATGCCCAACTGGATTTCGCCCATCGTACCGCGTGTTTTTACGTTGCTCAATACGCGTTTCAGGCTGCCTACGTCTTGCGCCAGGGTTTGCATTTCGCCTAATCCTTTTTGTACGCTTTCCAACTGGTCGGTTACTAAACGAAACGATTGGCTGATGCGGTCGTTGAGGGTTTTCTGCAATTTCTCTTCAACAGTGACGCGTATTTCTTCGAGTCTTTTTTCCGTGCTGTCGATTAACCGGCGTTGCCGTTCGTCGAGTTGCGAGAAGCGCTCGCGTTGAAGGTTGTTCAAGGTGGCTACGTTCCGGTCGAATACATCGCGAAACTCGCTCATGGAGAGGGCTTGCTGCTCGCGGGCTTCTTTGGCCATAAGCCGGCTTTCTTCCCGGTTAAGCCGGAAATCTTCCCTGAAATTCTTTTCTATCCGGTCGAACGAGTGTTGCAGTTCGGCGAGGATGCGTTGCACGTCTTTCCGGGTATCGGGTTGCCGGGGCCGTAATACGAGTTGCAACAGGATGCCGGTTGCTATTAAAACGATAAGAGTTAT
>JAJBTJ010000062.1 GCA_020860905.1 Parabacteroides sp. | reverse complement strand
GTCGAACTCGGTACCGTCGAGCAACGTACCTTTGTAGTGAACTTTTACCTTGTCGGTAGCGGCCGGCTTGGCGCCCGTTCCTTCGGTAATCACTTTATACTGCAATCCGCTTTCGGTAGTGAAAACACCGTCTTTCGCTTTGTTTTCGGCTAAGAATTTTTCGCCTTCTTCTTTTGATTTCTGGTTGGCCTGGGTTTGTACTTCCGTAAAATATTTCTGCATGTAGGTGCCGGCCTGGTCGGGAGTCATCTTCATGGCGGCCGAGTCGTTCTTCATGGCGATTTCGAAAGCAGCTAATAAAACGTCTACATTGATAGGTTCGCCGGGAGCCGATTTCAGGCTTTGGCGGAATCCGTCGCCATTAGCGATACCTAAGGCGTAGCTGACGCTATCGACAGCGCTGGCGAGCCGTACATTTTTCTTTGAGTCGCACGAAATAGTCGTTACACTTAACGCTACGAGAGCGGTGGCAACTAAAAAACTGATTTTTTTCATCTTGATTATTTATTTTACGATATCCAATAATTCCACATCGAAAATTAAGGTACTGTTGGGTTCTATGCTTTGACCGGCACCCTGTTCGCCGTAAGCTAAAGCGGAAGGGATGGCCAGCCTCCATTTCGACCCTACCGGCATCAGTTGCAAGGCCTCCACCCAGCCGGGTATTACCTGGGTTACGCCGAATTCGGCCGGTGTGCCGCGCTCTACCGAGCTGTCGAATACCTGCCCGTTGATGAGCGAGCCGGTATAGTGTACTTTTACTTTGTCGGAAGCCGTAGGCACCGGGCCTTCGCCTTTTTTCAGCACCTGGTATTGCAAGCCGCTCGGCAGCTCCGTTACACCCGCTTTTTTCCGGTTGATAGACAGGAACTCTTCGCCGGCTTTTTTGTTGTTTTCGAACTTTTCCTGTTGCAGCTCCCCGAAAAAGTCGTTGATTACTTTCTTGGCTTCCTCGTAGTCGAGCTCGGGTTTCTTACCTGACAATACGTCGCTCAGCCCTTGCATAAAGTCTTCTGTTTGAAGACGGGTAATTCCGGAATTCATGAAATTGTTCCCGATACTCAGACCGAGTGCATAACTTACTTTATCCATTCTGTTTATCTATTTAACCCGTTAGGAGCCACAAAAGTAACGCTTTTGCCGGTATTAACGGTATATTGAACCAACTTTTTAATACTTTTTGCCGATTGCCGTCCGGTTTGTTACTATACAAACAAAATCACGCGCCGGTTTGTTGGTTCGTTTTTCCGGACGGTAAACCGTGCGGCACATGCACCGGCGTGCGGCATCCTGTTCCGGCGAATCGTTATTCCGGCGGGTATCGTACACTTGTCCGGACTGCCTGCCCGGACAAAGATAAATAGTATCCGGCAGGTTCAACTTAACCGGCCATGTTTTTGTTTACCCATCGTAGCCGGATGTCCGTTATTTTTTACCGCCGTACGGATTTAAGAAGTATTAGAAATAAAATTGAGTTGAAATGTGTAATATTGCGTCCCCGGAAGAGTGCCGGAAAAACGGTCCGGGAAAGGTCAAATAAAAAAAGTATGTTGGAGTTTCAGCCTGTTACGTTGGAAACGGTAGCGCAGATAAGTCCTTACTTCGCCCGCCAGCCTTACAGAACGTGCGATTTTACCGTGGGGGGATTGTTTATGTGGGCCCCGTATTTCAATTATGAATATGCTATTTACAGGGATACGCTTTTTATCAAGGGCTCGGAAGAAGAGCACATGCAGGTAACCTCGTTCGCGCTTCCCATAGGGGCGCTTCCGCCCGGCGAGTCGCTCGCTTTGCTGGGGCGTTATTGCCTCGACAAGGAGATGCCGCTCGTGCTCTCGGCCGTTCCCGAGAAGGCGGCGCTGGAGCTGCAACGCCGCTTTTCCGCGAAAACCGAAGCGTTAAGGGATTGGGGCGATTATTTATACGACGCGCAGGCATTGGCCACGCTGGCCGGCCGGAAATACAATAAGAAGCGGAATCATGTAAATAAATTCCGCAACACCTATCCGGATTTCGAGTATATGCGTATCAGCGAACGGAACCTGCGCGAAGCGGTTGCCTTTTTCCGTGAGTTCCGGCTGGCGGTGGAGAAAAGCACCCCGTTGTTCGAGTACGAAGAGTCCATGGTAGAAGTGGTGCTCGACGCATACGACCGGTTCGGTTTCGAAGGTGCCCTGCTCAAGGTCGACGGCCGGGTCGTGGCTCTTACCGTGGGCGAAATCGTACAGGATACGTTATTCGTGCATATCGAGAAGGGGTTACGTGCCTACGACGGCGTATACGAAACGATTAACCAAGCGTTCGTGCGGGATGTTTCGGAGCGTTACAGCCAGGTGGCGTATGTAAACCGCGAGGAGGATGTGGGCGACGAAGGGCTGCGGCGGGCCAAGCTGTCGTATAACCCGGTGGCCGTGCTGAATAAATACAATGTATCGGTGGATGCGGAAAAAGCGTACCGCGCCGGATAATCCCTTGAAAAAACGATGAAGAGCGACAAGCAGCAAGTAAAAGACCTCTGGCAAACGTGTTTCGACGACGACGAAGCGTTTGCCGCTTTTTATTTCGACCGGGTATACCGGCCGGAAAATACGGTAATATATAAAGAGGAAGGAATAGTGCTTTCGGCCCTGCAACTGCTGCCGTACACGATGACGTACGCCGGCGCGGAAATCCCCGTTTCGTACATATCGGGCGCCTCCACGGCGCCCGGCGCCCGCGGCCGCGGCTTGATGAAAGGGGTGTTGGCTGACGCCTTCGAACGGATGCGACGGCGCGGCGATTACCTGTCGGTGTTGATTCCGGCCGAAGAGTGGCTGTTCGGCTTCTACCGGAAAACAGGCTATGCCGAAGCCATGTACTGCCGGATGTGCGATTGTATGCCGGCACCGGTGGATACCCCGGCTGGTGCGGTTCGTCGTGTAACCGGGCTCCGAGAAGACGGGCCTGCCTTCGATGCGTGTTGCCGCCGGTTGTACGGCTATTTCAGTAAAAAAATGAAAGAGCGGCCTTGTTGTGTACAACATACCCCGGCCGATTTCCGGAACATCCTGACCGATTTGGCGCTAAGCAGGGGCGACGTTTTCCTCGCCTCGCCTGCCGGTGAAGAGGTCGCGGGGCTGGCTTTTGTTTATCCTTCGCCAGGCGGCGCTTGGTTGGTAAAGGAGTGCCTGGCCGATACCGGCGAGGTAAAAGACGGCTTGTTAAGCGGCATTGCGGCATATTACGCCGGAAGTGAGGTGCGGCAGCGCGAGTTCGTTTCTACAAGCGGCCTCCCTTACGGCATGGCGCGGGTAATCGATGCGGAGGCGATGTTACGTATCTATGCGCAGCATCATCCTGCCTGTACGCTTACCCTTTCCTTGTTTGACGATTTGCTGCCCGGCAATACGGGCGTTTACCGTATCGGGAACGGCGCGTGCCGTAAATCGGAGCAGCCGGTTGCGGAAGCGCTTCCGCTCACGATGCCGGAGCTTACCCGGTGGCTGTTTACCGGTTGTTGCACGTATATGACCCTGATGCTCGATTAACCGGAGTGTACCTGCACCGATAACGCTACGGAGTGCGCGGCTTTAGCCCTGTAAATCCTTTTTTTGCCGGTGTTGTTTTTGTTTGCCGCCGTCGCCGGCTAACTTGCCACCGTCGCTGGCAATATGGCCGCCGTCGCCGTTTTTATTGCCGTCGTCGGCGGCAAACGATTTCCTGCCGTAACCGGGCGGCGCGGATGCTTCTTGCCTGGCCGGAGGTTGCTTGCCGGCCGTTTTTGCCGGGGCAGGCGTTTCGCACGCTTTCTTACGTCTATTTCGGCGGAAAAGCGAACGGAACGTATTTTTTTCATAGCTTTGCAGCCATATTTGCAGCTACCTACCGATATGCAGTTATTACCTGAAAACAGAATCGTACGCAAGCTGTACCGGAAGATGCGGTACAGAAAAGGGTTCGACGTGCATTCGCCTTTCGTGTTTAATCTGATTACGAAGGTGATAGAAGAGCGGCACTCGTATTATCGCTTCGACACCATCGAGTCGGAGCGCCGCAAGCTGCTGTATTGCCCCGACCGGGTGGAGTACCCCGACCGGCGGCGTAAAAATCGCCTGCGTACATGTACGGTAGCCGAACTGGTGCAATGCGAGGCAATCACCCGGAAAAAGGGCATGTTATTGTTCCGCCTGGTTACGTATTTCGGTAGCCGGAATATCGTGCAGGTCGGAACGGAAGCGGGTATTTCCACCCTCTATCTTACTTCGTATGCTGCCGGATTGGCATGCGTCGCCCTCGAAGCGTCGCCCCGGTTGGCCGGAATTGCCGGTAAATTGTTGAACAAGCAAGGCCGTAATCCGGTTGATATTCGCACAGGCGATTATGCTGCGTTGCTGCCGGCGGCGTTAGGCGGGTTGCCCCAGGTGGATTTCGTATTTTTCAATACGGCGCACGAAGGGCTGCGTAATTCGCTTTTTTTCCGGGAGGCGGTAACTTATGTGCATCCCGGTACGGTGTTTGTTTTCGACGGTATTTCGAACGGCAAGGAGATGAAGGCCTTCTGGAAAGAGGTGCGGGCGAATCCGGCGGTTACGGTCAGCATCGACCTCGATTCGATGGGGCTCGCGTTTTTTGACCCGAAACTTTACAAACGCAATTATATTGTTTATTTTTAGAGCCTGTTTAAATTTTGCCCGCCGCTGTCCGGAAAGTCGTTTTCACGACAGGAAGGTAAAAAACATCAGGCCGGTTTATACGAGGAAAATGGAAAGAGGCTCTGAGTTGGCTAAATTAAAAAAAGAATGGAAGAAAAAAAGAAAAGTCTGATTTATACGGGTACGGGCGACAAGGGAACCACTTCGTTGGTGGGGGGCCAGCGCGTATCGAAAGCGCACCAGCGTATCGAGAGCTACGGCTCGGTTGACGAGTTGAATTCGTTTATCGGTTTGCTAATCGATGCGCTGAACGACGAAAAGGATAAAAATTTCCTGCATTTCGTGCAACATAAACTGTTTACAATCGGTTCTTATCTCGCAACCGACCAGGAGCGCACGGAGTTGCGTGTAGAGAGCAAGGTTACTGCCGAAAGCATCGGCCGGATTGAAAAAGAAATCGACCGGATAGACGGCGCTTTACCTCGGCAAACGCATTTCGTTCTTCCGGGAGGCGGCCGTACGGCATCGCTGGCGCATGTGTGCCGTACCGTTTGCCGCCGGGCCGAACGCCAGATATACAGGCTGGCCGAAACCGACCCGGTAGAAGATAATGTGTTGAAATTCATTAACCGGCTGTCGGATTACCTGTTCGTGTTGGCCCGGAAGGAGTGTATTCTTCATAACGGCGAAGAAATAATATGGGATTATACTTGCAGCTAAGAAATAAAATTCTATTTTTGCGGAAAAATTAAAAACCCTAACCACACGGTGGTTATAAAATGGATGAGCTATGTATTGGACATTAGAATTAGCATCGAAACTGGAGGATGCTCCGTGGCCTGCAACGAAGGATGAGCTGATAGACTATGCTCAGCGTTCCGGGGCGCCTTTGGAGGTAATCGAAAATTTGCAGGAAATGGAGGATGAAGGCGAGATATACGAGTGTATGGAAGATATCTGGCCCGATTACCCCAGTAAAGAAGATTTCTTTTTTAACGAAGAAGAGTATTAAGCCGGAGATGGTTATTCATTCAGAAATAGGGCGAGGCAGGGAGGTGGTACTTTCCTGTCTCGTTTGTTTTAGTACTTCGTGCCGGAGACGGAGCGGCTTATCGGGCGATAAACGTTACCTTTGTCCCTGCCTCCGCTAAATACGCAAGCCTATGAATTTATATTTCACTCTTTTCATTACGTTCGTAAAAATCGGCATGTTTACCATCGGCGGGGGGTATGCCATGATTCCGCTTATCGAGCGCGAAGTGGTCGACCGCGGATGGCTCTCGAAAGACGATTTCCTCGACTTGTTCGCCGTAGCGCAGTCGTTGCCGGGCATATTCGCCGTAAACATTTCTATCTTCGTAGGTTACAAGCTGGCGAAAGTAAAGGGAAGCGTGGTTTGTGCGCTGGGTACTATCCTGCCTTCGTTTTTCGTTATCATGGCTATCGCGTTGTTCTTTACGCAGATACAGCATAACGTGTGGGTGGAGCGGGTGTTTAAGGGGCTGCGTCCGGCGGTAGTGGCGCTCATTGCGGTTCCGGTGCTTACTACGGCCCGGGCGGTGAAGCTGAAGGGGGTGCAGTGGCTTATCCCGGTGGCGAGTGCGTTGCTTATCTGGAAGGCGAACGTATCGCCTGTGTATATTATTATTGTAGCTGCCATCGGCGGGTTGTTGTACAGACGGTTTAAAAACAGGGAGTGAGATGATTTATTTGCAATTGTTTTGGGTGTACCTCAAAATCGGGCTTTTCGGTTTCGGCGGCGGATATGCGATGTTGTCGCTTATCCAGGCCGAGGTGGTGGAGCACCATGGCTGGATTAGTACGCAGGAGTTTACCGACATCGTGGCGATTTCGCAAATGACGCCGGGCCCTATCGGCATCAACAGCGCTACGTATATCGGGTATACGGCCACAGATACTATCTTAAAAAGCAATGCTTAGAGCATGTTCTTTTTGTTAATTATAT
>JAJBTJ010000240.1:18271-28177 GCA_020860905.1 Parabacteroides sp. | reverse complement strand
CATGCTCTAAGCATTGCTTTTTAAGATAGTATCTGAGGCCCGTGGGGCCATACGAGGTGGCCGGTGCTTTTCAAGGCTCCGTAGGCAGAGGCTGGTAATGTTGCTTATCCGTAAGGCGGCAGGCAGGATATATCCGTTATCTTCCGAACGCCTTTTTCAGTGCGATTTCGAACCGGTACAAATCTTCCTCCGTCGTGTCCCACGAGGTTACCAGGCGCACTTCGTCGCGTTCGTCGTTCCACATATAAAAGAAATACTCCTGCATCAGCCGTTCGATTACCGGGCGCGGCATCGTGAAGAACAAGGCATTCGACTCGATGGGTTGCGTAAACCGGATTTCTGGGAACTGTTCCAGTATCCCGGCCAGCCGGAGCGCCGAGTCGTTCGCCTTCCGGGCGTTCTCGAGCCACAATCCGTTCTCGAAATAAGGGATGAACTGCGCCGACAAGTAGCGTAATTTCGAGGCCAGTTGGGCCGACTGCTTGCGGTAGTACATCAGGTTTTCCGAAAGTTCCGGCCGGAACGAAACCACCGCTTCGCCCATCATCATCCCGTTCTTGGTACCGCCTAAACTGAGAATATCCACGCCGGCGTCAGCCGTTATCTCTTTCATCGTGCATCCTAAATACGCACAGGCATTCGCCAGGCGGGCGCCATCCATGTGGAGATACATATCATGGGCGTGCAAATACTCGGCAATCGCCCGGATTTCGGCCACGGTATATACCGTGCCTAATTCGCTTACCTGCGAAATATACACCGCTTTCGGCTGGGAGTGGTGGCATACGCCGATGCCTACCATTTTGGTACGAATCAGTTCGGGTGTGAGCTTGCCGTCGGGAACAGCGATTTCCATAATCCGACAGCCGGTAAACTTGGTAGGGGCGCCGCACTCGTCTACGCAGATATGGGCCGTCGAGGCGGCGATAATGCAGTTGAACGGCCGGGTAACGGCTTGCAAGGCCACCGAGTTAGCGCCGGTACCGTTAAAAACGAATGCTACGCCGCATCCGTCACCGAATATTTGTTTTACGGTTTGCTCGGCGGCTTGTGTCCAGGGGTCGTCGCCGTATCCTACGGCATGGTTGTCGTTCGCTTTCACTACGGCATCCATAATCAGGGGATGCACCCCCGAGTTGTTATCACTTGCGAAACTTCTCATAGATGGATTGAATTTGCAGGCAAAAGTAACGATTTTCTTCTATACTTCGTTTTCACACGTGCGTATAATCCGTGAATGCAAGGCGATAACGAAACGGTTGCTCTTTTACCGTCGGCGAATTACCCGGCAGTGCGTACGTTTCCCGTTTTTCTTATCCTGGCGGATATAACGAAATTCTCCTGTTTTTTTACTATCTTTACTCCGGAAAACGAAGACAAATTCCGGCCTCCGGCTTGTACTGTCTTCCTATCCGAAATCAGAATCAGAACATGGCAAAAACAAAAACAATATATGTGTGCTCCGAATGCGGCGCCGATTCGCCCAAATGGGTAGGCAAATGTCCGTCGTGCGGAGCGTGGAATACATACGTAGAGGAAGTGATTTCCCGCGAGCCGGCAACCATCCGTACCGCCGGAAGTATGAAGGAAGGAAATGTGAAAGCGCGTCCGCAACTGTTGCGGGATATTACTTCGCGGGAAGAAACGCGCATCGACCTGAAAAACGGCGAGTTGAACCGGGTATTGGGCGGCGGTTTGGTAAAAGGCTCGTTGGTGCTGATAGGCGGCGAGCCGGGTATCGGCAAGTCGACGCTGGTGTTGCAAACGGTACTGGGGCTCGAGGGGCTGCGTACCTTATATGTGTCGGGCGAAGAAAGCAGCCGGCAATTGAAGTTGCGTGCCGACCGGTTGGCCCATGAAAATCCGGAGTGTTATATCTTATGCGAAACCAAGTTGGAGCAGATATTCGCCCATGCGGAAAACGTACGTCCCGATTTGATTATTATCGACTCTATCCAAACCATTTATACCGAATTGGCCGAGTCGTCGCCCGGCAGCATTTCGCAGGTGCGCGAGTGCTCGGCGGCCATATTGAAGTACGCCAAGGAAACAGGCGTGCCGGTTTTGCTTATCGGGCATATCAATAAAGAAGGGAATATCGCGGGGCCGAAGGTGCTGGAGCATATCGTGGATGCGGTTCTCCAGTTCGAGGGCGACCAGCACTACATGTACCGTATCCTGCGGAGCATCAAGAACCGTTTCGGGAGCACGGCCGAGCTGGGAATTTACGAGATGCGGCAGAACGGCCTGCGCGAAGTGAGCAATCCGTCGGAATTGTTGCTTACCCAGAATCACGAAGGGTTGAGCGGCGTAGCGATTGCGGCGGCGATAGAAGGGGTACGCCCGTTCCTTATCGAAACGCAGGCATTGGTGAGTTCGGCGGTATACGGCATGCCGCAGCGGAGCGCTACGGGGTTCGACTTGCGCCGGATGAACATGTTGCTGGCGGTGTTGGAGAAACGGGCCGGTTTCAAGCTGGCGCAAAAAGACGTGTTCCTGAACATCGCCGGCGGCCTGAAGGTAAACGACCCGGCTATCGACCTGTCGGTGTTGAGCGCGGTGCTTTCTTCGAGCCTCGACATAAGCATCGAGCAAGGTGTTTGTATGGCGGGCGAAGTAGGGCTTTCGGGCGAAATCCGTCCGGTGAACCGCATCGAGCAGCAAGTGCAGGAGGCGGAAAGATTAGGCTTCCACCGTATCCTGGTTCCCTATCGCAATCTGAAAGGGTTCGATACGAAGCAGTCGAAGATGGAAATCGTACAGGTAAAGAAAGTAGAAGAGGCTTTCCGGCAGTTGTTCGGGTAATCTCCTCCGGCCAGGCCGGAAAGCGTGTCGGGAATTAAATACGAATTGGAAAACAGATGGAAAGGAAAGAAATGCGAAAGGCGGCGGCATCCTTAGTGCTGCTAAGCTGTTTAGCCTTGTTTATCGGTAGCGGTTGTTCCCGCTCCGGCCGGAATGTGCTGAAAGGGGAAGTGAAGAATGCCGCTTCCGGCGACAGGATTGTCTTGGCGGTCGCCCACCCGGAAGGCGCCGGTTTGGTTGCCCGCGACAGCGCCGCGATAGATACGCAGGGCCGGTTCGAAATCGTGACGGATGTTACCGACGAGTATGCCTCGCTGGTTTACCTGGAAAAAGATGCGTCGTTCGACCCGGCTGATACGCAGTGTCCTTCCGTTTTTCTCGAAGGATACGGCGAGCTTACCTTAAAAGGCGATGCGGAAAACTGGTATTATATAGAGTATGCCGGCGGCCTGTACGACCATCCGGATATGCAGCCCGTCAATGAAGTAACTGCCGGGGGGAAAGCTATCCAGAAAAAAGGGATTGCTTTGTTCCGTAAAGGGCGCGAGATGCACGACAGCATTATGCAGGAGAAAGGACGCGCCCTGCTCAAAGAGTCGAACGCGTTGTTCGACCGGGCCGATTCGTTGGAGAATATTTTCCGTATCGCCCATCCCGATATGGCTTATTCGGCGGCGTTGCTGCGTTATAATTACGAGTTGATGAAAAATTTCGACGAGTACGAAAATGCTTTCGCTACGTTGTCCGGACGTGTGCAGCAAACGCCGGCCGGCCGGGTTATCCGCGATTTTATCCGGAATAAGAAAGCGTCCGAAACGGGGCAACTGGCTCCCGGTTTCGAAGCTGTGGCATTAGACGGGCGAGCCGTCAGTCTGTCCGGCTTCAAAGGAAAGTATGTGTTACTGGAGTTCTGGGGAACCTGGTGCGGCCCTTGCCGGGCGGCTGTTCCCGGATTAGTGGAGTTTTACCGGTCGATGCAGGATGAAAACCTGGTGATGATAGGGATTGCCTGCAACGAAGTGAACGAAGATAACTTGAAAAAGGTAGTCGAAGCGGAACACCTGGACTGGATTCAGTTGAACGACGCCCGTTCGGGCGCCGGGCAATCCATAAAAAAGAGGTATGCCGTAGACGGAGTTCCCACATGCATCCTGATTTCGCCGGAAGGTAAAATCGTCCGGCGCGGGCATCCGGCCGACCTGCTTCCCGAAATAAAGAAAATAATCGATAACGAGGAATGATAAAAGAACTGCAACTCCGTTTGCTTCCGCAGGAAGCGGCTAACGAGCAAGGGTTGAAAGCGGCGGTGGCGCGTGAAACGGCTGCGCGGCTTCCGGATATAACGGCTGTACGGGTGCTGAAGCGCTCCATCGACGCGCGGCAACGCACGGTGTATGTCAATGTAAAAGTACGGGCGTACCTGAACGAAGAGCCTGCCGGGCCGGAATACCGGGGTGTGGAATATAAAGAGGTGTCGGGCGGTAAACCTGTCGTGGTGGTGGGTGCCGGGCCGGGCGGCTTGTTCGCTGCTTTGCGGCTTATCGAGCTGGGATTCCGGCCGGTTATCGTGGAACGGGGAAAGAACGTACGCGAACGGAAGAAGGATATCGCCTGCATCAGCCGCGAGCACCGGGTCGACCCCGAGTCGAACTACAGTTTCGGCGAAGGGGGAGCGGGCGCTTATTCCGACGGCAAATTGTATACCCGCAGTAAAAAACGCGGTTCGGTGGAGAAAATCCTGAATGTGTTTTGCCAGCATGGTGCCAGCACGTCTATCCTGGCCGACGCGCATCCCCATATCGGAACGGACAAGTTGCCGCAGGTAATCGAGAATATCCGGAACCGGATTATTGCATGCGGGGGCGAAGTGCATTTCGAAACGCGTATGGATGCTTTTATTATAGAAGGGGATGAAGTGAAAGGGATTCGTACGAATACGGGGCGCGATTTCCCGGGGCCTGTCATCCTGGCTACCGGCCATTCCGCCCGTGATATATATTATTACCTGCATGAGCAGCATATTCCGCTCGAAGCCAAAGGCATTGCGGTGGGAGTGCGGCTCGAGCATCCCCAGTCTTTAATCGACTCCATCCAGTATCATACCCGCGAAGGGCGGGGCGAATACCTGCCGGCTGCCGAGTACAGCTTTGTTACGCAGGTAAACGGCCGCGGCGTATATTCGTTCTGTATGTGCCCGGGCGGCTTCGTAGTGCCGGCGGCCAGCGGGCCGGAGCAGGTAGTGGTGAACGGAATGTCGCCTTCGAACCGCGGTTCGCGCTGGGCTAATTCGGGCATGGTGGTCGAGATTCATCCGGAAGATTTCCCTGAGTTTGCTTCTTATGGCGCGTTGTCGCTGATGAAGTTCCAGGAGCAGTTAGAGAAAAACGCCTGGTTGAACGGCGGGATGAAACAAACGGCGCCTGCGCAGCGGATGCAGGATTTCGTAAACAAGAAAAATTCGTTCGACTTGCCTGTTTCGTCTTATACGCCCGGCTTGGTGGCGTCGCCGCTCCATTTCTGGATGCCCGAGCCGGTTACCGGTCGTTTACGGGAAGGGTTCCGGCAGTTCGGACGGATGTCGAAAGGGTTTCTTACCGACGAAGCGGTCATGATAGGGGTGGAAACCCGCACTTCTTCGCCCGTACGCATCCTCCGCGACCGGGAAACGCTTCAGCACGTTACATTAAAGGGCTTATTCCCTTGCGGCGAAGGGGCCGGTTATGCCGGGGGCATCGTGTCGGCCGCTATCGACGGCGAACGGTGTGCCGAAAGCGTGGCGGCTTTATATCAGTAAGCTGTCGATTTCGCTTATCTTCTCGAGCCGTTCTATCGAAAACGTGGTGTCGTGCATCTGCACGTATTCGAGTATCGCTTTGGCTTTCCGGAGCATCTGTTCTTTCTCGACGGGATGCATAAAGCTTTCTTCTAAAAGTGTATACGCTGCGATTTCCATCCGGAGCAGTCCCGTACGTCCGCCTTCGTCGAGCCGGGTGAATATTTCTTCTACCGTTGCTTCCAGCAAGAAGGCGGTATCCGTTTTGAGCGACGAGTATACTTGCCGGATGCTTTCCGTCTTGCGGGCCGCGTCGTTGTTTACTTTCCGCAACGAAATCAGTTGGGCAATCACTTTGCCTAATTCTTCTATCTGTACCAGAATAAAGTCCCGTTTCAGCATTTCCTTTTAATTTGTCGTGTATATTTTGTTTATGCGTATGTCTTTTTTCGGCCGGTCGTATCCGTCTACCGGCTGGGCGGCGATTTTATCTATAATATCCAACCCTTCCGTTACTTCGCCGAATACCACGTACTGCCCGTCTAAGTGGTGGCAACCGCCTATCGTGGTGTAGGCTTCCCGCTGCTCGGGCGTAAAAATCAGGTGGCCCGGTGTGGCGCGGAGTACCGAATCTACTTTGGCATTGATGGCTAACGCCCGTTTCCGGTATTCGCGGGGATTGTCTTTTTTCAGTAAGGCAAGCTCCAGTTTTACCGGTTGGTAGTAAATTTCCATCGCTTTCTTTTTAATCGGTATGTTTTTAACGAGCTCGAGCGTATCCAATTCGCCCGGCCGGTATACCTTTCCGTGTACGATAAAGAATTGCGACATATCCGATTTCTTCGCCGGGTTGATGTTTTCCGGTTGGCGGGGGGCGGCCAGGGCTCCTTTCTTATGGAAGTGTACGGTATCGGGTTCCGGCATGATTTCGGCTGCTTTGTCGCCGAATCCGCACCGCATGCCGGGGGCGGCATTGCGCGAGTCGGGGGCGCCTCCCTGAATCATGAAGTTTTTGATTACCCGGGTGAATAGCGTTCCGTTATACTCTCCGGCTTCGGCTCTTTTCAGAAAAGTGTTTACGTGGTTCGGTACGTCGTCGTACAACTTGACTTTCATGTCGCCTGCGTTGGTAGAGATAATTACGGTACGGTTGCCTGTTTGTGCTTTTGCTACGCTCCAGCAGAGTAAAATGCACAAAATGAGAGGAAATATCTTTTTCATGTTTCTGTTCTTTTGCCATGTAAAGATAGCAAAAAGATTGTAGTTGCCAAATAGAATGCCTATCTTTGCAGCCGCAAAAAGCGAAGATAAGTCGCACCCCGGCATAATCAAAGCACAGTTTTGCTTCAGCCCTCGGCTTGCACAGTCATTGCTGCCGTTTTTAGGTGCGTATAGTTTAGATGAAATAAAGTTAAACAAAAAGAGATGAGTTGGTTAAATGAATTGTTGTGGGGAGAAGGTATCGGTCATTCCATACTTCTCCTTTCTTTTGTCATAGCCCTGGGAATCCAGTTGGGTAAGATAAAAGTATTCGGCGTTTCGTTAGGGATAACGTTGATTTTGTTTGTAGGAATCGTGATGGGGCAGTTGGGTTTTTCCATTAACCACGGCGTGCTGCATTTTTTCAAAGAGTTCGGATTGATACTTTTTGTTTATTCGGTGGGGATGCAGGTGGGGCCCGGTTTCTTTTCTTCGTTTAAAAAGGGCGGTATCACGCTGAATATGCTGGCGTGCGGAATCGTATTCCTGGGAGTAGCTCTTACGGTTATCCTGCATTTCATAACCGGGGTGAAGATGACTACCATGGTAGGTATCCTTTCGGGTGCCGTAACGAACACGCCGGGCCTGGGTGCGGCCCAACAGGCTTTTAACGACATGGACGGCATGAACGACCCTACTATCGCCCTCGGTTATGCGGTAGCCTATCCGCTGGGTGTTATCGGTATTATCCTGGCCATTATTTTGATACGCTACCTTTTCCGGGTGAACTTCGCCACCGAGAACGAGCGGTTGAAAAACCAGGAAGAGGCGGCTAATACGGCGCGTCCGATTTCGTTGATTGTACGTAACCCGGCGGTAAACGATAAAACGGTAGCCGAGTTGTTTCAGCTTATTGACCGCGATTTCGTTATTTCGCGTGTCTGGCACTCCGACCGGAATATCGAAATTGCCAACGCCGCGACCCGTTTGCACGAAGGAGATAAGATTTTCGTTATCACTACCGAGCAAGACCGGGAAGCGGTAAAAATTTTCTTCGGCGAAGAATTCGATATGGACCGCAGCGAGTGGATTAAGATGGACAGCCAGTTGATAAACCGCCGTATACTTATCACCAAGCCGGAGCTGAACGGAAAGCACCTGGGCGACCTGAAATTGCGCAGTACCTACGGCATCAATATTACCCGGGTGAACCGGGCCGGCGTTGATTTGGTAGCTAACCCGCACCTTACGTTGCAGGTGGGCGACCGCGTAAACGTAGTGGGTACGGCCGAAGGGGTGGCGAATGTGGAAAAAGTGTTGGGTAACTCGATGAAACGTCTTAACGAGCCGAACCTGATTACGATTTTCGTAGGCATTTTCCTGGGTATCGTGGTAGGAAGTATTCCGCTTACTTTTCCCGGTATACCGCAACCCGTTAAGTTAGGACTGGCGGGCGGCCCGTTAATTGTGGCAATTTTAATCAGCCGTTTCGGTTACAAATATAAGCTCATTACGTATACCACGATGAGCGCCAACCTGATGTTGCGCGAAATGGGTATCGCCATGTTCCTGGCTTGTGTGGGAATCGGTGCGGGCGAAGGTTTCGTGGATACGATTGTGAATAACGGAGGATTCGCATGGATTGGCTACGGATTTATTATTACGTTCGTTCCGTTGATAATTATCGGGTGTATCGCCCGTTACTTTTATAAAATCAATTATTTCACCTTGATGGGATTGATTGCAGGAAGCACTACCGACCATATGGGGCGACGGACTCGACAAAGCTACGCAGGCCCGGATGCAACTTGTCAAATTGCTGGCGCGCCTGGGATACCTGCAGGAGGTTCCCATGCCCGACCTTTCCACTAAGGAAAAAGCGCAACGCTATATCGGGCTCGATATGGAAGCCGAGAAGAGGGAGAAGGACAACTTCCTGAAAACGGTGGTTCCCGAGTGGCTGAAAGAAGCGAAAGCAAACAAGTGCTTCATCGAAAACGATTGAGATTTTAACTTTGCAGGCGTTACGCGAAGATTGTTCCGGCAGCAGAGCCCGTTCAGGGGTATTCGATACAGGTTTTGCACGCTTCGTTTCGGGGCCGGTTTACCTGTTTGTTTATCCTTTTCTTGCTTATGGATTTGTTTGCCGACGCCCTCGGCAAAATAAACGACGCTCTTGGCAAACTTGCCGAGGGCGTCGGCAAACGAAAACAGCAGCATGTAACACAGAAATTCCTTTCGTTTACCAGCTTAACCTGCACCTTCAAGGTATAGGATAAGTTATCCAAAAGCAACCGGGCTTAAAGGGAGGAGGGTGGTTTTGTTTTTATTTACTGAATATTTTCGCTTTTATACAGCCGGTTCCGGCGTATAAGGAAGCGAGATTGTAAATTTGCTTCCTTCGCCCAACGTAGATTCGAGCGTGATGTTACCCTTGAAAACCTTGACGATACTCATGCTGATAGCTAACCCGAGCCCCGTTCCCTGGGCAAATTCGTCCAGCTTTTGGAAACGTTCGAATACCAGTGCTTTTTTCTCTTCGGGAATTCCTTTTCCCGTATCGGTTACGGAAATAAGAACGAACCGGTTGTCGGGGCTCAGTTCGTATCCGATTTCGATATACCCTTTTGTGGTGAATTTCCGGGCATTATTAATGAAATTGGTACACACCTGCGTCAGCCTGAAACGGTCGATGTGAATTACTATGGGATTAGCAGGCAAACGTTTCCGTAATTCCACCTCCTCGGGCATCATCAATTGATGCGTATGGAAAATATCATCTATCAATTTAGTGAGGTCTGTATTTTCATAAGAAAACGAAAGGCTGCCCGATTCGATACGCGACAAATCCAATATATCGTTAATCAGTTTGAGCAGCAAATCGCTGTTTTTAGTAATCAGGTCGATAAATTCCGTTTTTTCTTCCGGCGAAAGTTCCATATCGGAATTAAGCAATTGTGAAAAACCGACAATCGCGTTGAGCGGCGTACGTATTTCATGGCTCATATTGGCCAGGAAAACCGATTTCATCCGGTCGGATTCTTCTGCTTTCCGGAGCGCCGACATCAAGTTGTACTCCGTTTCCTTTATTTGCTGGATATTCAAACACAATCCGCTGATTTCTACAC
>JAJBTJ010000240.1:6522-18261 GCA_020860905.1 Parabacteroides sp. | reverse complement strand
TTTCTACACTTCCTTGACGGAAAAGCGCATCTTCGGGCTGTTTGCTCTGGGCATAGCGGAATTCCCACCACTCGTAGCCTTTCCGGTTGAAGTCGTACCGGTGCCGGGTAATTTGCCGGTTAAGAAAGCCATTATCCAATTTATCCAGGTTATCCCAAAATTCGCGCTGGTCGTCCGGATGAATCATTTGCAGGAATTCGTCGGTAGTTACCGGCCTGGGCGGAATCCCTAAGGCATAATAAAACCGGTTGTCGAACTCGAAAATGCCTTTTGTGTACCGGAATGCGAAAATATTGCCGCTTTCCAAGGCGAACGAAAGGAAGGCTTTTTCGTGCTTCAGTTTCTCCTGCGCTTCTTTTTTATGTAATTCCACCCGTTTGTATTGTTTGCGCTGGAAAGTGAAAGTAACCAGCAGTACAACCACCAGCAAAGCAATTCCTCCCCATAACAAATACTTGTAACGCACGGCAAAAGGCATATTTAGAATAACGCTCCCGTCCGGCAACCGGGAAACGTCGATATTCCACTCACGGAGCATTTCGTGATCGAACAGATATATTTTACGGCTATCCTGTATTTGCTTGAACCCGGATGCGGAAGCTCCGTTAAGAATATCGCCCACCCGGCTCGCTACCTCGCCGGCTTGCCCGGAAAAATCGGTTACATAGCCGCCGACGATGCCGTCGTTATAACCTACCAGGTCGTTTACTGAAGAAAAACACGGAAAAGCGCTCAACCGTCCCAGCGAAGTAGTGGTGTAATTCCTCTTGGTGGCTAAAAAGGCTTTGTTATAATAATTTTCGCCGAATCCCTTCATCAAGGCGCCAGTCGATTTGGCGTAAAGTGTACCGATATAAACCGAATCCGGCTTTATTTTAGGAATATCGCGGATGGAGATGCCGTTTTTACCGGATAAACGGACGCGGTCGGTCAAAAAAATACGGTTAACGGCGCATATATCTTTTAGCTGGTTGTTCATATCCCCCAAAATCTGCTTATCTTCCAGCGTATTGTCGGTAACACGGATAACGATACAGTTGCCGATAAGTCGCCGTATCAGTTCGATATTGGCTTTATAATCAGGCTTGTCCGAGAAGCCGGATATATTCGGATGTTTCCGGATAAACGGAATGTTTGGATAACTTACACCCATAAATACCACCGGTACCGACTTAACTGCCGGGTGGTTGCTCGCCAGCAGGGCATTTAAAGCAGGGTCGTCGTTTACTAAAATAATATCGGGCTTCCATTCCGTTAAAGTATCGAGTTTATAAAATACTCTCTGCTTTTGTTGTTTTTCCGAGTATTGTTCACAATCCAGATAAAAAACATGAATGCTTGCGCGTATTCCTTTTTTTTGCAGGCTACCGGCAAGTATTTTATTCATCTCCTTGTAAGCCGGGAAATGTTTTTCGTACGACTGGAGCACGAGTATGCGATGCTCTTTTGACGAGTCGGAAGAAAACCGACAGGCGTTGCAGGTTAACAAAAACAGCATAACAAAGCCTATATGCAGAAAGCACTTGATACTCATGGAATTGTAATAAACGATATTAGTAGTAAGTTTAAAGATTTCCGGCTATAAAGATAGCTATTATTTTGTTGTTAACGGGGAGCCGGCGTTGTCTTTCTTTTAAGGCCGGCATTGTTTTTCATCTTTTTCGTGCCTGTCTTCGCCTCACGGAGCGGTAAAAGGGGCGGGTTTGGGGTAGTATATAAAAAAGAAAAGGCTATCCGTCACGGACAACCAATCTTCAATTGTTAACCTTAAATCTAATACCATGAAAAACACAGTGCAAATATAGCGGTTTTATGTTATGCAGCATAATTAAACAGCAACAAAATGAAGCCGGTTAACGCTATTTAACTATATTGTGTTTTATAACATGCTTTTATGCTTGTTTATTCCACATATAATACCAACCCTTTCAGGTATTCGCCCTCCGGATGGTAAATATTTACCGGATGGTCGGCCGGCTGCGTAAGTTGGTGCAAGATACGTATTTTCCTGCTCGATTGGGCGGCGGCGCTGAATACGGCCAACCGGAAGTTTTCTTTGCTCACTACCTGCGAGCAGGAAAAGGTAAATAAAATGCCGCCAGGTTTTATTTTCTCGAATGCGATGGCATTGAGCTTGCGGTATCCTTGCAACGCATTCCGCAATACGTCTTTGTGCTTGGCGAAAGCGGGCGGGTCGAGGATAATCAGGTCGTATTTATTACCCATCCTTTCTAAATATTTGAAGGCGTCTTCGGCGTAGGCTTCGTGGCGCGAGTCGCCGGGAAAGTTCAGTTCCACGTTTTTCGTAGTCAGCGCAATCGCCTTGGCCGAGCTGTCTACCGAGTGTACTAACGCGGCGCCTCCCCGCATGGCGTAAAAGGAGAACCCGCCGGTATAGCAAAACATGTTCAGCACCGAGCGTCCTTTTGCATACCGTTCCAGCAAAGCGCGGTTTTCCCGCTGGTCGACGAAGAAACCGGTTTTCTGTCCTTTTTGCCAGTCGACGTAAAATTTCAGTCCGTTTTCACAGGCAATATCTTCCACCTCGTTCCCGTACAAATAGCCGTCTTCCGCTCCTAAGTTCGCTTTATAAGGCAACGTGGCTTCCGACTTGTAGTAGATATTTTTCAACCGGGCGCCCAGTACGTTTTTCAACGCTTCCGCGATTTCATGGCGCGCTATGTGCATGCCGGCCGAATGGGCTTGCATAACAGCCGTATGGGCATACATGTCGATTACCAGGCCGGGCAAATTATCACCTTCGCCATGCACTAACCGGTAGGTATCGTTATCCGGTACGCCGGCCAGTCCCAGCGTTTGGCGCAAATCGTAAGCGGTTTGTATCCGCTTTGTCCACAACGCGGCATCGACGGGTTGCGGAGTAAACGACAGGATGCGTACCGCTATGCTTCCGATTTGGTAATGCCCGATTCCGAGAAACCGGCCGTCGGGAGCGTACACTTCTACCGATTCGCCTTCGGCCGGATGGCCTTCGATATGATGAATCGCACCCGAGAACACCCACGGGTGGAAACGTAAAAGGGACTCTTCTTTTTTAGGTTTCAGAAATACTTTGCAATAATTCATGTACGGGTTTATTAAGGTGAATTTATTTTTGCGCTTCTAATATCCTGTAGATTTTCAAACAGGCCCAGGCGTCTAACGAGGCGTATTTTTTTTGTGCGTCGGATAGTATGTCGGCTTCCCAATTCGTAAGGCGCTGCCCTTTGGATATTTTCTTTCCGAACAGGATGGCATAGATTTTTTGCAAGCTCGCATCTTCGATGCCGAATTGCCCTACATACGTTTGCAAATCCAGGAATCCGGCAGGCTCTATTTCGATTCGCTTGCGGAGAGCGCCGAAATCGTCTTTCAGGGAAAGGCCTATCTTCCGGATGTTTTCGTTAGCCAGGAAGTGTTGCAGGCAAAGGGGAACGCCGATATGGTTGAGGCGAAAAAGAAAGCATTCTTCGTCGGCCGAGATTTGCATCAGCGCCACTTTGTGGCTTTGCCCTTTCCGGAAACTGGGACGCGTTTCGGTGTCGAACCCTACCATCGGGAACGTCGACAGGTACGCTACGGCTTTTTCGGTTTTTTTTTCGTTTTGTATTACGATGATGCGGCCGGCAAATTCTTCGAGCGGCATCGTCGCTATTTCGTCTTTGGTAATGCTTTTAATAAAGTTCATTCTTCGTCTTCGTGGGTGTCTAAGTTAGCATCTTCGTTGTATCGTACCGCGTGGAGGGCTTTTAATGCGTTTAGCAACCGGCCTCCCCAATAGGTGCGGAAATTTTCTTTGCATACGGCCAGGATTTCACGCATGGCTTCTTCGTTACCTTCCCGGAAAAGAGCTACGAAGTTTCCGGTATCCTGGTAAACATCGGCCAGGTTTTCCGAGATAAAAGCGGCGATGGGAGCGTCGCTGTACTGCATATCGGGGTGGAAGGTTTCGAGATACGAGTCGTATTCGCCTAATAAAACGGCCAGCTTGTTCCGCACCGATTCGTACATCTTTTCCGTTACCGACCACTCGGGTTCCGCATCTTCGTCGGCCTCTACATCGGGTAACAAACATGCCTTGAGGTATAATAAAGGGAGTAACTTAGTCGCTTTATCCACGAAGCCGGCAAGGCTTTTTCCGGCAGCCGTTTCAACGAAATTGCAAAATTCGAGTGCCACGGCCACAAATTCTATGGTGTTCCTGTCGTACACAGGATTATTTTCTTTTTCCATTGTGTTTTTTTATTTACGCTTTCGCATGATAATGCAAAAATAGGAAATAATTATTTCCCGCAGACATTTTGTTTTTATTACTTTTGCATGGCCAGACGGAATACGTCTTATTAAAATCGAATTATGGTGAAAAAAACAAATACGAAACCGGGTGCTGCTAAAGTGGGTAAAATCGCACTTATACGGGATTTTTTGCGGAGCGAGCGTACCCGGTTCATATCCGGACTCGTACTTTCTATTCTTACGGTTTATATCGGCCTTTCGCTGATTTCCTTTTTCTTTACGGGTGCGGCCGACCAAAGTAAAATAGAGAATGTACCTTTATCCGACCTGGTAATTAACCGAGGGTCAGTCGAAAACTGGACCGGGGTACGAGGGGCGTACCTTTCGGATTTGCTGTTGAACCGCTGTTTCGGTATTTCTTCTTTTTTTATTTTGTTTTTCTTGGGTTAGGCCGGCTTCAAGCTGATGAACGTAGAGAAACCGCCTTTATTAAGGAGGTTCTTGTTATGCTCGTCGTTATTGGTGTGGGGGTCGTTGTTTTTTGCATTCGTATTTATCAAGGGCTACGAGGATTCCTTTATTTATCTCGGCGGCCAGCACGGATATTATTTGTCGGAAACGTTTATTAATAATATAGGTGTGCCCGGAACGTTTTTACTGTTGCTGGGCATGTTGCTGATTATCGCCGTTTTCGCCAGTAAAAAAACGATTCCTTTTCTGCAACGCGTGTTTGCATTCGGTTGGGTTACAAGCCGGTTGAGAAAGAAAGATGAGGAAGCGGAGGACGAAGACGACGGCGGGGAAGAGCCGGAAAGCGAACCGATGCCGGAGAATGCCGGTAACGACTCGTTCCGGGAAGATGTTTCCCGGGAAGATGACGATGATTTTTACCGGAGTGTTTCCGCAACACCGGACAGGACTGCTCCCGATTTGCCGGATACGCGGGTGGATGCTATCGAAGAAGATGCTTTTGAGGTTACGGTAGCCCGCGAAGAGGAAGAATATGTAGAGCCATTGCCCAACGAAAAGGAAGAAACCCGGTTTACCATCGATGTGCCGGTGGGCGACGACGAGGTGTACGACGGCTCGATGATGGGCGTATACGACCCGAAGCTGGATTTGTCGAACTTCCGCTATCCTACGCTCGAATTATTGAAAAAATACGATGTAACCGAGCACCAGGTCGATATGGAGGAACAAAAAGCCAACCAGACCCGTATTAAGCAAACGCTCGAGAATTTCGGTATCAGCATCGCTTCAATCAAAGCTACGGTAGGGCCTACCATCACGTTGTACGAGGTAATTCCCGATGCCGGCGTGCGGATTTCCAAAATCCGTAACCTGGAAGACGATATCGCCCTGAGCCTTTCGGCATTGGGAATTCGTATTATCGCCCCCATGCCCGGAAAAGGTACCATCGGAATAGAGGTGCCTAATAAAGACCCGCAGATTGTTTCCATGCAATCGGTTATCGCTTCGCGGAAATTCCAGGAATGCAAATACGATTTGCCGGTGGCGCTGGGTAAAACCATTACAAACGAAATTTTTATGTTCGACTTGTGCAAGATGCCGCACCTGTTGGTGGCCGGAGCTACCGGCCAGGGAAAATCCGTGGGGCTGAATGCGATTATCACGTCGTTGCTGTATAAAAAACATCCGTCGGAACTGAAGTTTGTGCTGGTCGACCCGAAAATGGTCGAATTCAGTATTTATTCGGAAGTCGAGCGGCATTATCTGGCCAAGTTGCCGGATGCCGAAAAGGCGATTATCACCGATTTTACGAAAGTGATTCAAACGCTGAATTCGTTATGCAAGGAAATGGACGACCGGTACGACTTGCTGATGAAGGCGCATACCCGGAATATCAAGGAATACAACGAGAAATTTATCAACCGCCGGCTGAATCCGGAGAAAGGGCATAAATTTATGCCTTACATCATCGTAATTATCGACGAGTTCGGCGATTTGATTATGACGGCCGGAAAGGAAATCGAGTTGCCGATCGCCCGTATCGCCCAGAAAGCCCGGGCGGTAGGAATTCACATGATTATCGCTACCCAGCGTCCGTCTACCAATATTATTACCGGTACGATTAAGGCCAACTTCCCGGCACGTGTCGCTTTTCGCGTTTCGTCGATGATCGACTCGCGTACGATTCTGGATTCGCCGGGAGCCAACCAGCTTATCGGACGGGGCGACCTCTTATTTTCACAAGGAAATGAAATGACCCGCGTACAGTGTGCTTTCGTAGATACGCCCGAAGTAGAGCAAATCGCTTCGTATATCGGTACGCAACAAGGGTATCCTACTGCTTTCCAGTTGCCCGAGTATGTAGGGGAAGAAGGCGAAAAAACGGTAGGCGGCGTCGATTTGTCTGACCGCGACCCCTTGTTCGACGAAGCCGCCCGGTTGATTGTTATCCAACAACAAGGTTCTACCTCGTTGATTCAACGCAAGTTCGCTATCGGCTATAACCGGGCCGGCCGCTTGATGGACCAGTTGGAAGCTGCCGGTATCGTAGGGCCGTTCGAAGGAAGCAAAGCGCGGCAGGTATTGATTCAGGACGAGTACCACTTGGAACAGATTCTCAGTACGTTGAAATGATAAAGATATGAAGCATATACAAGAGTTGCATTTTCTTATAGGAGCGCTTTTTATGGTTGCCTTTTTACCGGTTTCCGCACAGCAACGCGGTGAAGCGGTGCTTGCGAAAGCGGCGCAGGCCTATGCAGAATCCGGAGGGATTACGGCCCAATTTACTACCGTTATCTCTTCCAGCCGTCAGCAGGCTTCCGAGAAGATTATCGGGATTATCGACATGCAAGGGGAGAAGTTCAAGTTGATTACGCCCGATATGCATACGTTTTTCGACGGAGCTACCCAGTGGGTGTATATGAAAGAAGCGGACGAAGTGAATGTGAGCACTCCTTCGGGCGACGATTTATTGCTGTTGAATCCGGCTTTGTTGTTGAAGAATTACCAATCCGGTTTCCGCATCGTAAAGCAGAGCGAGGCAACCGGCCGGAACGGGAAACCGGTATACGAAATCGAGCTCGTTCCGTTGAAAAAAAAGGATATTACGCACATCATACTACAACTGGATAAAGGCACTTTTTTGCCTGCCGGTATCCGGGTGTTTTCGAAAGGCGATATTATTACATCTGTCTATATCACAGACATTAAGAAAGGGGTGAACCAACCCGGTTCGTTCTTTGTTTTCAAAGAAGCGGATTATCCGAACGCTGAAATTATTGATTTACGATAAACTTAAATAAAACGAGTATGAGCGACACAACAACAGAAAACGAAAGAGTGAAGTGCCTGATTATCGGTTCCGGCCCTGCCGGATATACGGCTGCCATTTATGCCGCCCGGGCCAATCTGGAGCCGGTGCTGTATGAAGGAATACAGCCGGGGGGCCAATTAACCACCACTACCGACATCGAAAACTTTCCTGGTTATCCGGAAGGCGTAAGCGGTACGCAACTGATGGAGGATTGCCGGAAACAGGCCGAGCGTTTCGGAACGGATATTCGCATGGGAACAGCTACTGCTGCCGACCTTTCTTCGTCTCCGTACAAAATAACCATTGAGGGGCATAAAGTAATCGAAGCGGATACCTTAATTATATGTACCGGCGCTACGGCTAAATACTTAGGTATACCCGACGAAACGAAATATGCTGGTATGGGTGTGTCGGCTTGCGCTACCTGCGACGGATTTTTCTATCGTAAAAAAGTGGTCGCCGTTGTGGGTGGGGGCGATACGGCTTGCGAAGAAGCCATCTACCTGGCGGGCTTGGCCAAGCAGGTGTATATGATTGTGCGTAAGCCTTATTTACGCGCTTCTAAAGTAATGCAGGAACGGGTGATGAATACGCCTAATATTACAGTGTTGTTCGAGCACAATACCATCGGTCTGTACGGTGAAAACGGAGTGGAAGGCGCTCACCTGATTAAGCGGATGGGCGAAAAAGACGAAACCAAAGTAGATATCGCCATCGACGGATTTTTCCTGGCCATCGGCCATCATCCCAATTCGGGTATTTTCAAGGATTACCTGGAAACAGACGAAGTAGGGTACATCAAAACACTCGGCAGTACGCCTAAAACAAAAATTCCCGGAGTATTTGCGGCCGGCGACGTAGCCGACCCTATCTATCGTCAGGCTATTACGGCGGCCGGTAGCGGATGCAAAGCCGCGATCGAAGCGGAGCGCTACCTGGCGGAGATGGGAGAGATGCTACCCCCGAAATAAACCGGTAAGTAAGATAGTCGGAGCAGGCAAGGGTATATTCCTTGCCTGTAACCGGACTTATCCGTTCTTTTTCGCATCGTGCCTCCGTCCTGTTAGGCAAACTCGGGAGAAAGACTGCACGGCGGCAAAACCGGATAAAACGGTAAAAGAAGCTATACCTGTAAGACCCCAAATAAATCTAAATCATGAAATTAAAACTCGTAGATATTTTAATTATCGCCGCTTACCTGCTTATTATGATTATAATCGGGTTGTTATTGAAAAAGAAAGCGGGTAAAAACCTCGACTCTTATTTCTTAGGTGGCAAATCTCTCCCTTTTTATATGCTGGGACTTTCCAATGCATCCGGTATGTTCGATATTTCCGGAACGATGTGGATGGTTTACCTCGCGTTCGTATACGGACTGAAAAGTTTATGGATTCCCTGGCTCTGGCCGGTTTTTAATCAAATCTTCCTGATGGTTTACCTTTCCATCTGGTTGCGTCGCTCGAATGTACTTACCGGGGCCGAGTGGATTCGTACCCGGTTCGGATATGGCAAAGGAGCCAATTTATCGCATACCATCGTAGTGGTTTACGCCATTATCGGGGTGTTGGGATTTTTAAGCTACGGCTTTATCGGGATCGGCAAGTTTATGGAGATATTTTTCCCTTGGCAAATCGTTTCCCAATATATCCCGTTAGACGTACCGCCCGAATATGTTCCGCACATGTACGGTATTTTCTTTACCTCCATCGCCACTTTCTATGTGATGTTGGGCGGTATGTTGAGTATCGTATGGACGGATGTGGTACAATTTGCCATCATGACCGTTTCGGGAATCGTGATTGCCGTGATTGCTATTACCAAGGTAAGCCCCGAGATGCTGCAAGCCCATGTGCCTGCCGGGTGGGATACTCCCTTCTTCGGCTGGACGCTCGATATAGACTGGAGTACGCTGATGCCGGCGCTTAACGAGCGAATGGCGTCCGACCAATATACGCTTTTTACCATTTTCATTATGATGATGCTTTTCAAGGGAATATTTATGAGCATGGCGGGCCCGGCGCCTAATTACGACATGCAGAAAGTGCTTTCCTGTAAAACCCCCCGTGAAGCAGCCTTGATGAGCGGCTCGGTACCGGTAGTATTGCTTGTTCCGCGCTACCTGATGATTATGGGGTTCGCCGTATTGGCCATCGTTTTCTTTAGCGATGATTTCAATAAGATGGGTTCGCTTATCGACTTCGAAACCATTTTGCCCCGGGCGATAAACGAATTCGTGCCGGTGGGGTTGGCCGGATTGTTGCTGGCCGGGCTGCTGGCGGCTTTTATGTCGACTTTCGCCTCTACCGTGAACGCAGCGCCTGCGTATATCGTAAATGACATTTACTTGAAATACATTAACCCGAAAGCATCCGCTAAAACGCAAATCCGGGCCAGTTACCTGATTTCGGTACTGGTAGTGGTAATCAGCACGATAATCGGGTTCTTCGTAGAGAATATCAATTCTGTATTGCAGTGGATCGTTTCGGCCTTATACGGTGGCTATATTGCGGCCAACGTACTGAAATGGCACTGGTGGTGTTTCAACGGACACGGCTACTTCTGGGGAATGCTGAGCGGAGTGGTGGCTGCCATGATTGTACCGTTGTTCTTTCCTGACACGTTGCCTTTGTACTATTTCCCGGTTTTACTGGTGGTTTCTACAATCGGTTGTATCATAGGTACCTATATCGGCGAGCCTACCGACGACGAAACCCTGATGAATTTTTATATCCGTATCCGTCCGTGGGGTTTTTGGGGGCCGGTAATCCGGAAGGTGGAAGCCCGCTATCCGCAAGTTACCCGGAACAAGAGTTTCAAACGCGACATGTTCAACGTGGCTATCGGCATCGTATGGCAGTCATGCCTTACGCTTATCCCGATGTATATCGTGATTAAGGAAGGTTTCCCGTTGATTACCTCGATTATTATTCTGCTTATTACTACCTTGATACTGAAAAAGAACTGGTATGATAAGATGAACCGCGAGGAAGAAGAATACAATGCGTTGATGAAAGAATTGAATTTAGACAATCGAAAATAAAACAGAAAATGAAGGAAGAATCGAAATTAATCATATCGGGGGCAGCGCTTCCCGATATGCCTTGGGAAGACCGTCCTGAAGGATGTAACGACGTAATATGGCGTTATTCGCAGAATCCGGTTATTCCGCGGAACCTGCTTCCCATATCGAACAGTATTTTTAATAGCGCCGTAGTTCCTTTCAAGGGAGGATATGCCGGCGTGTTCCGTTGCGACGATACGAATCGCCGCATGCGGTTACATGTAGGTTTCAGCGCCGACGGCGTTCACTGGAATATCAGTGATAAGAAAATCGAGTTCGAATGCGACGACAAGGAAATCGGCGAGTTCGTATACGGATACGACCCGCGTGTTTGTTTTATCGACGACCGCTATTACGTAACCTGGTGTAACGGCTATCACGGCCCTACTATCGGCGTAGCGTTCACATTCGATTTCGAAACGTTCCACCAACTGGAAAACGCGTTCCTGCCGTTTAACCGGAACGGGGTGTTGTTCCCGAAAAAGATTAACGGGAATTTTGCTATGCTGAGCCGTCCGAGCGATAACGGACATACCCCTTTCGGCGATATTTATTACAGCGAGTCGCCCGATTTGACTTTCTGGGGTAAGCACCGGCATGTGATGTCGCCGGCTCCCTTCGAGAAGAGCGCCTGGCAATGCACCAAGATAGGGGCGGGCCCTATTCCTATCGAAACATCCGAAGGCTGGTTACTTATCTATCACGGAGTGTTGCAGTCGTGCAACGGATTCGTATACAGCTTTGGTTCTGCATTGTTGGATATCGACGAGCCGTGGAAAGTGAAATTCCGCTCCGGCCCTTATTTGCTTTCTCCGCAAAAAGAATACGAGTGTATGGGCGATGTGCCCAACGTGGTGTTTCCGTGTGCCGCCTTACACGACCCGGAAACGAAGCGGATTGCCGTCTATTACGGCTGTGCCGATACGGTAACCGGCCTGGTATTCGGATATATCGACGAGATAGTGGAATTTACTAAAAAGTATTCCATCGTTTAAGAATTTGCTACGGGTAAATCTTAAAAAAGTATGTAGAGGTAGATTTTAACAGTTTCAATTGTTAAAAATGAAGATGAGCTGCAAATAATATACGAGAATGTTAAAAATGTGTTTTATAATATCTTTTTTTATTTGCGGGGTAATTCTAATTCCCCCATCTT
>JAJBTJ010000240.1:0-6512 GCA_020860905.1 Parabacteroides sp. | reverse complement strand
AACCTATACAGAGGGCCTTTGAGAAGAGGCCCTCTGTATTTTGTATCTGTTGAAAATGATTCCGTTTTATTTCGTGAGGTAAGCACACAACATCCAGGTAAGTTTTTCCTGTTCTTTAAGAAATCCCGTAAGCATATCGGATGTTCCTTCGTCGCCGGCTTTATCGGCCAGCTCGATAAGGTCGCGCTCTTGTTTTATTACGTTTTTATAGGCCTCCAGTATATGTTTAACGATGTCTTCGCCCGAGGTAACACCACTTACTTCTTTCAAGGTAGTCTGCTCGAGATAAGCGCTGAACTTGTTTTCGGGAACGGCGCCCAACGTAAGGATGCGCTCGGCAATTTCGTCTACGATTTCGGCGGCTGTATTGTACATTTTTTCAAGCTGAACGTGCAGGGTGAAGAATTGTTTTCCCTGTACATGCCAGTGAAATCCTCGCAGATTGGCATAAAATACCTGGTAATCGGCCAGCAATTGTTGCAGGGCATCCGTTATTTTTTGGATTTCAGCGCCCGGAAGTCCGATATAATCCAACGTGTTTACGGCGTTTCCGTTCTTGGTTTTTGTGTTTTGATTGTCCATACTGAGTTTGTTTTATAAAGAAACGAAGGTAGGCGGTACCCTGCCATAACCAGGCATCGCTTGTTACAGCGTTCGGTTTGCACTACCTGTGTATTTAATCTATCGTAGTTTTTTTGAATAGGAAAGGGTAATGAAGTAAATGGTGATTAAAAGCCGTTTGTATAACATCAGAGTAGTTATTGCAAGGCGAACCTTACAAATTCTGCGAACTAAGCTGTCAACGCTCGGGAAATTCCGGAAGCATATCTGGCATATTCATGTCCCTACTTTTAATGTATTCTCTTCATTACCCTTTGTATAGATAAAACAAGCTACAGCGTTTCTTGTTGCGGAAAAAGTCGGTTTTAATACTTTTTTATCTTTATACTCATTTCTTTTTCAGTTTCAATTCGTATAAATCGCTTCTCCTGTCTTTCAGGTTACGTACGCTTCCGTAGGTATGCAGTTCGTTTAGCAAATTGAGGTCGACATCCGAAATCAGAATCATTTCCGTGTTCGGGGTGGCTTCGGCACGCCGTCCGTCGGTGGGGAATGCAAAGTCGCAAGGGGTAAATACGGCGGATTGGGCGTATTGGATGTCCATGTTATGAACCCTCGGCAAGTTTCCTACTGAACCGGCAATCGCTACGAAGCATTCGTTTTCGATAGCCCGTGCCTGGGCGCATACCCGTACCCGGGAGTATCCGTTTTGCGTATCCGTAAGAAAGGGTACGAAAAGAATTTGCAACCCTTGGTCGGCCATGATACGCGATAATTCGGGAAACTCTACGTCATAACAAATCAGGATGCCGATTTTGGCACAATCGGTATCGAATGTCTTAATCATTTTGCCTCCCGATAATCCCCAGCTCTTTGTTTCGTCGGGCGTGATATGAATTTTTTCGTACATTTCGTAACTGCCGTCGCGCCGGCAAAGAAACCCTACGTTATATAAATTGCCGTCGCGCAGCAACGGCATGCTGCCGGTAATAATATTGATATTGTAGCTGATGGCCAGGTTGATGAACCGTTCCCGTATTTCCTTGGTGTATTTGGCCAGTTCGCGAATTGCCTCCGATTCGCCCAGGTTGTTGAAGCGAGCCATCAGCGGGGCGTTGAAATACTCGGGAAACAAGGCGAAATCGCTCTTGTAGTCTGATACGGCGTCGATAAAAAACTCGATTTGTTCGAATACGTCGTCGATATTTTGGTACGGACGCATCTGCCATTGCACCAGGCCCAGCCGTATGGTCGTTTTATTGATTTTAAACTCCTTGGTAGGAGGGGTGTAATAAATATTGTCCCATTGCAGCAGGGTAGCGTAGTGTTTCGACTCCTCGTCGTTCGGCAGGTAATCGGTCATCACCTTACGCACATGGAAATCGTTCGAAAGTTGGAACGTAAGCACCGGGTCGAAAATCTTTTTCTTTTTGATTTGCTGGATGTACTCTTTCGGACGCAGCGTTTCGGCGTATTTGTGGTAGTTCGGAATCCGTCCGCCGAACATGATAGCCTTCAGGTTAAGACTTTCGCAAAGCTCTTTCCGGTAATCGTACATCCGGCGTCCGAGGCGGAGCCCCCGGTAATCGGGATGGATAAAGATTTCGATACCGTATAATATATTGCCTTCCGGATTGTGCGTATCGAATGTTTCGTTACCGGTAACTTCTTCGTACGTATGGTCGTTCTTTACTTTGTCGTAATCTACGATAATCGAAAGGGCGCAGCCTACAATCTTATCGTCGACAACCGCTACGATTTGGCCGTCGGGAAAAATATCCAGTAGTTTTTCTATCTGTTCCCGTGTCCAGAATATGTCCGAGCCGTCCGAGTATACCCGTTTGAACGATTGAGACAACTGCTTATAATCGCCGAGTTGCAGGTTGCGTATTTCTACTTTATTGATTTTGTGAGGATGTTCCATAAACCGATTGTTTTATATACGTGCGGCAAAGGTAGCGCTTATACCCTGACAGTGAACACGGATTTCTCTTTTTTTGTACGGATTGGTTCTAAATGATGCTTTGGAATTATGTTATTTAACACAAAAACAAAATAAGGGAAGAAGAAAACCGCTATATTTGCGCCCTGAATTAGTGTAATAACCCGCTTTTCCGGAAGCTGTAGTTTATCCGGTAAGCAGGCGTAACCTAATAATTCGGAAAAATATGATTAAAAGAATTTTAGTAGCTAACCGGGGCGAGATTGCCGTTAGGGTAATGCGTTCCTGTAAAGAAATGGAAATCACTTCCATTGCTATCTTTTCTGAAGCCGACCGAACTGCCAAGCATGTGTTATTCGCCGATGAAGCGTATTGTATTGGGGCGGCACCTTCCAACGAAAGTTACCTGAATATCGAGAAAATTATCGAAGTGGCGAAGGATTGCCGAGCCGATGCCATTCACCCGGGATACGGCTTTTTGTCGGAAAACGCCGGGTTCGCCCGCCGTTGTGCGCAGGAAGGCATTATTTTTATCGGCCCGAAACCGGAAACCATGGAAGCGATGGGCGATAAGATTTCGGCCCGTATCCGGATGATTTCGGCCGGCGTACCGGTAGTGCCGGGCACGCAGGAAAACCTCGAAAGCGCCGGTGAAGCGATTCGCATCTGCCGGGAAATCGGATTTCCCGTAATGGTAAAAGCTTCGATGGGCGGCGGCGGGAAAGGAATGCGGCTTATCCATGACGAAGCAGAAGTAGAAGAAGCTTATAACACGGCCAAATCTGAAGCCATGTCGTCGTTCGGCGACGACACCGTTTACCTGGAAAAGTTCGTGGAAGAGCCGCACCACATCGAGTTTCAGATACTGGGCGACCGGTACGGGAACATAATTCATTTGTGCGAGCGCGAATGTTCCGTGCAACGGCGCCATCAAAAAATCGTAGAAGAAAGTCCGTCGCCGTTTATTACGCCCCAGCTCCGGAAAGAAATGGGTGAAAAGGCCGTAGCGGCAGCCAAAGCAGTGGGGTATGAGGGAGCCGGCACCATCGAGTTTTTGGTAGACAAACACCACCGCTATTATTTCCTGGAAATGAATACCCGCTTGCAGGTAGAGCACCCGATTACCGAGGAAGTACTGGGCGTGGATTTGGTAAAAGAGCAAATCCATATCGCCAACGGTACGCCGCTCCGGTTGCGTCAGGAAGATATACGCCAGCGCGGGCATGCCATCGAATGCCGGATTTGCGCCGAAGACACCGATTTTAATTTTATGTCCAGTCCCGGTATTATCCGCCAGCTTACCGAGCCGAACGGCATCGGGGTACGCATCGACAGCTATGTATACGAAGGATACGAAATCCCGGTTTACTACGACCCGATGATAGGGAAGCTGATTGTGTGGGCGGTGAACCGCAAGTATGCGCTCGAGCGGATGCGCCGGGTATTGTTCGAATATAAGATTACCGGTATTAAAACCAATATCCGTTATTTGCGGAACATTATGAGCGCGCCCGATTTCGTGAACGGGAAGTACGATACCGGCTTTATCGAAAAGAATGGCGACGCATTGCAAAAAGCGCCCGAAAGTAACGAAACGGCCACCGAGAATGTGGCTATTATCGCCGCTTATATCGATTACCTGATGAACCTGGAAGAGAATAACGCTAATTCGTCGTCGGCCGATAATCGGCCGATAAGCCGCTGGAGGGAATTCGGGTTGCATAAAGGCGTTCTGAGAATTTAATTAAAAGGAGAATATGGAAATACATATAGGAAACCGGGTGGCCGAAGTAGAACTGGTAAGTAAAGACGGCAACAAAGTAAACCTGGTACTCGACGGAAAAGAGTACGATGTAGACGTGGTTATGGCCGAAAACGGCGCTTGCTCCATCCTGCACGACGGCAAGTCGTACAACGCCAAACTGATTCGCTCCGAAAACGGAAAAAAGTACCAGGTGAACACGCACTTTTCTTCGTTCAACATCGACATCGTGGATACGCAAGCGAAATACTTGCGGATGCGTAAGAAGGAAGAAGAACGGCAAGACGATAAAGTATCGTCGCCGATGCCGGGCAAAGTAGTGAAAATACCCGTACAAGTGGGCGATGCGGTGGCTGCCGGCGATACGGTAATCGTAATCGAGGCGATGAAAATGCAGAGTAACTACAAAGTAAACTCCGATTGCCGCATCAAAGATATCCTGGTTGGCGAGGGCGATTCGATAAACAGCGACCAGCCGCTTATCTTGCTGGATTTAAACGCATAAAACCATACGAAGATGGAAAACAAGGAAAAATACAAGGCTTTCCTCGAGAAAGACCGTACGGCCGAGCTGGGCGGCGGCCCCGACAAACAGGAAAAGCAACATGAAGCGGGCAAACTCACGGCACGCGAGCGTATCGACCTGTTGCTGGATAAAGGTACGTTTGTAGAACTCGATAAATTCGTTGTTCACCGCTGTGCCGATTACGGCATGGAAAAACAGAAATATGCCGGCGACGGCGTAGTTTCGGGATACGGAAAAATCGACGGGCGGCAGGTTTTCGTTTACGCTTACGATTTTACCGTGTTAGGGGGCTCCCTGAGTTATACGAATGCCAACAAGATTATCAAGGTGCAAACGCTGGCGTTGAAAAACGGCGCTCCGGTAATTGCCCTGAACGATTCGGGAGGCGCCCGCATCCAGGAAGGGATAGAAGGGTTGAGTGGTTACGCCGGTATTTTTTATCAAAATACGATGGCATCGGGCGTGATTCCGCAAATCTCGGCCATTCTCGGTCCGTGTGCGGGCGGTACCTGCTATTCGCCTGCACTTACCGATTTTATCTTTATGGTCAAGGAGAAGAGCCACATGTTCGTAACCGGCCCCGATGTGGTTAAAACGGTAACGCACGAAGAGATAAACAAAGAAGAGTTGGGTGGTGCGTATGTGCACAGCAGTAAGAGCGGCGTAACCCATTTTATGGGGAATACCGAAGAAGAAGTGCTGATGGGAATCCGCGAACTGCTGAGCTTCCTTCCGTCCAACAACATGGAAGACGCGCCGAAACGTCCTGCCAACGACGATATACACCGCGAGGAAGAAGCGCTTCAAACGGTTATCCCGGCCGACCCGAACGTACCGTACGACATCAAGGATATTATCGAGCCGGTGGTAGACGACCATTATTTTTTCGAAGTGATGCCGCATTTTGCCAAGAACATCGTAATCGGGTTCGCCCGCCTGGGCGGCCGTTCGGTAGGAATCGTGGCCAACCAGCCCGCTTTTTTTGCCGGCGTGCTCGACATCGACGCTTCCGACAAGGCAGCCCGCTTTATCCGCTTCTGCGATTGCTTCAACATTCCGCTGATTACCTTCGAAGACGTACCGGGCTTCCTGCCCGGAAGCACCCAGGAGCATAACGGGATTATCCGCCACGGAGCTAAAATCGTGTATGCTTTTGCCGAGGCTACGGTACCTAAAATCACGTTGATTACCCGCAAAGCATACGGCGGCGCGTATATCGTAATGTCGAGCAAGCAAACGGGAGCCGATATTAATATGGCGTATCCCTCGGCCGAAATCGCCGTAATGGGAGCGGAAGGCGCGGTAAATATCCTGTACCGGAAAGCCGACCCTGAAACCAAGGCGAAAGCCATCGACGAATATACCGAGAAGTTTGCCAATCCTTACCAGGCGGCCGAATTGGGTTTTGTCGACGAAATCATTCTTCCCCGCCAAACCCGTTTCAAGTTGATTCAGGCGTTGGAAATGACGGAGAACAAAACCCAAAGCAATCCGCCGAAAAAGCACGGCAATATGCCTTTATAAGACTTGCGCATGTTATCCGGAAGAAAAAAGGAAACGATGCGGGTAACTCTGTAACGGGTAGTTTTACAGATAAATAAACAAGGGCAACCGGTTCATGACGAACCGGTTGCTTTTTTTGTGCCGGATAACGTTTATGCTGTGTTATGTTTAGATTCGAAGACCTGCAAACTTTTTTCAGTATGCAGTTATTGTTGCCG
>JAJBTJ010000156.1 GCA_020860905.1 Parabacteroides sp. | reverse complement strand
TCTTCTATTCTTTCAAACCTTAAATCCTTCTTAATTTGCATTATAAAAATAACCAATATACGATATTCATGAAAACACAATCTAACTTTTATCTATTCCTCATTGCTTTGATATCTGCCATGGGAGGTTTCCTTTTCGGATACGACTGGGTGGTAATCGGGGGAGCCAAACCTTTTTATGAACAATATTTCGGTATAGCCGGTGATCCTGTCATGCAGGGATGGGCGATGAGCAGCGCGCTGATCGGTTGTTTGTTCGGTGCCTTGAGTGCCGGTAAATTGAGTGACCGGTTGGGACGGAAGCCTATGTTGGTTTTGGCGGCAGGCCTGTTTATCTGTACGGCTGTCGGTACGGGAGCGGTACATTCCTTTACCTTCTTTACTGTATTCCGTTTGATAGGCGGCTTCGCCATCGGTATAGCTTCCAGTTTATCACCTATGTATATAGCGGAAATAGCGCCGGCGCATTTACGCGGACGGTTCGTTTCCATCAACCAGTTAACAGTGGTATTGGGAATCCTGGCTGCGCAGGTAGTGAACTGGCAGATAGCCGAACCGGTACCGTCGAGAGCTACGCAGGAGATAATCCGGGAATCGTGGAACGGACAGATGGGATGGCGCTGGATGTTTTGGGCCATGACGGTGCCGGCTGCCTTGTTTTTTATCTTTAGTTTCATTTTGCCGGAAAGCCCCCGTTGGTTGGCTTCTTCGGGGAAGCAGGATGCGGCGCTCGACGTTTTTACCCGGATAGGAGGAAAAGAGTATGCTGTGCGGGAGTTGGCTGCAATCCGTGCGGCGTCGGTAAGCCAGACCCAAAAGGAAGGTTTCAGGCAATTAGTGAATCCGGTCATGTATAAGGTGCTCACCATCGGCATTGTGATGGCTATCTTGCAGCAATGGTGCGGAATCAACGTTATTTTTAATTATGCGCAGGAAATATTTATGGCGGCAGGATACGGCGTATCCGATGTGTTGATGAATATTGTGGTAACAGGCATTACGAATGTCATCTTTACCATCCTGGCCATGTTCGTGGTCGACCGTTGGGGCCGTAAGGCGTTGACACTTATCGGCTCGTTCGGGCTGGCGATTATCTATGCGCTGATGGGAGCCGCTTATTATTTCCATCTTACAGGTATGGTTCTGCTGATTATCGTCGTGATGGCTATCGCTTGCTATGCCATGACGCTGGCTACTGTGATGTGGGTGATTATTTCCGAAATCTTCCCTAACCGCATCCGCGGTATGGCCATGTCGGTTTGCACATTTGCCTTGTGGGCGGCTTGTTTTATCCTTACTTATACTTTCCCGGTACTGAATAGCTCCTTGGGTGCTGCCGGTACTTTCTGGCTATATGGATTGATTTGTTTGGGCGGCGGTATCTTCGTCGTGTTCTGTCTGCCTGAAACCAAAGGGAAAAGTTTGGAAGAAATAGAAAAGGAATTAGTAAAATAAATACACTTTATTATGGAAAAGATAACTCACTATTTGATTCGGAGCACGGTGCACGAAAGCGAGGTACGTGCATGGGAAGAAGATATCCTGCTTCCTACTTACGAGACAGGAGCGGAAGAAAAGAATCCCATCTTCCTCGAAAAACGGGTCTATCAGGGAAGTTGCGGTGCGGTGTACCCTTATCCCGTAGTCGAAAAGATTTCGGATAAGAAAACGGATAAGCGGTATCATGCCTTGTTCATTGAAAACGAATATATCAAAGTGATGATTCTGCCCGAATTGGGAGGACGCATACACATGGCTTATGATAAGGTAAAGCAACGTCATTTCGTTTATTACAATCAGGTGGTAAAACCGGCGCTCGTAGGGCTGACCGGTCCGTGGATTTCCGGCGGTATCGAGTTCAACTGGCCGCAACATCACCGTCCGTCCACCTTCCTGCCGACGGATTTTTCGATAGAGGAAAATGCCGACGGAAGCAAAACAGTTTGGTGTAACGAAGTGGAACGCATGTTCCGTACCAAAGGCATGCAGGGATTTACCCTTTATCCGGGCAAGGCGTACATAGAAGTCAACGTGAAAATCTATAACCGTACTTCTTTCCCGCAGACATTCCTGTGGTGGGCAAATCCGGCGGTGGTGGTCGATGATCATTATCACTCGGTATTCCCGCCGGATGTAAATGCGGTGTTCGATCATGGAAAGCGGGATGTTTCCTCGTTTCCTATCGCTACGGGCGTTTATTACAAACAAGATTATTCGGCGGGGGTGGATATTTCTAAATACAAGAATATTCCGGTGCCTACTTCGTATATGGCAATCAAGTCGAACTATGATTTTGTGGGTGGTTATGAAGAGGATGTGCGGGGCGGTTTGTTACACGTGGCCGATCATCATGTCTCTCCCGGAAAGAAACAATGGACATGGGGAAACGGCGATTTCGGGAAAGCCTGGGACCGCAACCTGACCGACGAGGATGGGCCTTATATCGAATTGATGACCGGCATGTATACCGATAACCAGCCCGATTTCTCCTGGTTGCAGCCTTATGAAGAAAAGTCGTGGGTACAATATTTTATGCCTTACAGTGAAGCGGGCTACGTGAAGAATGCCACGAAAGACGCTTTGTTGAATTTGGAAATCAAGGATGGAAAGGGGCGTTTGGTACTTTATACCACGGGGGTGAACAGCGGCGTGCGCATGTTGGTGAAAGATACGAAAGGGCGCGTCTTGTTGGATAAGACAACGCAGGTATCACCGGCGGAACCTTTTCTCGCGACTTTCGTTGCCGAAGGATTGAACGAAGAAGATGTATGCGCTGAAATCAGCGACCACGAGGGGCGGATTTCGCTTTCTTATCAAGCGGAAAAACCGGAAATCAAACCGGTTCCCGATCCGGCCAAAGCAGCTAAAGACCCCAAAGAGATTGCTTCTGTCGAACAATTGTTCCTTACTGGCTTACATTTGGAGCAATACCGCCATGCCACTTACAATCCGATGGATTATTACGGGGAAGCGTTGCGCCGGGAACCGGGGGATGTGCGTTGTAATAACGCCGTGGGATTAGGGCTGATGCGCAAAGGGCAGTTCGCCCGGGCCGAGGGGTATTTTCGTAAAGCGATAGAAACTTTGACCGAACGCAATCCGAATCCTTATGACGGAGAGCCTTATTATAACCTGGGGTGGAGTTGCCTGATGCAGCGGAAATGGGAGGAGGCTTACGACGCCTTTTTCAAGTCGGCATGGAA
Source organism: Parabacteroides sp. (assembly GCA_020860905.1). Classification (GTDB taxonomy): domain Bacteria; phylum Bacteroidota; class Bacteroidia; order Bacteroidales; family Tannerellaceae; genus Parabacteroides_B. The sequence continues at coordinate 3,438 of JAJBTJ010000156.1, read as the reverse complement.
TGCGGCTTGGCAGGATGCCGCTTACTATGCATTGGCACAACTGGATACCCGCAAAGGGGATTATGAAAGTGCGTTAGACAAGGTAAATCGTTCTTTGATTCGTAACTGGCATAATCATAAGGCGCGTCAGTTGAAAGCTTCGGTTTTGCGTAAACTGGGTTGCCGGGAAGAAGCGCTTTCGTTAATCGGAGAGTCGCTCGGGATAGACCGTTTCAACATGGGATGCCGGTTTGAACACTATTTGCTTACGCAAGATGCGGAGGTGCTTCGTGAAATGAAGGGGCTGATGCGTAACTGGTCGCACGGATACATAGAGTATGCCTTGGATTTTGCCGCCGCCGGTTTGTATGACGAGGCGGTGGCTTTGCTGGAGGGGTATGTTGCCGGGGTGGCCGAGGTGTATCCGATGGTTTATTATGCCTTGGGGTATTTTTATACCTGTAAAGGGGAGGAGGTGACCGCATCGGAATACTACCGGAAGGCGGAAAATACGAATCATGCCTATTGTTTTCCTAACCGGATAGAGGAAGTGCCGGTTTTGCAGGATGCCATGCGTTTAAATGCCCGGGGGGCAAAGGCCGCCTATAGTTTAGGAAACTTCTGGTATGCTAATCGCCAGTATGACGACGCCATCGCTTGCTGGGAGCGTTCGGCGGCGATTGGCCCGGCATTCCCTACTGTTTGGCGTAACCTGTCGCTGGCGTATTACAATAAACGGAACGATAAGCGGAAAGCATTGGAAGCACTGGAAAAAGCCTACGCTTTGGATGAGCGGGATGCCCGCATTCTGATGGAATTGGATCAGCTTTATAAACGGTTGGGACGTCCGCATGCGGAGCGGTTGGCCTTCCTCGAAGCTCATTTGCCGGAAGTGGAACAGCGTGACGACCTTTCCATCGAGCGTATCACGCTTTATAACCAGTTAGGGCGTTATGCGGAGGCGAAAGAGTTGATTGCCGCCCGTAACTTCCATCCCTGGGAAGGAGGCGAGGGCAAGATTACAGGGCAGTACGTACTTTGCCGTATGGAACTCGCCCGGATTGCTTTGCGTGAACAACGTTATGCAGATGCGTTGGCCTTGTTGGAAGAAACGGAGCATTATCCTTCTAATCTGGGTGAAGGCAAACTGGCCAACGCCGAAGAGAACGATAGCTGGTATTATAAAGGAATGGCATACCGTGGGTTGGAAAATGAAGAACAGGCGGTGAGCTGTTTCCTGAAAGCGACGGTCGGTTCATCCGAACCTCGACAGGCATTTTTCTATAACGACCAGCAGCCCGATAAAATCTTCTATCAAGGACTGGCCTGGCGGGCATTGGGCCGGGAAGAGAAAGCGCGTAGCTGTTTTAATAAACTGATAAAGCATGGCGAAAAGCATTTGTTCGACAAGTGCAGAATCGATTATTTCGCCGTGTCGCTGCCCGACCTGGCTATCTGGGAAGACGATTTGGATAAACGGAACCGCATTCACTGCCATTACGTGATGGGGTTGGGCTATCTGGGATTGGGCGACCGGCTCAAGGCTATTGAATTGCTGGATGAAGTGAGAGCGTCGGATATAAATCATCAGGGTGGACAAATTCACCGTAATCTTTGTGAAGTATGAAGAAAAGTAAAACCTTTCTTGCGTGGATAGGCTTGTGCCTGTGCGTTTTTACACAGGCGCAAAAGCCGTCGGTTTACGAACTCTCTTCACCGGACGGCCGGTTGGCGTTAACGGTAGAGAATGGGGTTGATTTGCGTTATTCGTTGAAGCTGGGCGATAATCCTGTTATCCTTCCTTCTGTTATCCGCATGACTATGAAGGATGGCGATAGCTGGGGAAAAAAAGGGAACGTGACCGGAATTTCAACCGGCACGACTTGCGAAAAAGTTTATCCGGTAACAGGCAATCACCGGGAACTGACTAATCATTATAACGAACTTTCCTTGAAATTCAAACAGGGATATTCTGTTATTTTCCGTATGTATGACCAGGGGATGGCTTATCGCTTCTGCGGTAACAAGCCGGCTCAGGATTCGTTGGTCGTTTCTGCCGAGGAGGCTTCTTTCAACCTGGCCGACGACCCGGCTGTAATCCTGCCCGAAACGGATAACTTCACCGCCTGGGAACTCAGTAATGTATTGTATGACCGTGTTTCGGCTATCGGCGAAAATAAATACGGCGTAACTCCCACGTTGTTTACCAATCGGCGGCTGGGGGTGCGTGTGGTAATAGCGGAATCCGATGTGAACAACTATCCGGGTATGTACCTGCGTAAAGAAAAAGAGGGAATGAAAGGGTTTTGGGCGGCCTACCCCAAAAAGGTGGAAATGGGAAGTTGGGGTAACTTTATTACCGTAGTGAAGGAACGGGAAAACTACCTGGCGCGTACAGCCGGAAATCACGTTTTCCCCTGGCGAATAGCCATTGTGGCACGAGAGGATAAGGATTTGCTGGCCAATGAAATGATTTACCTGTTGGCTAAGCCCCGGCAGATAAAGGATACGGATTGGATTCGTCCGGGGAAAGCCGTTTGGGAATGGTGGCATTGCGCTATACTGGAGAAAGCGCCTTTCCCTTCCGGACATACCCATCTTTCCACGCAGTTATACAAGTATTATATCGATTTCGCGTCCGAAAACAAAATACCTTATCTTTTGGTCGATGCGGGCTGGAGCAATGTTTTCAATCATGCCGATTTGAATAAGAACATCGACATCAAGGAAGTAATCCGGTATGGGAAAGAGAAGGAGGTAGGGGTATGGTTGTGGACAGTGGCAGCCACTTTGTTCCGGCATCCGCATTGTTACCTGGATTCTATCAGTAAGTGGGGAGCTGCCGGTGTAAAAATCGATTTTTTCGACCGCGACGACGCCGGAATTATGCCGGAATACGAAAACTTGGCAAAAGCTTGTGCCGAGCGGCACCTGATGGTCGATTTTCATGGATGCAGCAAGCCTACCGGGCTTCACCGGGCTTATCCCAACATCCTTTCTTATGAGGCGATGCGTTGTGCCGAGTGTTTCAAGTGGGATACGACGTCTGATCCGGATTACCAACTGCAATGTATCTTTGCCCGTATGTTGGGGGGCGGAATCGATTATACTCCCGGTTCCATGCGTAACAGTACCCTGGATAAATTCAAACCGGTAGATCCCGGATTACCCAGTTCATTGGGAACCCGTTCGCATGAGTTGGCGATGTTTGTGGTTCTTTCCGCTCCGTTTGCCAATTTGTGCGATTCGCCGGACGCTTATCGCAATTATCCGGATATCTTGAAATACCTGGCGGAAGTACCAACTTCGTGGGATCGGACTATTCCTTTGGATGCCCGCGTGGGCGAATATGCCGTACTTGCCAAGCAGAAAGGGGATACATGGTATGTAGGCGGCTTGAACGCATGGGGGGAGCGAAAGGTGAAAGTAGATTGCTCATTCTTGCCTCCCGGTAAGAAA
>JAJBTJ010000232.1 GCA_020860905.1 Parabacteroides sp. | reverse complement strand
CTTGCGCCCGGTTCTTTTTTATTATAAAAATTAATTTCAATTCAAAAATGTTCTATAAAATCTCCGTTGGCTGGACGGTTATAAATAATCAAAAAAAATTTCAATTCTACAAAGTTCGATTAAAAGAACAAAAATACCGGATGGGGAAGAACTCAACCGGATTTCAATTCTACAAAGTTCGATTAAAAGCCGTACAAAAATAGTATATAAATCTATGATTTAAGCGGGATAGCGAAGGTTTTTATGGCGAATTTTTAGAGGTAAATTAGTCGGTCGCTGGTAACCGGAAAAAGGCCGGCGACCGACTAATCGAATAAATGCTTAATTAGTAGCGATTTATTCCCTACGATGATATATACAACATGTCAAAGAGCTCCTTTTTTACATAGAACGACGACAAAATACCTTTAAAGGAAGTTATCCAGCGTGTTTTTCTCCTGACCTACAATCTCCTTTTCAAGCCATTTTTCGTCACGGTTTTTAAAGACCAATACACTATCCTCTGCCGGCTCCATAATTAGTCGAGTCCGGGAAATAAGCTCTTTTAGCTTTACTTCTGTGATTTCCCCCTCGAATACCGAGTTTTGTATCCAGTGGAGATACCTCCGGCAAAGTTTCAACATTTTGCCAACCCGTTTTTCCCCTACGTCATATACCAGAATTACATACATGGCAATTACCAGCGTGCTTTAAACGGTTTATACTCTTCCATGCCCAATATATGCTTGGTTAGCTTGTAACACTCTAATTTTACTAAATGCTTATAACTTATATGACGCTTCAGTACCGTATGTTTAAAAGTTTCGTTGATGCGTTCGTCCCAGGCTTTAACAAATGTTTTCCGGCCCGATTCTTTCAGTAAACAACTATTTACCTGATGGTCGAAATCTTTGGCTTGGATTTCCTTCTTGTTCAACATCCGGAAAATAAGACGATCCACCAGGATAGGCTTGAAAATCTCGGCTATATCCAATGCCAACGAGTACCTCCTGTAACCCGGCTCGTGCAGGAAACTGATAGTCGGATTCAATTGCGTATGGTAAATCTGGCCCAGGCAAAGCGTGTAACACAGCATATTCCCGAACGAGATTAAGGCATTTATTTCGTTTTGCGGCGGCCGTTTGCTACGGTTTTCCATCTGGAAGCCGGAGGAAATAATACCGTCGAACGCGCTATAATAAGCTTGCCGGATATTCCCTTCAATTCCCATCAATTCGTCGATAGCAGAAGCGCCGTCGATTAAGAGGGTATATTGCTCTATCATTTCCTGAACCGGGGTAAGGTCTTTATCGCGGTTGATGTAATAACGCAACGTCTTGATCATGTTGAAAGCCGCACCGGCAACAAACTTCTTTGCAATTTCAAGTCGTTTCTTCTTGTCGATATAACGTTTGGTTTGTTCGATTTGCATTTTGCCGGCCAGCAAATATTCTTTAGGAGCGAACGAACCGGTATAATGTTCGTAATAATCGAAAAAATGCACGGCGATTCCGGCTTTACCCAGAAAATTGTACAAAGCGCTGTTGGCATCCAGGCTACCGAAGCAGAAAAAGTCGGAAACCCCTTCTACCGGAATATATCTCGGCGAACCTTCTACGCCATTCTCGTCTACAGGAGTAAATTTCAGCGTGTTGTCTTTTCGGCTTAACCGGCCGGGATTGAAAAGATAATATGTTTTTTTCATTCTTCGTCGATATAACAAAGTTCATAATAAGAACAGCTTTTGCAGATAGGCTTGTGAATGGGAGCAGGGCACTTTTCTTTCTCTTTTAGCGCTATGATTTCCATTACCGTAGTTTCCAATGTTTCGATGTCGGATGGCGTCAAGTCGATCGGTGTTGTTTGCCGGAGTTGGGGATATTCGAGCAATGCACTTACCTCTTCGATGCCATTCAGGTGCAGCAACCACATATAAAACTTCACTTGCCACTCATGAGCAGCCTCCGCTTTATCACTGCGTTTCGTTTCGTGGATTACCCTCTCATGCGCCTCATAGAAATCAATCTTGCCGAACAAATCGATACCTTTAAACCGGGCGGAGATTTCGATTTCATTGTATTTTCTGGCTCTGTCGGCGTAACTTGTTTTGTGGAGCAGTTTGCCGTCGTATACCAGGTCGCTGTTGTGCTCCATCGTGATGCCGTTTGCATGAAGCCAACATTCGCGCTTACATACCTGGTATAAGTTAACAAGGGTAGCGTTGATATGCATGGTTATAAAAAGTTTGAATCGGGAAATTTTTCGGCCTTGATTCCGTTTTCGAACGAATAAACTTCACTGAAATTTTCCAGGTATAAAAAGCCGAATTTTTCTTCTCCGTACGTTTTTAGCACGTTGTAATCTTTTCCGTTCGGGAAAACCGAAAAAATAAAAACCGACAAAACCGATTGGAATTTTTTCAAGTCGACCTGTTTTTTTATGAAGTTTTCGGATTGTTCGGTAATTAGCTCTGCGTATTTTTTCCAAACATCCGCTCCGTTTACTACATGCGAATACGGGATGCCTAATTCAGTTAGCGTATTGATATGCTGAGGTATCAGTGCTACAGGTATTTCCAACGGAACGAATATGGATTTGCTTTCCTGGTCGATTAGCTTGAATAATTTATTTACTCCGCTGAAATTCAATGTTCCCATCGCATTAAATACATCGGTGATATTTTCTGTATAAGCCGAATTTTTTTTCCCTTTTATCTTTTCAAGGATTGCTCTGTATAGTTTATCGAAATCTTTTTCTTGCAAAATCTTTTTATATTCGTCTGGCATTTCACACATTAACCGATAGCGATAGTCTTTTCCGTAAAGCATTTTTTCCATATCGCAATCGAATAAATACAAACGGCAAACAGGTTTGTTCACGTTGCGGTTAATGCGGCCGGCCAATTGTTCTTCGCTGTCGATAATCGATTTATCTTTGAATCCCAAATCCATATCGATGTCCACGCCTGCTTCCACTACTTGCGTAGTGATAAGTAAAATCTTTTTCTTCCGGGTATCTTTTGATTTCAGTTTATCGATAATTTGTTTTCTGCGCGGTTCTACTATCGTGCCGGAAAGCAACAAAATTTCATCGAAAAACCCGTTTGTACGGTTCGCTATCGAATAAAATTCGCCGGCTGTTTTTTTAAAGATGAACTCGACAAGGGTAAAGACACTATCCGGATAAGTTGTATTCGTTTCGGCATAAGCGATTGATTTTTCAAAAACCTCTTTGCACAGCTTTTCCAGATAAACAGGGATAACGCCTTTGGGCGGTTTGGGCCATTCTTCCGGGTTTAGCAGGCTATAATCGAATAGAACCCGATTGCAAAAATTCGGATTCCGGAAATACTTATTTTTGTTTTCTACCAAATAAACAAAGTCGTTTGCCCATTCTTTTCTGTCCAGCAAGTCGCCTATTTTAGGCAATGTGGCCGACATAACAATAAATTTGATATGAAAGTAACTGGCGTAATTGGCTATGAAGTATACTATTTTATCCCAGAGGTTGGGCGGATACGATTGAATCTCGTCGATAATAACCACCGAATTAGCCAGCCGGTGCAACAGGTAATTCGTTTCTTTCTCGTTTGTTTTCAGCACTTCGAAAAAACGGACATGTGACAGGAGCGCTACCGGATAATTCATAAACAAATGATCCAAATAATTCAGGTAATCGCTATTTTCGTCGTTCCGGTTGGTTAGAGGGGCGGCTGGTCGGGCCACACGTTTACCCGGCAAGTCGTTTTCGCGGGAGAAACGTTTCGACAACGGCGCTTTCGAATGAATTTCAGCGATTTCACTTTCTTCCAGTCCGAATGTGCCCGCAAGCGATTGATACGTCTGTGTGATTAAGGTCGTAAAAGGGAATACGTAAAATGCTTTTTGAATAGACGAATCGATTTTAAGTAACTCCGCCAATGCCAGCATGGATACGTTCGTTTTGCCGCTACCGGTAGGCGCTTCGATGTAAAACAGGCATTTATCGCTGTTTTTTCGTATATTGCTTATCACTTCCGTAGCTAAGCAACGCCGTAAAGCATTCAGGTTTTCGTTGCTTTGTACTGTGTAATCCTCCGGGTTCCCTGTTTTTCCGCTCGCCATAGCTGCATATACTTCTTTATTATACGATTTGGAAGTTTGTGCATTATGAACGATTTTTTCTTTCAAACCCTCGTTTAATATACCGAAATCGGTCAGCATCTCCGGCCAATCGCCCATATAATGCGCCGTAGCCAGGTAATCGGCTGCGGTTAAAATAGAATAGTTCAGTTTTATCAGTGCGAAAAGCGGAAATGCGTTTTTCTCGGGAATAAAGTCGATGGTGTGGTTGAAGTGTTTGAAAAGAAAACTAAAATCGGCATTGTCTAAAAAGCAGGAATGAAACTGCTCTATGCCCTCTTCTGTGAGATGATGATTCAATAGGGTCAGGTAAGGCTTTAAGCTAACCAACTCGTTATTACTCCAATTGGTAGTGTCTTGTGCGTCGTTGATTACCGGGCTGTGGTGTTTGTAAATGGGGTAACTCAGGTACAGCGCTATGTTACACAAGAAGATTTGTTCCTTTTCCAATTCTTTTTTTATCTCAGTCCCTTTTTTCCTCTCCGTTATCTGTGTTGTCAAAACCGGTATAAGGTTGAGAAAATCCTGGAAAAACAAAGCTAAGAACAGGTAGACGCTTAGTATGCTATGTTGATTTTGAAACGGATGATCGACCTTCAACATTTTATCGACCCGGTTTTTCATTTTATGATACTGGAAGCCGTGATTTATTTTTCCCAAGTCGTGGAAGGCGAATGCCCGCCAAAACAATCGAGCCATTGTTTCGGCGAGCTGTTCTTTATTACCCGATTTTTCAGGAATAGAATCGATTATCAGTTTTTTGATAACAGGAGCCAGGTTATGCGCTTCTGCGATTTGCTGCGCATATTTCACCACCAACACCGAATGTTCCGAAAGCAATTCCGGGGTTCTCCCTTGTTGGTTCTCTTCGGGCAAATGGGCATAGTACGGGTATGAATCGCATACCGGAATCAAATCAAGAAAAAACTGTTTATCGAAAACTTGCATATTCCGTTAAAATAATTGGATAATATCCTCGGTATTAATTCGGTAAAAATCGCCCGCTTCGCTCATATTCATGCTCGCTTTAAATGTTACGTTCGAATATACGAAATCGGCATATGTATATTGAAAGAGCGTTTCGTCGAAACCGACGGGCAGTTTTTCAAAGTAAAAAAACTCGGGTTCTTTCGCGCGGGATGCAAATAGGTTCATATTTTTAGCTACGAAGTTTTTTACCGCTTCTGTTTTTGCAAAAATGGATGCGACTTTGTAATCGTGCTTGAAATCGAATTTTTCGATCGAACTGTATTCTTTTGCATTTACCCACCAGGCAGAAAAATCGTTTTTTCCCAAATAGGGCAAAAACTCGGCCTTATACGACAAAATAGTATCGTATAACGTTTGCTCGTCCGGATTATCCGGGTTTAAAAGCAGAAAACAACGGTACGCCGGTTTAAGCAGAATCTGTTCCGTAACAACCAAATTTCCTCCCGATTCGTTACTCGCCAGTCCGGTGCTGTTATTATAACTTACAATTTCTTTGGTATAATTTCCGTTGTTGCTTTCCAACGGCAGGATAGCCGTTTTCAAGTGCTTCAGCCGTTGGTAATAATCGGGAAATCGGCCGTTTTGCTCATACCCTTTCATTCCGGCAATCGCACCCAATATTCCCAATAAGGCCGGTTTATGCAACATGTTGTAAGTTAAATAAATGCCGTCGTTTATATCGGGTTTCTTCAGGAAACCCATTTCCGCTTTCAAATCAAACGATATCAATCTTTGATTTTCGCTCATTTTATAAATCGATTTCGGTTGTGCCTGCCGGTAAATTCTTCAAGAGGCAAGTTTGCTTGTTGTAGAACACTTCGATTTTTTCGATTTCGCCGTTCACCCGTTCCAATTCCGCTTTTAATCCGGCAAAGTCGTATACGTACTTTCCGTTTTCTTTTGTTTCTTCGAGCGTTATCAGCGTGGTGAAATTCGGTAGCACGGCTTTTGAATTTTCTTTCAGTTGTACCCATACCAGCATTTCGTTTTCGCAACCTGCTTTCGATGCGGAATCGTAAAAGGTAACGCCGCGTTGCATGGCTTCTTTCAGCTTGGCGATGTCGCCGGTCGAAACAGCTTGGGCATTTTCAACTAAGGACGTGATTTCATTCAGGTTGGAAGGATTTACGGAAAAATGATGCAGATAATGTCCTTCTTCCAGCCGGGATTGGCGGCCGAGGGTGGTCATGCCTTTTTCCGCATCCGCATCTTCCGATTTGTTAGCAAAAGGAGAAGAAATTTGTTCGGCGAAGATGTTGTTTTCTTTCCAGATATTTACGCCATGATTTACTTGAACCGTTCCGTGAATGGATATATTGACTTCTTTTCCCGCATACGTGGCACCGAACAACCGGATATCCAAGCAGCTTAACAAATTTTTAGCAACAGCCGCTTTTACGGTTTTGCCTTTTTCTTTCGGATAATCTCCGAAGTACTTTTTATAGGTTTCGTCTAACGAAATCGGGTTAAGCTGTTTATTCAACGACTTGAAATAGAAAATCGTTTCTTCATTGTACACATCTTTCAAGTAGTTTTTTACCGGATATTTGTAGGATTTATCCGTGGCATATAC
>JAJBTJ010000044.1 GCA_020860905.1 Parabacteroides sp. | reverse complement strand
AGATAATGATTTCCCCTTGTGTAAACGGCAATCGAGCCGAATCGTTTCGAAGAGACGCACTTTTTTTATTCTTTTAAGGATTCTACATGCACAGCCACATGCGTAGCCGGCCCGAAGCGCTCCCGGAGTTTCGTTTCTATCTCCCGCGTTTTCTGGTGGGCCTCCGCCACCGGCATCGAACCGTTCACCCGCACATGCATTTCGATAGCGTAATTATTTCCGATGCGGCGTGTCAGCAGATTATGCGGGAATCGAATACCCTCTACTTCATCGACAATCGCCAGGATTTCGTCTTCCGTTTCCTTCGGCAGCGATTTCTCGAGCAAATCGTTTACAGCCGGAAGCATCAGCCTGATAGACACCTTAACGATAAAGATACTCACCAGCACGGCTGCTATCGGGTCGAGCACCGTCCAGTGCGGTCCCAGCAAAATAGCCCCCCCCTATCCCGACTAAGGTGCCGAGTGAGGAAAACGCATCCGACCGGTGATGCCAGGCATTGGCAATTACCGCCTGGCTGTTTACCCGCGCTCCTATCGCTTTCGTTACCCGGTACAACGCTTCTTTTACTACGATGGAAATCACGGCTGCCACCAACGCAATCATTCCCGGCGAAGGCAACCGGCCTCCGCGAAGAACGAAAATAATCTTGTTCAATGCGTCCCAAAAAATGCCTATACCTACAAACAGCAGGAAAATACCGATAATCGAGGTAGCCAGCGTTTCGTATTTGCCGTGTCCGTAATCGTGGTTTTCGTCTTTCGGCTTGGAGGAAATGTGAACGAACCCCAGCACGATAATATCCGTAACGAAATCCGACAACGAGTGCACGGCATCGGCAATCATGGCGCTACTGTGCCCTACGATACCGGCAACGAACTTAAAAATCAGCAACAGGAAGTTGGCCAACGTGCCAAGCAACGTTACACCGAATATTTCCTTTTTACGGTTTTTCGCAACCATATTCATTTATTTAATCGTTCGCAACCAGGAAAACCAACACGGAGAGAAACAGATTAATGCCGGATACAGGTTTATTTCGTTATCTCCGGAATGCACGTCGTACCGGTTAAACCGTCCCTGATTGCTCACTTGTTATTACACTCACAGGGCAAACTGCAAACACAAACAAGCATCTCCTGATTATGCCGGGACGCCCCCTGTTTTCGCATTATTAGTATGCAAAGGTAAACAAAAAAGCCCTACTTTTGTTTCGGTTTTTATATAATCAGCACACCGTTATGGCACATACACACTCGCACCACTCGCATTCGGCCATCGGAAATATCCGGGTCGCTTTCTTCCTGAACTTCTTTTTCGCCATCATCGAGTTGGTCGGCGGGTTGTATACGAACAGTGTAGCCATCCTGTCGGACGCCTTGCACGATTTCGGCGATTCCGTTTCGCTCGGGCTCGCCTGGTATCTGCAAAAAGTAGCGGCGAAAGGGCGCGACCGGTACAACTCGTACGGTTACAAACGCTTTTCGCTGCTCGGAGCCCTTTTTATTTCCGTAGTGCTGCTGGCAGGCTCGGTTATCGTCATCATAGAAAGCGCCAAGCGTATCGTACACCCGCAGGAGCCCGATGCCCACGGTATGTTTCTGTTGGCTATCTTAGGTATCGTAGTGAACGGTGCGGCTATCTTGCGGCTGAAAAGAGGCTCTTCGCTGAACGAGCGGGCCGTTTCGCTTCATCTGATGGAAGATGTGCTGGGCTGGATTGCGGTACTGGTGGTAAGTATCGTGATGATGTTCGTAAACGTACCTGTATTAGACCCGCTTTTGTCCATCGGTATCAGTATCTGGATTCTGACAAACGTGTACCGGAACTTACGGGATACGTTCCGGGTGTTTTTACAACAAGTGCCCCGGCAAATCGACCTGGATACGCTGGAACACCATATCCGGGCGTTGAAGGACGTAGTTTCCGTACACGATGTGCATCTCTGGACGCTCGACGGCGAAGAGCATGTAATTACGCTGCATGTGGTTACTTCGGCGAATACTTCGCTGGTACGCTGGCAGGAACTGAAAACGGAAATCCGGCGGTTGTGCCAGGAAGCAGGTATCGGGCATGCTACCATCGAAATAGAAAACGAGAACGAGAAATGCGGATTAAGCAGTTGTTAAAGATGCAATATCCGGTAAAGTGTGTCTGGTATAAGGACGAACCGGCCGCCGGACAATCCGGCTTTACCATGCCGGATGCGGGTATCCCGGCTGCAAGGACGGTGTTTCAATAATAGAAAATAATCAGAGAGGAAGGAGCAAAGAAAATGAAACTTACTTATATTTATCACAGCGGCTTCGCCATCGAAAGCGAAACGTTTACGATTTTAATCGATTACTTCCGGGATACGCCGGATAAGTGGGTAACCGGCACGTTGCTGAAGCGCCCGGGCGCGCTGTATGTGCTCGCCACCCATGCACACGGCGACCACTTCAACAAACGGATACTGGAATGGAAACAGCGGCGTCCTGACATCCGGTATATCTTTTCGCACGACATTCTTGAGGCGGGAAAAGCCCGCGAAAGCGATGCGATATACCTGGATAAATTCGATATTTACGAAGACGCGCTGATACGGGTACAGGCATTCGGCTCGACCGACATCGGCGTTTCGTTCCTGATTGAAACGGAAGGCAAAAAGATATTCCATGCCGGCGACCTGAACAACTGGCACTGGCGCGATGAATCGACACCCGATGAATCGGCCGGCTACGAAGCCGCTTTTCTGAAGGAGTTAGACGAACTGGCCCGGAACACCGACCGCCTCGATTTGGCAATGTTTCCCGTAGACCAGCGCCTGGGTAAAGAATACATGCGGGGCGCACAGCAGTTTATAGACAAAATAGCGGTAGACTGGTTTGTGCCGATGCATTTTGGAACAGCCTACGACAAAGCAAAGGCTTTCCGGGCATATGCCCATAGCAAAGGCACCCGGTTCTTCGAACTGAACCGGGAAGGCCAACATATGAACTTTTAAAAATCAAACGGCATGAAAATTAAAGGAAAATTCGACCATTTCAATATCAACGTGCTCGACCTAGAGAAGAGTATCGCGTTTTACAACCAAGCATTGGGATTAATGGAACATCACCGCAAACAAGCGGCCGACGGCTCGTTTATCTTAGTATATCTTACCGACGAGTCATCGACTTTCTTGCTGGAACTTACCTGGCTTCGCGACCGGAAAGAGCCGTACGATTTAGGCGATAACGAAAGTCACTTGTGCTTCCGGGTAGCCGGCGACTACGAGGCAATCCACCGGTATCATGGTGAAATGGGCTGGGTATGCTACGAAAACCCGGCCATGGGCTTGTATTTCATCCACGACCCGGACGACTACTGGATTGAGGTGTTACCGGAATCCTAAACCACTTGTCACCCAATACGATTGTCCTATTGTTCTTCTCGCTTTTTTATACTACTTTTGTTTACCGAATAAAACGAAGAAAGACTGTACCTGAGCATACCCCGGCAAGTTTGTTTCCGCATTCGGTTTGCACGGCTTTTCTTCGAAAAGAGAAAACAGGAGGCGCTTCAGCAGAAAAAACGGTTCGGTCAGGCCGGAGTTGCGCCCGCTTCGACCTTTTACGGAAAAGACAATTTGATAAACGATATGGAAGAAGTAATCAAACTCGAGACAATCGACCGGTACAATAAATTATACGGACTCGAAACGCTGCACCCCCTGGTAGCGATAGTGGATTTGTCGAAAGCAACCAGGTTCCCCACCCGCGCCACGTTAAACTTCGGACTGTATGCACTTTACCTGAAACAAACCAAATGCGGCGACTTACGATACGGAAAGCAGACTTACGACTACCAGGAAGGAACGGTAACGAGCTTCGCTCCGGGGCAGATCGTAGGGATACAGATGGAAAAAGGCGCCAGCCCCCAGTCGTACGGACTGGTATTCCATCCCGACCTGATACGCGGCACATCGCTCGGACACGAAATCAAGCATTACTCGTTCTTCGCATACGACTCGCATGAAGCCCTCCACCTCTCGGACGAAGAAAAGGGTATTTTCCGCGATTGTCTGGACAAGATACGGATGGAGCTGGAACATCCGGTAGACAAGCACAGCAAGCAGTTAATTTCGCGCAACATCGAGCTGTTGCTGGATTACTGTATGCGCTTTTACGACCGGCAGTTCGTTACCCGCTCGAAAGCGAACAAAGACATACTCATGAAGTTCGAAAACTTGCTTGACGCCTATTTCCAGAACGACCGGCCCCAAACGGACGGCCTTCCTTCCGTGAAATATTTCGCCGACGGCGTACACCTCTCGCCCAACTATTTCGGCGACCTCGTAAAAAAGGAAACCGGCCATACCGCACAAGAGTACATCCAGAACAAGGTAATCGACATTGCCAAAGAAGAAATCCTCGGCTCCGGAAAGAGCGTAAGCGAAATCGCCTACCGGCTGGGCTTCCAGTACCCGCAACACTTTACGCGCGTATTCAAGAAGAACGTAAGCTACACTCCCACCGAATATCGGGAGTTACAAGTATAATCGCCGGGCAAAATTCAACACGGAGAAACCGGGCCGCCGCCCCCATACTTCGCCGGCGCTACTCCCGTTATTTTCCGGAACAGCCAACTGAAACGCTGCACGCTGGAGAATCCCAGCCGCCTCGCCACGAGAGCCGGCGTATACCCCTCGTCCCGTAACATCCGCCGGGCAATGCCGAGCCGCCGGAGCTGGAAAAACTCTTCGAGCGTCCGTCCCGTTTCGAACTTCAGCACATCGCAGAAATAAGCTACCGACAAACCCAACTCCCCGGCAAAACACGCCGGTACAGGCAAGCCTCCCCCCTGCGCCCGGCCGGATACCAGATACTCGTCAAGCAACTCCTCCGTTTTCTTTACCACCGCCTTGTGCCTGTTCTCACGCAGGATGAACTGCCGTTCGTAAAAGCGCATACAGTAATCCAACAACACCCCTATAAGCCGCGACAAGAGGATGCTGCTGTGCGTGTCGATGGCATGATGAAGCTCCTCGTCGATATTCCCGAGGCAGCCAAGCACCTGCGCCGTTTCGCGTTGCGACAGATGCAATGCCTCCTCCTTACGATACGAGAAAAAAGTATAATTCCGGAGAAAGGAGCGGATAAGCAAATCAGGGTGAAAAGCCAGCAGGCGCCCCTTGCCGGGCAGCGTATTACTTTCGCTCATTCGGAACACCTCGCCCGGTGTAAGGAATACCATCGAGGCATAAGCATAATCGTCGTAGCGGCACCCCCAACAGCCGCAACCGTCCGGGCCGTTTTCTATCAGCATAACGGCGTAAAAACCGAACTTCACCGCCTCCTGCTCCAACCCGGGATTCTCCAAGTTGATAAGGCATACCTGGGGATGCAACGTTTTGCAACCCAGGCACCGATTGCATTCGCACACCGTTTTTATATCCAAGGTTTGTTTTCCCATCGCCGGCCGGTCAATTAGTTACGTACCTGCGCCCGGTACTCGTTGGGAGTGCATCCCACCCGTTTCCTGAACAGGCGGCTCAGATGCTGCGGATACTGGAAGCCTAACGAATAAACAACCTGCGCCACCGTGTTCGCCGGGTCGGAGATACGCTCCTTGGCCAGCTCGATTACCTTTTGCTGGATATATTCCTGCGGTGTCTTACCGGTTTCTTTCTTGAACATATCGCCGAAATAGTTAGGCGACAGGCAGAGCTTATCGGCGAAGAACTTCACCGTAGGCAACCCGTCACGCTCCGCCTGTTCACCCTCGAAATAGGTATCGAGGAGCGTTTCGAAGCGGGTAAGCACATCCCGGTTCGTTTGGCTGCGGGTAACGAACTGCCGCTCGTAAAAACGCATGCAATACCCGAGCATCAGCGCGATATGAGTGGCAATGAGGCTCTTGCTGTGCTTATCTACCGGATGTTCCAGCTCCATGCGAATCACGTTCAGACAGTTCAGTATCATGTTCCGTTCCTCGTCGGATACATGCAACGCCTCGTTCACCTCGTACGAAAAAAAGGTATACTGCTTGATGCTTTTCCCCAGCGGGGTGCCGCGCAACAAGTCGGGATGGAAAATAAGGCCGTAAACATCGACCTGCGCCCGGTCGGTGATAGATGTCGTCTCGGCAGTTTGGCCGGGAGCGAAACAAACAATCGTTCCCTCCTCGTAGTCGTAAGCCTGGCGCCCATACTTGATGTCGCAGGCTTTTTCCAGTTTCAGGAACAGGGCGTACACCCCATAATTCAGGCGCACGCGGTCTACTGCGCGGGTAGCTTGGTTCAGGTCGACGACACTTACCAACGGGTGCAGCGTTTCGAGGCCGTATAGTCGGTTATACACTTCCGCACTGTTTAAATCGAGTATCTTTTCCATATCCGTATCGCACTAATTACGTGTCAAAGATAACGGATAACCGGGAACGGTTCGCTACCCGGGTTACAGTTTCTATAACCCGGATTACGGTTCGGCCGGAGGTTTCGTTGCTTTTTCGAAAGAAACGCAGAAAGAAAATGTTGCATTCGGGCGAAGATAAGCCTTCTTTCCGAAAAGCCAAGAGCAACCGTTGCCGGCGCGGGAAACTTTTCGCTCGCCGCGAAGACGTCGGCCGACAAGTTTGGATTTTTTCATTTGTCGAGCTAATATCGACAAGGCAAGCAGTTCGGAACCTTCTACCCGTCATCCCCTTTCGGCCTTGACAGATTTTCTGGTATGTTCTTTCGTTTTACTGCTAACCAAGCTCCTTATTTATAAGCTCCGGATTCTCCGTATACCGGCCAACAGATT
>JAJBTJ010000319.1 GCA_020860905.1 Parabacteroides sp. | reverse complement strand
TTGTTATAATTATCAACCTTTTCATCCTCATCTTTTAACATTCAAATCCCGGAATATCCCGGGGCTTTTACCTTCCTGCCGGGCGTATCTGACACTGTTTTTTCCATCCGGTGTACAAAAGACCTCCCACAAGTTCCTTTACTCCGCTCTTTTCCTTACCTTTGTTCCTTGAAAAAAACAAAGATTAGGCTGCGCCCCGGCCTAATCAAAGAACAATACTATAAACAATACATTAAATGATGTCACCTCTATTTTCTACCGAGCTGCCCTACAAAGTGGCAGATATGACGCTGGCCGATTTCGGACGGAAAGAAATCGAAATCGCCGAACACGAAATGCCCGGACTGATGGCCTTACGGAAAAAATATGCAGCCCTACAACCCCTGAAAGGAGCCCGGGTTACAGGTTCTTTGCACATGACCATCCAAACCGCCGTACTCATCGAAACCCTGGTCGCCCTCGGAGCCGACGTACGCTGGGCCAGTTGCAACATCTTTTCCACACAAGACCATGCCGCAGCCGCTATCGCCGCTACCGGCGTTCCCGTATTCGCATGGAAAGGAGAATCGCTGGAAGAATACTGGTGGTGCACGGAAATGGCCTTGCGTTTCCCCGGCGGCAAAGGCCCCCATTTAATTGTAGACGACGGCGGCGACGCTTCGTTGTTAGTACATAAAGGATACCGGGCCGAAGAAGATGCTTCCGTTCTGGATGCAAAAGCCGAAAGCCACGAAGAACAGGTAGTACTCGACACCTTGCGCCGGATACTGGCCGAAGACAATACCCGCTGGCACCGTACCGTAGCCGAGATGAAGGGAGTTTCGGAAGAAACCACCACCGGTGTGCACCGCTTATACCAGATGATGGAAAGAGGCGAGCTGCTCGTTCCGGCCATCAACGTAAACGACTCGGTAACGAAGTCGAAGTTCGACAACCTGTACGGCTGCCGCGAATCGCTGGCCGACGGCATCAAACGGGCCACCGATGTAATGATAGCAGGGAAAGTAGTGGTAGTAGCCGGCTACGGCGACGTAGGAAAAGGATGCGCCCACTCCATGCGTTCGTACGGCGCCCGGGTATTGATTACCGAAATCGACCCGATTTGCGCCTTGCAAGCCGCGATGGAAGGGTTTGAAGTAATCCCGATGGAAGAAGCGGTAAAAGAAGGGAACATTTTCGTTACCACCACCGGCAACTGCGACATTATCACCATCGAGCACATGACGCAGATGAAAGACCAGGCCATCGTATGCAATATCGGCCATTTCGATAACGAAATACAGGTGGAAAAACTGGTTAACTATCCCGGCATCCGGCATACCAACATCAAGCCACAGGTAGATAAATATACGTTCCCCAACGGCAATTCCATCTTCCTGCTGGCCGAAGGACGCCTCGTTAACCTCGGGTGCGCCACCGGACACCCTTCGTTCGTAATGAGCAACTCGTTCACCAACCAGACATTGGCGCAAATCGACTTATGGACGATGCCGTACGAAATAGGCGTATACCGGTTGCCGAAGCGGCTCGACGAAGAAGTAGCGCGGCTCCACCTGGAACGCATCGGCGTAAAACTCACTACGCTGACGCAAAAGCAGGCGGATTACATCGGCGTACCGGTAGAAGGGCCTTACAAAGCAGAACATTACCGGTATTAACAAAGCCGTTTTATAAATCGACAGGCTATGCAGAAACGACATCTCGACCGGGCGCTTTATTTCCAGGAACAGACGTACACCACCGAAACGTATGTGATTCCCTTTATCGAAAGGCGGAAGGCGATTACGCCGGACGTATCGATACTCGAAATCGGATGCGGCGAAGGAGGAAACCTGAAACCGTTCCTCGACAGAGGCTGCCCGGTAACGGGCATCGACCTTTCCGAAGGCAAGATAGAGGCGGCCGAAAAGCTGTTCGCCTCGCATCCCCGCCGGGAACAGGCCACCTTCATCTGCCGGGATATTTACGAAGTGGAACGGCTCGACCGGCAATTCGACGTGATTTTGCTGCGCGACGTTATCGAACATATACCCGGCCAGGAAAAGTTTATGCCGTTTATCCGCCGGTTCCTCAAGCCCGACGGAGTGGTGTTTGTCGCTTTCCCGCCGTGGCGCAATCCGTTCGGCGGCCACCAGCAAATCTGCCGGAACAAGCTGATTTCGCATATGCCTTACATCCATTTGCTTCCGAAAGCGCTCTACCGGAAATGCCTGGCCGCCGCCGGCGAAAACGTACAGGAAATGTTGGAGATACGGGCCACCGGAATCAGCCTGGAACGTTTCTTTTCGATTGTAAAAAAAGGAAATTACCGCATCGACGAAGCCAAATTATACTTTATCAATCCGAACTACGAAATCAAGTTCGGACTGAAACCGCGGACGCTCGCCGGCATGTTCGACATTCCTTATCTCCGGAATTTCTGGACTACCTGCGGTTATTTCTTACTCAGCAACCGATAAAGCAGGCACTATGATATACAGAAGTAAAGCACCGTTCAGGTTAGGTATCGCCGGAGGAGGCACCGACGTTTCGCCGTACTCCGACATGTACGGAGGAGCCATCCTGAACGTAACCGTCAACTTATACGCATTTGCCTCCATCCGGCCGCTCACCGACGGAAAAATACGGTTCGTGCATATCAACGAAAATGCCACGGAGGAGTTCGATTCCTTATCCGTTTTACCCACCGACGACACCTCCGGGTTGTTGCTGCAACGGGGCATTTACAACTCGATTGTGAAGAAATTCAACCACGGCGAACCCCTGTCGTTCGAGCTGACTACCTACATGGATGTGCCTTCGGGCTCGGGATTAGGCACCTCGTCGACACTGGTGGTAGCTATCCTCGGGGCGTTTACGGAATGGTTGAAATTACCGCTCGGCCGGTACGACATCGCCCACTACGCCTACGAAATCGAAAGGCTCGACTTGCAGATGGCCGGCGGCAAACAAGACCAGTATGCCGCCACGTTCGGAGGCGTAAATTTCATGGAATTTTACGAAGACGACAAAGTTATCGTCAATCCGCTTCGCATCCACTCCACCGTTTTACACGAATGGGCGATGAATACGGTACTTTTTTACACCAACCTGCAACGGGCTTCCTCGAAAATCATCGAAGAACAGGCGGAAAATGTAAAGAAGCAAAACAACCAATCGGTCGAAGCCATGCACAACGTAAAAAAAGAGGCGTACCGGATGAAGAACTGCCTGTTGAAAGACGAGCTTCACGAATTAGGAAAAGCCTTGAACACGAGTTGGATTAACAAGAAAAAAATGGCTAAAAACATTTCGAACGAAACCATCGACCGGATATACGCCACCGCCACGGACAACGGGGCACTCGGAGGGAAAATCTCGGGCGCCGGCGGAGGCGGATTTATGTTTTTCTATTGCCCCGGCCTTACGCGCTACAACGTAATCCGGGCACTTTCGGCATTGAACATCGGGCACGTTTGCCCTTTCGAATTCAGCAATAACGGTTTAACTACATGGACAGTAAAAGAATAATCCGGCAACGACTGGAAGGACACCAAACGGTAATCGCCCGGCTGCTAAACGATGAAACAGCGCAACAAACGCTCGCGGAAATAGCCAACGTACTCGCGGATTGCTTCCGGCGCGAAAACAAAGTATATTTTTGCGGAAACGGCGGAAGTGCGGCAGATGCGCAACACCTGGCAGCCGAATTTTCCGGTAAGTTTTACCTGGACCGTCCGGTGCTTCCGGCTGAAGCGCTCCATTGCAACACCTCTTACCTTACGGCGGTAGGAAACGACTATTCGTTCGATATTATTTATTCGCGCCTGATTTCCGGCGTAGGCAAGGAAGGCGATATTTTAGTGGGGCTTTCTACTTCGGGCAACTCGAAAAATATCCTCGAAGCATTCGCCACCTGCCGGGAAAAAGGCATTACCACCGTAGCGCTTACCGGACAAACAGGAGGCAAGATGGCGGCACTGAGCGATTATCTCCTTTGCGTACCCAGCACCGACACCCCGCGCATCCAGGAAGCCCACATCACCCTGGGCCACATCATCTGCGAGCTGGTGGAGGCTACGATATTCACCTGTTAACGCGCAGAGCTATGGAAGGTATCATCCTGGCCGGCGGTTTCGGCACCCGGTTGCAAAGCGTAGTTTCCGACGTACCCAAATGTATGGCGCCGGTAAACGGCAAGCCATTCCTGCATTACCTGCTCGCTTACCTGGAGCGGGCCGGATTTACACACCTTATTCTGGCGCTCGGTTATAAACACGAAATAGTGGAAGAATGGCTGGCCACCTACCCCACGGAAATGAAACTCACCACGGTAACGGAAAACGAGCCGTTAGGCACGGGAGGCGCCGTTAAATTAGCTTCGCAGGCCGCCACCGAAGCTCACGTTTTTATCCTGAACGGCGACACGTATTTCGAGGTGGATTATCGCGGAATGTTGCGGGCCCACCGGGCCGGACAGCAGGAAGCGACGCTGGCCTTGCGCAAAATGACGGATTTCAACCGGTACGGAACGGTGGAGACCGACCCCGGAAACCGCCGGATTATCCGTTTCCGTGAAAAACAACCGTGCCGCGAAGGATATATCAACGGAGGGGTATATCTACTCCGCAAAGAAGCATTCGGAAAGTTGCCGGCAAAAGGCTCGCTCGAAAAAGAATATTTCGAGAAACGGGTGGGCGAAGGCATTTTTACGGGTTTCTACCAGGACGGCTATTTTATCGACATCGGCATTCCGGAAGACTACGACCGGTTCCGGCAACACGCCGCACGATAAACCGGCCGGCAAAGCGATACTTACTTTTCCGTTACACACCCGGCCAACGGCATCGGCTTTATGAAAAATACACCTTATACTACCTTATTCCTCGACCGCGACGGGGTGCTCAACCGGCACCGCCCGGACGATTACGTGAAGAATACCGGCGAGCTGGAAATCCTGCCGGGCGTACCGGAGGCATTGAAGATGCTCGCGCCCTGCTTCGGGCATATCTTTATCGTTACCAACCAGCGGGGAGTGGGAAAAGGCTTGATGACGTATGCTGCGCTCCAGGCTGTCCATGCCCGTTTACTGGAAGAAATCGCCCGGGCAGGCGGCCGCATCGACCGCATTTACTGCTGTACGGAGACGAACGACTCCAGCCCCGACCGGAAGCCGAATACCGGCATGGCATTCCAGGCGCAGCGCGACTATCCGGAAATAAGCCTCACCCGCAGCCTGATGATAGGCGACAGCGCCTCGGATATGCTTTTCGCCCGCCGGGCGGGTATGCATGCCGTATGGATAGACAGCAAATCCGGAAAAGAAACGATAAATCCGGATTTGTACGACGAGCGGTACCCGGATTTGTATACCTTTGCCTGCGATTACCTAATGCAGCAGCAAAAATGAAAATCGCTTATCTTTCTACGTTTTATCCCTTCCGGGGCGGCATCGCCCAATTCAACGCCAACTTGTACCGGGCGTTAGCCGTCCGGCACGAAGTAATTCCTTTCACCTTCGAACGGCAATACCCGGACTTCTTGTTTCCCGGTAAAACCCAGTACGTTACCCCGGACGATAAAGCTGCCGTTATCGAAAGCGTCCCGGTACTCGATACGGCTAACCCGTTGGGATACGGGGCGGCTGCCCGCCGGATTGCCCGCGAGCAACCCGATATACTGGTAATGAAATACTGGATGTCGTACTTCGCCCCGTCGTTGGGATACGTGGCCGGGAAACTGAAAAAGCAAGGCTGCCGGGTGATTACCGTACTCGACAACGTGATTCCGCACGAACAAAAGTTTTTCGACCGCCCGCTCACCCGGTGGTTCCTCCACCGGAATTCCGGTTTTATCGCCATGAGCGAAGCGGTACGGAACGATTTGCTGGCTCTCGAACCGGAGGCGGCTTGCCTGCTGAAAGCGCATCCGTTGTACAACCATTTCGGGGAAAAAACAAATCCGCAAGAGGCTCGCCGTGCGTTGGGGCTCGACCCGGCCAAAAAAACAGTACTTTTCTTCGGCCTTATCCGCGATTACAAAGGGCTCGATTTGCTTATCGAAGCCATGAACCGGCTGGATGAGGGGTATCAGTTGCTGATTGCCGGCGAAAGTTACGGCAGCTTTGCCAAATACGATGCGCAAATCCGGCAGGCGAAGCGCCTGGAAAATATCCGGGTATTCAACTGGTATATCCCCGACGAGGAAGTGCCGCTTTTCTTCTCGGCCGCCGATGTATGCGTGTTGCCTTACAAATCGGCTACCCAAAGCGGCATCACGTCGATTGCTTACCATTTCGACGTACCGCTCATCGCCACGGATACGGGCGGCCTGAAAGAGAGTATCGGCGCGCAGGGCACGGGCCTAATCGTACCGGAAGCGAGTGCTCCGGCCATCGCTGCCGCCATCGAAGCGTTTTACGGCGCCGACCGGCACAGGTTTGTACAATCCATCGGAGCGCTCAAAACTTCGTTATCGTGGGAAAACTTTGCCGAAGCCTTAATCCGGTTCGCAGGCACTCTGTAAAAGCCTGCGAAACTTCTGTTACTCCGGGCTTCCTGTTGCCGGCACCGGCAACAGCAAAGAGCCGCATCGTTTACGGCACGTCCTGTAAAGTACATGACAAAAATTTATTTTTTGTTGAAAAACAGGGCACACCGAGTGCAGAAGCAGAGTTCTGCTTTGATTATGCCGAGGTGCAGCCTGTTTTCTCTTTTTCAGAGAAAAACAGGAGAGTAGCTCTACTCCGGAGAGCCGGGAACGACCGTTACCACGGTGGTTTTCATTTCTTTGTCTTGAAACAAAG
>JAJBTJ010000036.1 GCA_020860905.1 Parabacteroides sp. | reverse complement strand
AAAACCGGATGTATGCCATCCTTTTCATCCGTTCATCGGAATGAAAACTGTATCCTTAGCTTGCGGATACAGTTTTTATGTGCATAAAACCGGTTTTAATTCTACATAAAAAAGGAATATCCGGTAAATGAATCGCTTTTCTTGTCCGGAAAAGCAGGGCTTGCAGCCTATACGACCCTCTTTTTTCCTTACGGCCTGATAAACCGCGACGCCGGCTTTTCGTTCGATAGCAGGATGGCCGTATTAATCATCGCCAGGTGAGAATAGGCTTGCGGGAAATTACCCAATTGTTGTTTCGTATTGAAGTCGAGGTCTTCGCTCATCAAGCCTAAGTGATTGGTGTAGGTTATCACCTGGTTGAACAACTGCCGGGCCTCCTCTTTTTCGCCGATAACGAACAACGCCTCGATAAGCCAAAAGGTACATACCGTAAAGGCCGAAGTAGGCGTGCCGAAATCGTCGGCCGTTTTGTAGCGGAACATCAAGCCTTTGTAGAACAATTGCTTTTGTATTGCCTTCACCGTTTTGACGAATCGTTCGTCGCCTGCCGCGATAAATCCGTACCGTTCCATCAGGAGCAGCGACGAGTCGAAATCGTTGTTGCCGTATGCCTGCGAAAAGCTTTGTATCTCCTCTTTCCAACCCCGGGCGAACACATCGGCCTGGATTTTATCCGCCTCCTTGCGCCATAAGCGGGCATAATATTCCTTGTGGATAAGCTCGGCGATTTTTACCGCCCGGTCGAGCGCCACCCAGCACATCACTTTCGAGAAAACGAAATGCTCTTCCTGCTTCCGGATTTCCCAGATACCCTTATCGGGGTTCTGCCATTCGGCTACCACGGTGCTTACGATATTTTTTACGATTTCCCACATATCCTCTACCTCGTCGAGCGTGCCGGGGAAATGCTGAAAGTACTGGTGAATCACATCCATCAGGTAGCCGAACGAGTCGTTTTGTTTCTGGTGATACGCATCGTTCCCGATTCGTACCGGTTTCGAGTCGGCGAACCCCGACAGGTAGTCGAGTGTTGTTTCCGTCAGGATGCGCTCGCCCCGGATGCCGTACATAATCTGGATGCTGTCGTATTTCGATTTGATAATGCTCTGGATAAACATGATAAACCGGCCGGCCGCCCCGAAATGCCCGGTTTTCAGTAACGTGTCGATCGACATCGATGCGTCGCGCAACCAGCAAAAGCGGTAATCCCAGTTCCGCACGTTTCCGATAGCCTCGGGGATGCTCGTGGTAAGCGCCGCCAGTACGGCGCCCGACCGGTACGACATCAGCTTCAGCACCAGCATGCTGCGGTAAATAATCTCCCGGTAGTCGGAAAATTTTTTCGACCGGGCGCTCCAGTTGAGCCAGTACACCTTGGTGCGTTGGTATTCGAGGTATACCCGGTTGAGGTCTACGGTGATGAGTTTCTGGTTATAGGTGAGCAGCATGAACTCGTCTTGCTTCAGCTTTACTTCGGTTTTGTTTTGTACCTGCTCGAGCGGCAGGCTCGAATACAGGTAAACGGTATTGCGGGGATTCGATTCGGCATACGACTTGATAAATTCGCGCCCGATGATTTCGTGGTGCATTTTTCCTTGCGCATAGTCCATGGCCGGCTCGTATACTACGCGGAAACGCGGAATGCCGTAGCTTACCCGGATATAGCGGTAGATTTCGGGCGGCATATAATGTTTCGACTCGCAGGTATTGCCGGTTTTATAGCGGGGCATGAAGTCGATTACCTCGAATCCGCCTTCGTCGGACTCGAAGAACGTAGACAGGATATTGGTATGGCCCAAATATTTTTGCGATACGGTATATTCGTCGGAAACGGCGAATCCGAAACTGCCTCCTTTCTGCGGGTCCAACAGGCGGGCGAAGATAGAAGGAGAGTCGAACTCGGGGAAACAGAGCCAGTCGATGCTGCCCTCTTTGGATACCAGGGCGGCGGTGTGGCAATTGCCCACCACGCCGTAATCTAAATTGCTTGCCATACCTTTTTTTGTCAAACGGTTCTTTATAATAACAACCCGATTAGTCAAAAGTTGGAAGGAAACAAAAGGGTTAGGCGGGGGTGTTGCTGCCGGCAGCGTGGTGCACGTCGTTTCCGCCGGCAGGTTGCGGGTGTTATTTCCAGGTGGTATACGGATGTTTGGCAAGCATGGAATTGTAATACCGGCGGTCGCCGCTCACTTCTTCGCCCAGCCAGGCCGGGCGTTCGAAAGGCTCGTCTTCCGAGCCCAACTCCACTTCCGCTACGACCAGCCCTTCGTTCTCGCCCCGGAAAACGTCCACTTCGAATACATGGCGGCCGGCACGCACCAGGTAGCGCGTCTTGTCGATTACCCCCGGCTCGCACAGCGCGAGCAGCTGTTCGGCGTCGGGCAGGGGTATTTCTTGCTCGAACTCATAGCGGGAAAGTCCCTTTTCGTCCGAAGGCCCTTTAATGGTAAGGTACCCCTTCTCTCCCCGGATGCGGACACGTACCGTGCGTCCGTGCGCCGAGCAGATGTATCCCTGTACGATTCGCTGCGCCGAGTAGGCTTCGGCGGTAAAGTCGTTGCCGGTTACGCGGAATTTCCGCTCTATTTCCGTGTGCATCGTTATTTAATGGTTACCATCGTGGCGCCGAAGCCGTATTCTTTAAACGAGGCGTCTTGCACGTAATAGGTTTTATACCGGGTGCGGAGCTCTTTCTCGATGGCTTTGCGCAATACCCCGTCGCCTTTGCCGTGGATAAAAACGATTTTCTGCCCTTTTTTACCGGCGTATTCCTGCAATATTTCGTGGAACTTGTCTAACTGGTATTGCAAGATATCGCTGTTCGAGAGCCCGGCGATGGAATCGAGCAACTGGTGGATGTGCAGGTCGATTTCGAGAATATCGTTCCCCCTGGCTTTTTCCGGAGCGGCGGCCTTCGGGGCGGGAGCTTTATCCTGGGCGGCTTTCCGCATCATCGCTTCCTGCAATTCCTTGGGGTTAACGGTGATGCGTTCTACGGGCTGGTCGTTCTTAACCAACGGGATAATCCAGGCGCCGTCGTCGAAATAGTCATTTGCGGCAAATGTAGTTTGTTTATAGAATTTCACCGCGTTGAGCGGTTGTTCGAGGCTGTACGTCCTTTTCAGGCTGTACGGCTTGTCTTCTTTGAAAGCGATAAACTGGAGGGCGATACGCGAAAAGTTATTCAGCACTTCGAGGGCGAACTCGTCGATGCGTAATTGCGTGTTCGGCTCTATCAGCCCGTTGCACCGGCTTGTCCAGCCGCTTCCGGGCGTACTCATGTAATTGAAAAGCAGGTAGTAGTTGCTTTCGTTAATCAGAAAAGCTTCGAAGCCGGAGGGGTTCGATGCTTGCCCTTCGGCAGGCAGGAAAGCAAGGCTGATTTGCAGCAGGTCGCCTCCCGGCGTTTCTTCCGGAACATATTCCGGTTCCGGCGCCGCTTGCCGGGTTTCTTTCGGCGTACTACCGGCCGCAGGTTTGCTTGCGGGGGAAGCGGCGTACGCCGGTGCGGCCGTACGGGTGGCAGCCGGTGTGCCGGCTTCGGCCACTACCACGCACTCGCGGGCGAGCACGGGTACTTCGAAGCCGTCTTCGTCTTCTACGATGGCTAGGTCTTTGCCTTTCAGTTTCACCACCGTGCCGCCCCCCGTACTGTTCAGGAAGCGTACTTTATCTCCTATTTTAATTGCCATATCTCTTCTTGTTTTCTGTGTTAGTTCGGCCAAAGTTCATTATTTTTGCGCAAATAATAAAATAATGGACACACAAACTCGACACATACCTATCCAGGATTACGATTATCCGCTACCCGACGCAAAAATTGCCAAATTTCCCTTAGCCCGGAGCGACGAGTCGAAATTGCTTTTGTACCGTAACGGACAAATCGGCGAAAGCGTATTCAAACGTATCGGCGACTTCCTGCCGCCCCGTTCGCTGATGGTTTTTAATAATACGAAGGTAATACAGGCGCGTTTGCCGTTCCGGAAAGCTACGGGGGCGCAGATAGAGGTGTTTTGCCTGGAGCCGGTTTCGCCGGCCGATTATGTATCGGTATTCGGGCAAACGGAGCGGTGTACCTGGACGTGCCTGGTGGGAAATTCGAAAAAATGGAAAGACGGCGTGCTGGCCAAAGAGATAAGCATCGGAGGCGAAACGATTGTGTTGCAGGCCGAACGCAAGCAGGTGTGCGGCGAAAGCAACGTAATCGAGTTCGGTTGGAATAACCCGGCGTATACGTTTGCCGATTTGCTGGAGGCGGGAGGCGTATTGCCTATTCCGCCGTACCTGCACCGCGAAACGGAGGCGAGCGATTTGAAAACGTACCAAACGGTTTACTCGAAAATAAAAGGGTCGGTGGCGGCTCCTACGGCGGGGTTGCATTTTACGGAGGAAGTGCTGGCCGGGTTGGAGGCGCAAGGCATCGGCCGCGAGGAACTTACGTTGCACGTGGGAGCGGGTACGTTTAAGCCGGTTAAGAGCGACACCATCGGGGAGCACGAGATGCACACGGAGTTTATTTCGGTGCGGCGCCCGGCTGTCCGGAACGTGCTGGATAACCTCGGACATGTGATTGCGGTAGGAACCACGTCGGTGCGTACGCTGGAGAGTTTGTATTATATCGGCGTGTTGTTGGAGGCTAATCCGGATGCATCGGCCGGAGAGTTGCGGGTGTCGCAGTGGATGCCGTACGACGAAGCGAACAACAGGCTGCCGGTAGCACAGGCATTGCAGAATATCCTGGCTTATCTCGACCGGAACGGAGCAGACCAGCTGGTTACTTCTACCCAGATTCTGATTGCGCCGGGGTATACGTTCAAAATCGTAACGGGAATGGTTACGAATTTCCACCAGCCGAAAAGCACGTTGCTGTTACTTATCTCGGCCTTCCTGCAAGGTAACTGGAAGCCGGTATACGAGTATGCGCTTTCGCACGGATTCCGGTTCCTGAGCTACGGAGACAGTTCGTTGTTGTTGGGGGAGGGAGGTTCTTTTTAAAAAGAACCTTTATATAACTTCTCCCTCATTTCCTGTACCAGCGGGTCGGTAATATAATCGTCGTACTCCATCATCTTGTCGATGGTGCCGTTCGGCGTGAGTTCGATTACCCGGTTGGCTACTGTCTGGATAAACTCGTGGTCGTGGCTCGAGAAAAGCACGTTTCCCTTG
Source organism: Parabacteroides sp. (assembly GCA_020860905.1). Taxonomy (GTDB): domain Bacteria; phylum Bacteroidota; class Bacteroidia; order Bacteroidales; family Tannerellaceae; genus Parabacteroides_B. The sequence continues at coordinate 23,527 of JAJBTJ010000036.1, read as the reverse complement.
AACGAGCTTAGCGTATTGTTGAATGCCTGAATCGACTCCAGGTCGAGGTGGTTCGTCGGGGTATCCAGAATCAGTACGTTCGCGTTTTTCAGCATCATGCGCGAAATCATGCAACGCATCTTTTCGCCTCCCGAGAGCACTCCCACTTTCTTCATCAGTTCCTCGCCCGAGAAAAGCATCCGGCCCAGGAACCCTTTCAGGTACACCTCGTTCGTATCCTCGGCGAACTGCGAAAGCCATTCCAGCAGGTTGTAGTCCGAATTGAAATATTGCGTGTTTTCGAGCGGCAGGTACGCTGTAGTAATCGTCTGCCCCCACTGGAACGTACCCGTATCGGGTTTCTCTTCCTCGTTAATGATGCTGAAAAAGGCCGTCATGGCACGCGGGTCGCGGCTGATGAAAACGATTTTATCGTCCTTCTCCACATTGAAATTCACATCCCTGAACAAGGGCACTCCGTCCAGTGACTTCGACAACCCTTTTACTTCCAGCACCTGGTTACCCGGCTCCCGGCTCGGCGTGAAGATAATGCCCGGGTACCGGCGCGACGATGCCTGAATCTCTTCTATATTCAGTTTTTCCAGCATCTTCTTGCGGCTGGTCGTTTGCTTGCTCTTCGCTACGTTGGCGCTGAACCGGCGGATAAATTCTTCCAGCTCCTTCTTCTTCTCTTCCGCCTTCTTGTTCTGCTGCTGTTGCTGGCGTAACGCTAACTGGCTCGATTCGTACCAGAAGCTATAGTTGCCGGCAAATAATTTAACCTTGCCGTAGTCGATGTCGACCGTATGCGTACAAACCGAGTCGAGGAAGTGCCGGTCGTGCGAAACCACCAACACCGTATTTTCGAATTCCGCCAGGTAATTTTCGAGCCACATCACTGTTTCGAGGTCGAGGTCGTTGGTAGGCTCGTCGAGCAACAGGTTATCCGGCTTGCCGAAAAGCGCACGCGCCAGCAATACCCGCACCTTTTCCTTACCGCTCAGGTCTTTCATCAGACTGTAATGCAGCTCTTCCTTGATACCCAGCCCGCTCAACAGGTTGGCCGCATCGCTCTCGGCGTTCCAGCCCTCCATCTCGGCGAACTTTTCTTCTAACTCCGATACCCGGATGCCGTCGGCATCGCTGAAGTCGGGCTTTTCGTACAACGCGTTCTTTTCCGACATAATATCCCACAACACCGAGTGGCCCATCAGCACCGTATCCATCACCGTATACTGGTCGAAGGTGAAGTGGTCCTGGCTCAGCACCGACAACCGCTCGCCCGGGCCTAACGACACCGTGCCGCGAGTCGGGTCGAGCTGCTTGCTGATTACCCGGAGCATGGTGGATTTACCCGCCCCGTTGGCTCCGATAATACCGTAGCAATTGCCTGGCGTAAATTTCAAGTTGACATCCTGGAATAAAACGCGTTTTCCGAACTGAACATCCAGATTGTTTACCGTTATCATATCTGTTTCTACTTCTTATTTTAATTAGCTTAACCGAGGGCGCAAAGGTACGAAAAATATTCCGTTCGCCCGCCATGCCGTTCTCCTTTCCGCTGCGATACCGCGCGAATCCTTTTTTGCCCGGCATGACAGGGGATTATTTCGGACGCCTTGTTTGCATATCCCCGAAGATATACTAACTTTACGCACCGGATTACAGACAACTTTAATTGAACGAAATAATACCAGCATGAAAACAAAAGAACAACTCCTGCACATCCTCAGCCAGTTCCGCACTGAAGGCAACTTGGTTTCGGCCGAGCCGTTCGGCAACGGTCATATCAACGATACTTTGAAAGTAACCGACGATAAAGGGGAAATCCGCTATGTGCTGCAACGTATCAACCACGCTATTTTTACGAATGTGGAGATGTTGCAGAATAACATCCATACCGTAACTTCGCATATCCGTAAAAAGCTGGAAGCCCGGGGTGAGGTTGATATCGACCGTAAAGTGCTCACCTTCCTGCCTACGAAAGATGGTAAACTCTATTATTTCGACGGCGACAGCTATTGGCGCGTATGCCTTTTTATTCCCCGCAGCAAGAGCTACGAGGAAGTAACGCCGGAGCTTTCGTACGAGGCCGGGAAGGCGTTCGGCGATTTCCAGTCGATGTTGTCCGACCTGCCCGAGGGGGCGCTGGGCGAAACGATTCCGAATTTCCATAATATGGAGTTCCGGTTGCAGCAGTTTCACGACGCCGTGCAGGCGAATCCGGCCGGCCGGTTAAACGAAGTGAAAGGGTTGGTAGACGAAATAGAGAAGCGCGCCGAAGCGATGTGTATCCAGGAACGGTTGTACCGCGAAGGCAAGTTGAAAAAACGGACCAACCACTGCGACACCAAAGTGAACAACATCATGTTCGACGAAGACGGGAAAGTGTTGTGCGTAATCGACCTGGATACGGTGATGCCGGGCTTCGTATTGTCCGACATCGGCGACTTTATCCGTACCGGGGCCAACACGGGGGCGGAAGACGACCCGGATTTGAATAAGGTGGGTGTGAACATGCCTATTTTCGAGTCGTATACCCGGGGGTATATGGAAACGGCCAAGTCGTTCCTCTCTCCTTTGGAAATCAGTATGCTGCCGTACGGAGGCCGCTTGCTTACCTACATGCAGACCGTGCGTTTCCTCACCGACTATATCAACGGCGATACGTATTATAAAATCCATAGTCCGAAGCATAACCTGCAACGCACCGAGGCGCAGTTCAAGCTATTGCAGAGCCTGGAAGAGCATGCCGGCGAGATGGACGGGTTTATGAAGCAGTGGCTGTAGCAGCCGCCTGACCGGTAGGAGTGTTAGACAGGGACATTCCTTAAATTGGAAAATATAAGCAACCGGTTCGCGACGAGCCGGTTGCTTTTGTATGTTTATTTACGGGATACTGTTTTTTCCGTACAAGGAAAGGGCGACGGATAGGTGAGTGTTCTCGAGGGGGGTGGCTTCTTCCGGAAAGGAAATAAAGCCGTAACTGCGTCCGGCATCTTATCCTATCGAAAAGATATGCGACTCCAACGTGCGGAGATCGATGGTCCACAACCGTCGCGCCAGCAGTTCCCCGTAGCCGCAAATCAGTTTCAGCACCTCGTTCGCCTCCACGCATCCTACGATACCCGGCGTTACACCCACCACCCCTTTGGGGGGCGGAGGTAATTGGCGCATAGCCTCTTCCGAAGGATACAAATCGCGGTACGTGGCGCCCGCACCGGGAGGATAGTTAAATACCGATACCTGGCCGTCGAGCTCGGTAATCGCCCCGTACACATACGGCTTTCCCAACTGCATGCACACGTCGTTAACCAGGTAACGGGTGGCGAAATTATCGCAACCGTCGGCCACGATGTCGTACCGGGCAATCAGTTCCGCCGCGTTCGTTTCCGTGAGCCGTAGCGGATACGCCTCTACGCAGATGTCGCTGTTCAGCCCCAGCAGCCGTTCCCGGGCATGCAACGCCTTCGAGCCGCCTACCTGGCTTTCGGTATAAAGCACCTGCCGTTGCAGGTTGGTAACGCTTACCGTGTCGTCGTCTACGATGCCGATTCTGCCCACGCCCGCCCCTGCGAGGTAAAGCGCCAGCGGCGAGCCTAATCCGCCTGCTCCTACAATCAGTACCGATGCTTCGCGCAGCTTTTGCTGGCCGGCTTCTCCGATTTCCGGCAATAGCTGTTGCCGCTGGTAACGTCCGTTCATCGGTCGAACACCTGGTCCCAATCTTTATACACCGGTTCGCGGCCGAGCAGCCGCAAGTCGCGCTCCACTTCCACGGCCGTGCGGTTGTCGTTCACTGCGAATTGTTCCAATGCCTGCGGATAGGTATAATATCCCCCCGGTTCTGTTTTGCTTTCGGCGCTCATTGTGGTAACCCCCAGCGTAGCCATGTGGTTGCGGAACGAGGCGCTTTCGCGCGTGGAGTACGAAATGTCCACGTCGTGGTCGAAGATGCGGAAGGCGAACGTGAGTTGCGCCAGTTCCCGGTCACTCATCACCACGTTCGGTTGGAAATGTCCTTCCGACGGACGCATTCGCGGGAAGTTCACGCTATACTTTGTTTTCCAGTAATGTTTTTGCAGGTAACGCAGGTGGTGCGCCATCATCGTTACGTCCGTACGCCAGTCTTCCAGTCCGATTAATACACCCATGCCGATTTTGTGTATGCCTGCCTGGCCCATCCGGTCGAACCCGTTCACGCGCCATTCGAATTTCGATTTCATGCCGCGCGGATGATATGTTTTGTAGTTGGCCCGATTGTAGGTTTCCTGGAAACAAATTACCCCGTTCAACCCCGAACGGGTGAGTCGTTCGTACTCTTCCGCCTTGAGCGGCATCACTTCGATTTGGAGGTTCGAGAAGTAAGGACGCGCCAGTTGCAACGCCCGCTCGATGTAGTCTACCCCCGCGGCGGCCGGGTTCTCGCCCGTTACCAGCAGCAAGTTTTCGAACGGCCCCAGTCGCTTGATGGCTTCGTACTCGTCTACGATTTCTTTTTCCGTGAGGATGACCCGCGGAATCGGGTTGTTGTGCTGAAACCCGCAGTAAATGCACGAATTGGTGCACGAGTTGGTGATATACAGCGGGATGAACATCGAAATCGTTTTTCCGAACCGTTGTTGCGTATAGTTCCGGCTCAAGGCTGCCATCGGCTCTAAATACGGAACGGCGGCCGGCGAAATCAGCGCCATGAAGTCGTCTACCTCCAGCCGCTCTTTGCCGAGTGCGCGTTCTACGTCGGCCGCCGTTTTGGCATAAATGGCTTCGGTAGATGCGTCCCAGCTTATTTTTTCAAGTTCTTCTGAAAACATGGAATTGTTGTTTAAATAAGGAAGCGCCGGGCTGTCGCCGGCTGTTCGTGCACAGGCCCGGATAAACAGGCGGCCGTACGGTGCTTCGTGTCGGTGTATGATAAACGTCAGTCGTTCAGGAAGGCCGTGAGCGGGCTGCTGGCAACGGCGGTAAACCCGGAAGCGGCCAGTTGCGCCTCGTATGCCATGCGGCCGGATTCGACTGCCAGTTTGAATGCCCGCGCCATTTCCGTGGGATTCCCGGCCACTGCGATGGCCGTGTTCACCAATACGGCCGAAGCCCCCATTTCCATTGCTTCGGCGGCGTGGCTGGGAGCGCCGATACCGGCGTCGACTACCACCGGAACCGTGGCCTGCTCGATGATGATGCGCAAGAACTCGCGCGTTTGCAATCCTTTGTTGGTGCCGATAGGCGCCCCTAACGGCATAACGGTGGCTGCACCCGCTTCTTCGAGCCGTTTGCACAATACCGGGTCGGCCTGGCAATAGGGCAGTACCACGAAGCCTGCCTTCACCAGTTCTTCGGTCGCTTTCAGCGTTTCGATAGGGTCGGGCAGCAGGTAGCGCGGGTCGGGATGGATTTCGAGCTTCAGCCAGTTCGTGCCGAATGCCTCGCGGGCCATTTGGGCGGCGAACACGGCCTCTTCGGCGTTGCGTACGCCCGACGTGTTGGGTAAAAGCTGGATATGCGAATGCTGGATATGCGCCAGCATGTCGTCGTCCCGGTTATCGAGGTCGATGCGCTTCATGGCTACGGTTACCATTTCGCTGCCGGAGGCGAGAATCGCTTCCTCCATCCGCTCGTTCGAGTTGAATTTGCCGGTGCCTAAAAACAGGCGCGAAGCGAACTCCTTGCCGGCGATTACTAATTTTTCCATTTTCTATGCTTGATTGGATTATTTGTTTCTCTTTATCCGCCGCAAGCAGCCTTGATGATAACTACCGAGTCGTTTTCCACCAGGATATACGAATCCCATCGGATGTGCGGTACGAGGCGGTTGTTTACGGCGATGGCGGTGCCTTTGTCGGGAAGGTCGAACCGGGCGGCCAGCAGGCTTACGGTGGCGCCCGTAGGTACTTCCGTTTCTTTGTTGTTTACCTGTATTTTCATATTGTACGGTCGAATGCCGCTTCCGGCGCGTTCCCGGCCGTTCCGGTAAAGAAACGGTACGGAGCAGCGTGCAAGCAGGCGGATTGATAAATAAAGAGCTTGTGTATAATATCCGGAAACGACTTTTTAAACCGTGTCGGGTAAAATTTAAACAGACTCTGTGAACGGTGTAAATACAAAGAGGCGGGGAGAAGCGAATACGGGGAAACAATTCCTACGGCAGTATTAACTGCATCAGGTTCTCAGGGTATAATCTCAGCCCTTTCGGGCACCCCTTTGTTTTTACCCGGGCAAAGTAACGGAAAAAATAATAAATAACAGCCTGTATCTCCTTTTTTTATGTAAGCAGACTAAAAAATAATCTTAAAACGGGTCAGGCCGTCGGCGTAGGTACGCAGCGAGAAGGTACAATCGTGCCGTTGCAACACTTCCCGGATGAAAATCAGGCCGATGCCCTGGCCGTTGGGCTTGGTGGAGAAAAAAGGACTGAACAGCTTGGGCTCCGTTTCTTTGGAAATCCCTTTTCCTGTATCAGCGATTTCGAGCATCACGGGGTCGGCGGAGGTGCGGATATAAATATGTCCGTCGCGCTCGATGGATTCGACCGCGTTTTTAATGATATTCACCAATACCTGCTCGAACAATACCGAATCGATGGTAACTACGGGTGAAACTTCGCTCAGTTTCAGGGTAATTTCGATATTCCGGTTCCGGCCTATCGTTTCCATGAACCGCTTGCTGGCCGTTACTACCCGGTTGAGTTCGTGCTGGCTCCGTTGTGGCTCGGGGATGCGTACTACGTCGGCGAAATTGGTGATAAACCGGCTCAGGCTATAGCACCGGTCTACCGATACCTGCAACACGTCGCGGAGGTCGTCTGCATTTTCCATTCCGTCGAACGTATCCAGTATCGTATCCAGCGTAGAAGTGATGCCGGCCGTGGTGTTGTTTACCTCGTGGGCAATCATCCGGATTACTTTCTCGTACGCTTTCTTCTCGGCCTTGAAAACCTCTTGCGTAAGGCTTTCGATAAGAAAGAACGGATGATGAAACCCCCGGTCTACAAATGTGGAATGGGTACATTTGTAAATGCTGGCGTCGTTCAGGCGTACGGTTTGCGAAGCGCCGGGCGGTAAAACGGCCAGTTCGGCGGCCAGCGGCGAATCCAGTTGATGCAACCGTTTTCCCTGTACGGCTTCCGGCGCATGAATCTCCAGCAACTGGCGCCCGGCCGGGTTGACGGAAACGATTTCGTAATCTAAGTTCAGAATAAGCACACCCATCGGCGAGGCATTGATAAGCAGGTCGAGGAAATGATTTTGCTCCCGGAGGTGCAGTCGCTCGTTTTTCAGTTGCTCCATCATTTTGTTGAACACGTCTACCACGCGGTCGGCTTCGGCTTGTCCCACGCGGCTGAGCCGGGAACTGAAATCTTGCTCCTTAAGCAGCTCCATGCCGTTGCCGATGATTTGCAGGGGCTTGATAACCTGCCGGTAAAATACGATAAGGTAAATGCCTGTGAGCGCTACCGCTCCTTCCGTAAGAAAGAAGAAGCCGCGGGAGGTATGGAAGAAAGAGAAATAAGTTAACGTGCCTAATAGAATCACTATCAGAAAAGTGAAGGGCACGAACAGACTTTTGATACGAACTGGGCGCCCTTTCGGCGTTTGCATGCGGGAACGCACTACCCATCTCGCCAGAAAACCCGACAGGATAAGCACCGTCCCTCCTAACAGGAGGAAGGCATATACGGGAACGGCGGCGGGGGAGGAGAGGGCGGTTTCCATAAGGCCGGGTTATTTGTCGGTCAGGATTCCGTATTTTTCCAGGCGCCTGTACAGGGCGGCGCGGCTGATACCTAACGACGACGCTACTTTCGACAGGTTCCCGTTGTGCTGCTCCAGCGATTGGAGGATGGTTTTCTTTTCCATCTCTTCCAAGGTGAGTCCTTCTAACGAAGTGCTCCGTGCCTGTACCGATTGTACCGGCGCTTGAACGTTCGCTTCGAAGTCGGCTTTTCCGATGCACGGCTTGCCGCTTACCAGAATCGTCCGTTCCACTAAGTTTTTCAGTTCCCGGATATTGCCGGGGAACGGGAGCTGTTGCAGGAACTCTAAACCGTCGGCCGCAAACTCTACCCGGGGCAATCCGTAGGTAACTGTTTGCTTGTCGGCGAAATGGCGGGCGAGCAGCGGGATGTCTTCTTTCCTTTCCCGTAGGGCCGGGAGATGCACGGTTATCAGGTTGATGCGGTAAAAGAGGTCTTCGCGGAAAGCGCGTTCCGCCACCCTATTCCGGAGGTCGCGGTTTGTGGCGCTTATCACCCGGATGTCTACTTTCCGCGGATGGCTGTCGCCGAGCACTTCGAAGGTTTGGTCTTGTAGCACGCGCAGTAGTTTTACCTGGCATGCCGCCTCCAGTTCGCCTATCTCGTCTAAGAAAATCGTACCCTTGTCGGCCAGCTCGAACCGGCCGGTACGGTCGATATACGCATCGGTAAACGCTCCTTTTTTATGCCCGAACATTTCACTTTCGAACAGGCTTTGCGATAAGCCGCCCAGATTTACCTTGACGAATGCCTCTTTCGCACGCGGGCTGTTGGCGTGGATAGCTTCGGCAATCAGCTCCTTGCCCGTACCGCTTTCGCCGGTAATCAGCACCGGGGCGTTAGTGGGAGCGATGCGGGCTACGGTGTCGAGTACTTCCATTAAGGCGGCCGAGCGGCCGATAATCTTGTCGAAGCGAAACTTTTTATCCGCCTCGTCGCGGTCGGTAAGTGCGCTTTTCGCCGTTTCCTGCTCCGATAGGTCGAGTGCTGTACGGAGGGTGTTCAGCAGCGCGATGTTGTTCCAAGGTTTGGTAATAAAGTCGAACGCTCCGTTTTGCATCCCTTGTACGGCCAGCGAGATGGAACCCCAGGCGGTCATCAGGATAACCGGCACGCTGGGGCGGAATACCTTTCCCTGTTTCCCCAGCAGAATCCCTTCTTCGCCTGTGGTGGTCATAGAGAAATTCATGTCCATCAAAATCAGCCGTGGCGCCGCTTGCCGTACGATTCTGATTGCTTCCTGCGGCGTGGCCGCCGTTTCCACTGCGTATCCCGCCCTTTTCAGCAAAAACGAAAGCGAGGAGCGCACGCCCGAATCGTCGTCTATCACCAATATGAAATCGTTATTTTCCACCGCGTATCCTGTTTTAGTAAACAAATATACTTATTTCTTTCATTATCTTCCTATCTCTTCTCCTTCCAATTCCCTGTTCCGCTCATAATCGAACAACGTCAGGCTCCGGATATTATAAAAATAATACCAGTAATCCGCCAGCTCTGTGATACGCTTTTGCCTCGCCTCGTCTTTCGAGTTACGCGCATCGTTCAGGTCCAGGATGTCGATTTTCCCGATCATAAACGTTTGCACCGCCGTTTGGTACCGTTTCTCTGCAATCGCATCCGCCTCTTCCGCTATGGTAAGCTGCGCCGCCTGGTTGTTGAAATTCTCCACCAATAAAAAAATATTCTGGTTGAAGTTCAGTTCCTCCTGACGCGTCTTCGAAAGAATCACTTCCCGGTTCGATTCCGCCACCTTCACTTTTCCTTTCCGTTTTCCCCAGTCCAGGAGCGGAATCTTCACCCCGATTTCCACCACCTGGTTATCCATCAGGTTCCGGTAAGCCGCCGGCAACGTATGATTCGTACCCGTATATCCCACCGAGGCGAACAATTCGATATTCCGCATCTCCCCCTTTGCCTTCGCCACTTCGTAATTCGCTTCTAATTGCCACCGCACGATATTCTTGGCAAACGAATTGTTGGCCAGCGCCTTTTCCAGTACATCCCGGTAATTCATCTGCAAATCGGGAGCCGATTCCGGAAGCACCGGGTCGATATAATCTTCCTCGCTCAGTCCTAAGTACGCCCGGAGCTGGAACATATTTGCATTCAGGTTCGATTGTGCCTCCGTAACGCTCGCCTTCGCCTGCAAAGCCGATAATTTGAGTTGCATCAGCTCGCTTTCCGACAATTGCCCTATTTTCCGTTTCGCCCGGGCAATCTCGTACAGCTTGTCGGCAGTCGTCAGGTTTTGGTTGGCCGTATTCAGGTTTTCACGCGCCAGTACCAGATTGAAGAAGTACCGAATCGTAGTTATCGTCAGCTCCTCCACGCTTTCCATGTATCGCGCTTTCGCCTCCTGGTATTTCACCGGGTTGATACGCCGTTGCCATTTCAGGTGATTTACCCCGAAAATCGGTTGCGACAACGTGAGGCTCACCGGGATACTCATATATTGGTTCCGGAAGGGCAGCTCTGTTCCGCCTAATTGGCGCAGGAAGTCGAGCGACGACTGCACGGAGATTTTACCTCCCGTGAGCCAGATATTCTGGTCGACCGACAGCGTACCCGTCAAATCTAAAAAGTTATTCCGTACGAATGTATACGTACCGTTGTTCTCCTGGTAACTGTTGTACTCTTTCCGGTAATTGGGCAGCGTACCGCTGAAATTGACTTCCGGCAGCAAATCGGCCCTATACGTGCGGTATTCCCAGTAAGCTGTTTTTAGTTCGTTCAGGGCGATGGCCGCATCTACCGACTGGAGCTTCGCCAGCCCGATGGCCTGTTCGAGCGTAAGCCGTACCGTGTTTTCTTCCGTTGCGGCCTGGAGCCGGGTAAAGGCGAGCAGTATCCAAGCCGTAAATAAGTAACCTCTTTTCATAAACTATATCCGCTTTTACCGATAAGTTCCAAAAGGCATGCCAAAATGCTATCTATTTGATATCCTGGTTAAATACGGTAAGGATACTGTCCGGAAACGAACACCTTGTCCGGTTTTGCAAGAATAACCGGAGGCCGGAGGCACGCAATTCGCGGATTTTCCGTAAGTTTGTGCCGGTGTTATAGTTTCTTCGCCCTATGAACGATACGCGATTTTCCCTCCGCAAACGGCTGAAAAGCTTTGTTTATGCCTTCCGCGGCATCGGCTTGCTGGTGCGGCACGAGCACAACGCCCGGATTCACTCGGTGGCGGCGGCGGCGGCCGTAACAGCCGGTTTCGTGTTGAGGATTACTCCGGTAGAGTGGACGGTAATCGTTCTTGTTATCGGAGCCGTGTTGGCTGCCGAAGCCTTCAACTCGGCGCTCGAAGCGCTGTGCGATTTCGTTTCGCCCGGTTACCACGAGTCGATAAAGAAAGCGAAAGATTTGGCCGCCGGAGCCGTGTTGCTGGTGGCGATAGCCGCCGCCATCATCGGCGCGGTTATTTTTCTACCTCGTATACTTACCTTATTAAATAGTTGAAAATGAAGTTCGGAATACTGATTTTCCTTTCCCTGTTATTTAGCCTGCCGGTGTCGGCACAAAAAAAAGGCGTAGAAACATCGGGCGATGTGCTGGTGTTCGTTACCCCGGTCGCCACCTTGGCCACTACGTTGGCGTTGCAGGATTACGAAGGGTTGAAGCAAGCCGCTTTTTCGGGCGCCACCGCCTTGGCGGCTACCTACGCGCTGAAATACATCGTGAAGAAAGAACGCCCCGACAAGAGCGACAAGTTATCGTTTCCTTCGGCTCATACGATGGTGTCGTTTACCGGAGCCGCCTTTATCCAGCGCCGGTACGGCTGGAAATACGGCGTACCGGCTTACCTGGTATCTTCGTATGTGGCGTGGAGCCGGGTATATGCCGACAAGCACGATTGGTGGGACGTATTAGGCGGTGCGGCGATAGGCATCGGAAGCTCCTATATTTTTACCCGGCCGTTCGCGAAGAAGCATAACCTGGCCATTTCGCCGGTAATGATGGAGAATAACCTCGGAATCTATGCTTCCATGACGTTTTAACGCCTCGTCGTAGCGGTTCGTATTTCTTATTTTTCTACATTTGTAGCACATTGACGGCATATCTCCCGGCACAAGCGGGCTGGTTGCTGCCGGCGTACGGCTTTTATGCCGGCTGTAGATAGCAAAGAGGCAAAACACAACACATTAATATTATTGTTATGAAACCTACATTATTTGTACTCGCTGCCGGTATGGGCAGTCGTTACGGAGGATTGAAACAGTTGGACGGGCTCGGACCCAACGGCGAAACCATCATGGATTATTCTATTTTCGATGCCATCCGGGGCGGGTTCGGCAAGCTCGTTTTCGTAATCCGCCGTTCGTTCGAAACCGATTTCCGCGAGAAAATCGTGAAGAAATACGAAGGGCATCTTCCGGTAGAAGTAGTATTCCAGGAACTGGATATGCTGCCGGCCGGCTTTACCTGTCCCGAGGAGCGCGTAAAGCCCTGGGGTACCAACCATGCGGTATTGATGGGAAAAGACGTGATTAACGAGCCGTTCGCCGTAATCAACGCCGACGATTTCTACGGACGCGACAGCTTTGCCGTCATCGGAAAAGCCCTGGCCGGGATGGAAGGGAAAAGCAACGAGTATTGTATGGTAGGTTACCGGGTAGGAAATACCTTGTCGGAAAGCGGTTCGGTAGCGCGCGGCGTGTGCGAAACGAATGCGGAAGGATACCTTACTTCGGTAGTGGAACGTACCGCTATCGAGCGCATCGACGGCAACATCCAGTTCAAAGACGAGAACGACCGGATGGTAACCATTCCCGAAAATACGCCGGTATCGATGAATATGTGGGGTTTTACGCCCGATTATTTCCGTTATTCGGAAGATTACTTCGTGGATTTCCTGAAGAACAATATGGGGAATCTGAAATCCGAATACTTTATTCCGTTGATGGTAAACCATTTAATTGTGAACGGGAAAGCCCGTGTAAAAGTGCTGGATACCACTTCGAAATGGTTCGGCGTAACCTATGCCGCCGACCGCCAGAGCGTAGTAGATAAAATCCAGGCGTTGGTCGACGCCGGCGAATATCCGGCCAAGTTGTTTTAGGAACCGCTTACCGGAATTTGTGGAGAGCACAAAACGCGCCTGCTGTAACAACCGGGTGTGCTTCGTGCTCTTTTTCTGATAATTAAAACAAAAGGAGAATGAATGAAATGAATAAAATGATTGCATTTACCCTGATAGCCGGCTCGCTGGCCGCAGCCGGTTGCAGTATGCCGGGGAGGCAAGCCGCTCCTACCGGCGTGGTATTGGCTAACCTGGATACTGCGGTGGCTCCCAGCGCCGATTTTTACCGGTATGCCTGTGGCGGCTGGATGAAGAATAACCCGCTGAAGCCGGAATACGCCCGATACGGGATGATGGATAAGTTAGCCGAAAACAACCAGCATCAACTGAAAGAGTTGTTCGAAGAGTTGAGTGCGGCGTCGCAAGCCGCTGGAAGCGTAGGCGAGAAAATCGCTTCGTTTTATGCGCAGGGGCTCGATAGCGTGAAGCTGAATGCCGACGGAGCGGCTCCCGTAAAAGCCGGGTTGGCCGAAATCGAGGCGATAACCGACCGGGCCTCGTTGGCTAAACAAATCGCCCGGTTGCACCGGGAAGGAATAAGCCCGTATTTTTACTTGTTCGTTTCGGCCGACGAGAAAAACAGTTCGATGAATATCGTACAGCTCTATCAAGGCGGCCTGGCGATGGGCGACCGCGACTATTACCTCCAGCCCGGCGCCGACATGGACCAGATACGGCAGGCTTACCGGAACTACATCACCGACTTGTTTACGCTGGCCGGCTATACTCCCCGGCAGGCCGAGGCCGCTACCGATGCCGTGTTGAAAATAGAAACCGGTATCGCCGGCATTTCCATACCGAAGGAAGCCTTGCGCGATCCGCAGAAGAATTACAATAAAATGGCGCTCGACGAGTTTGCTTCGGCCGGTAACTTCTTCGATTGGAAGGTGTATTTCGAAACCCTCGGGCTGGACGGACAGAAAGAAATCGACCCCAAGCAAATTACCTTCTATCGCGACCTGGATAAGCTGATGAAAGGGGTAACGCTTCCCGAGCAGAAATATTACCTCGCTTATAACCTGTTGAACGATGCCGCCCCTTACCTGAGCGACGATTTCGTAAACGCTTCCTTCGAGTTTTACGGCAAAATGATGTCGGGCAAGCAGGAACAGAAACCCCGGTGGAAGCGGGCGCTCGGTACCGTCGACAATGCGTTGGCCGAAGCCGTAGGGCAGATGTACGTAGCAAAATATTTTCCGCCTTCGTCGAAAGAAAAGATGCTCGACCTGGTAGGCAACCTGCAACAAGCGTTGGGCGAACGCATCGCCGGCCTGGAATGGATGGGCGACACCACGAAGGCTAAAGCGCAGGAGAAACTGGCTGCATTTACCGTAAAAATCGGTTATCCGGATACGTGGCGCGATTACAGTGCGCTGGAAATCAAACCGGATTCGTATTGGAACAATGTGCGCCGGGCCCGGATTTTCGAAACGGAATACCAACTGGCCGATGCCGGCAAGCCGGTGGATAAAAGCCGCTGGCTGATGAGTCCGCAAACCGTAAACGCCTATTATAACCCTACTACGAACGAGATTTGCTTTCCGGCCGCTATCCTGCAACCGCCTTTCTTCGACCCGGCTGCCGACGATGCGCTGAACTACGGAGCTATCGGTGTGGTAATCGGGCATGAAATGACGCACGGATTCGACGACCAGGGACGGAACTACGATAAAGAAGGAAACCTGACTGACTGGTGGACGCCGGAAGACGCCGCCCGCTTCAAGGAACGGGCCGATGTATTGGCTGCGCAGTATAACGCGATTATCGTGGCCGATACGGTACATGCCAACGGCGAATATACGTTAGGCGAAAATATCGCCGACCACGGCGGCCTGTTAGTAGCGCATGCCGCATACAACAAGAGCCTGGAAGGAAAAACACCTGCTGCCGTAAACGACGGGTTTACGCCTGAACAGCGCTTCTTTCTCGGGTATGCTACCTTGTGGGCGCAAAATATCCGTACCGAGGAAATCCTCCGGTTAACGAAGCTCGACGTACACTCGTTGGCCGAGTGGCGTGTCAATGCGGCGCTCCGCAATATCGAGCCGTTCTACACCGCCTTTAACATTACGCCGGCCGATTCGATGTATATGGCGCCGGAAGAACGGGTGGTAATCTGGTAAAACCGTTCTTTCCGTGAAATAAAAAAGTATTTTCCTGTCCGGCGCCAGCGTGCCCGGGCAGGAAAATTTTTGTATGGATACCGCGGCTGCCAACCAACTCTCACTTATCCTTTCTTCCCCGCTTTTGCCGGTTTTAAGCGAAATCTTTTTATATTTGTATCAATAGTCACAATATACACCGTAATTTGTAACTCATGAGAAAACACTTTATCCCCCTGGGTTGCCTGTTGAGCTTTTCTTTGCTCGCTACAGGCAGCGCCACTCTCCGGGATGCCGGCAGTGCGGCCGTTCCGGAAAAGCCGGAAAAGATTTCCGTACCCGATACCTACAAGCCGTCGGGCAAACCGATTTACCGCAAAGGTTGGATCGACTTCAACAAGAACGGGAAGAAAGACGTTTACGAAGACCCTTCCGCTCCGTTGGACGCCCGCATCGACGACCTGCTGTCCCAAATGACTGTCGAAGAGAAAACCTGCCAGATGGTAACTCTTTACGGGTATGGCCGCGTGCTGAAAGACGACCTGCCTGCTCCCGATTGGAAAAACCAGCTCTGGAAAGACGGTATCGGCGCTATCGACGAACACCTCAACGGTTTCCGGCAGTGGAGGCTTCCTCCTTCGGATAACCCGTACGTATGGCCGGCTTCCCGGCACGCCTGGGCGCTGAACGAAGTGCAGCGTTTCTTCATAGAGGAAACACGCCTCGGCATTCCCGTGGATTTTACCAACGAAGGTATCCGGGGCGTCGAAAGCTACAAAGCCACCAATTTCCCCACCCAGTTGGGATTGGGACACACCTGGAACCGCGACCTGATTCACAAGGTTGGTTATATCACCGGACGCGAAGGCCGGTTACTCGGCTATACCAATGTGTACGCGCCCATCCTCGATGTGGGGCGCGACCAGCGCTGGGGACGTTACGAAGAGGTATACAGCGAGAGCCCCTATTTAGTGGCCGAGCTGGGTATTGCGATGGCTAAGGGAGTACAACGCGATTACCAGGTAGCAGCCACCGCCAAGCATTATGTAGCCTACAGCAATAACAAAGGCGCCCGGGAAGGCATGGCCCGCGTCGACCCGCAAATGTCGCCCCGAGAAGTGGAAAATATCCATGTATATCCCTTTAAGCGGGTCATCGGAGAGGCCGGCATTTTAGGCGTGATGAGTTCGTACAACGATTACGACGGCATTCCGGTGCAAGGAAGTTACTACTGGCTTACCACCCGTTTGCGGAAAGAAATGGGTTTCCGGGGGTATGTGGTGTCCGACAGCGACGCCGTGGAATACCTGTATTCGAAACACGGTACGGCCGAAGATATGGAAGAGGCGGTGTTGCAGAGCGTAGAAGCCGGCCTGAATGTGCGGTGTACCTTCCGTTCGCCCGATTCGTACGTGCTTCCGTTACGTAGATTGATTGAAAAAGGAGCCATCTCGATGGAAACCGTCGACAGCCGGGTGCGCGACATCCTCCGGGTAAAATTCCTGGTGGGCCTTTTCGATTCGCCTTATCAAACCGATTTGAAGCGGGCCGACGAAGAAGTGAATAGCCCGGAACACCAGTTAGTAGCCTTGCAGGCTTCGCGCGAAGCATTGGTGTTGTTGAAAAACCGGGATAACGTATTGCCGCTGGATGCCTCGAAAATCAAACGGATTGCCGTATGCGGCCCCAATGCCGACGAAAAGTCGTACGCCCTTACCCACTACGGCCCGCTGGCGGTAGAAGTAACTACCGTACTCGAAGGCATACGCAACCGGGTGGAGCCGGGAACCGAAGTGCTTTATGCCCCGGGCTGCGATTTGGTGGATGCCCGCTGGCCCGAATCGGAACTTATCCGGTATCCGCTTACCGCCGACGAGCAGGCCGGTATCGACCGGGCGGTAGCCGATGCAGCCAAAAGCGATGTGGCGGTGGTGGTGTTGGGCGGCGGCAGCCGTACCTGCGGCGAAAACAAGTCGCGTTCGAGCCTGGAGCTGCCCGGCAGGCAACAAGAGCTGTTGGAGGCAGTGGTGGCAACAGGTAAGCCGGTCGTGCTGGTGCTTATCAACGGCCGGCCGTTGTCGATAAACTGGGCCGACAAGTTCGTGCCTGCCATTCTCGAAGCGTGGTACCCGGGTTCGCAGGGCGGCAAAGCGATAGCCGAGGTATTGTTCGGCGATTACAATCCAGGCGGCAAGCTCACGGTAACTTTCCCGAAATCGGTGGGGCAGATTCCGTTTAACTTTCCTTCGAAGCCTTCCGCCCAAATCGACGGGGGCCGTACGCCCGGGCCGGCCGGAAATATGTCGCGGGTAAACGGCGCCTTGTATCCTTTCGGGTACGGCTTGAGTTACACCACGTTCGCGTATTCGGATATGCAGGTGGAACCGTCCGTGATTACGCAGAAACAGCCCTTTACCGTTCGTTGCCGGATTACCAATACCGGAAAACGCACGGGCGACGAAGTGGTGCAGTTATACACCCGGGATGTGTTGAGCTCGGTTACTACCTACGAGAAGAACCTGCGGGGATTCGAGCGCGTGCATTTGCAGCCCGGCGAATCGAAAGAAGTATCGTTTACGGTTTATCCGCGCGACTTGCAGTTATATAACCAGGAAAACCGATGGGTGGTGGAACCGGGCGATTTCAAACTGATGATAGGTGCTTCGTCCGAGGATATCTGGTTGAACGGAATGGTGCGGGTGGTGGAATACGGCCAGGTATCCGGCAACATACCGGCGGTGGCGCCGGTTTCCCCTGTACGGGCGGTAGCGAGCGCCTCGAACGAAAAAGCTCCGTTGGCCTTGGATGCCGATTTAACAACGGCATGGCCTGCTTCGGCCGGCGAGTACATTACTTTTCCGCTGGCGGAGAACGCGGCTCCCGGACGGGTAGACATCGCCTGGAAAGAGGCTTCGGCAGATGCGGTTTTCGAAGTGCAGCTATCGGGTGGGGGCGGCCAGTTCCTTACGGTATATAAGGGGTCGGCGAAAGCCTCGGCGTCATTTCAAACGTATACGTTCCCCGCTACTACGGCCAGCGATTTGCGCATCGTGCTGATAAAAGGCCGGGCGGCCGTAGGCGAGGTGAAATGGTGATGCCGCCGGTGTATGCATAACCGTTTTACCGGTGGTTGCCGGTGGCCGGAATAAATTAACCGGACGCGGATACGAATGCAATGTTCCCGTTATAACGGCTTCGATGCGTTTCGTACCGGCGTCCGGTGAAACAAAAGTTTTTTGCTAATCTTTTTCGTATACCTGTAATCCTGTCGCCGTTTACGTTCTACGGTATCCGGCCGGTAAGGTTACAATTGTTTTCCTTCTATTGTTTGACGAGCTCCTAACACGCCGAAGAAAGCGCAAACGATAGCCCCTATCAGCATCCCGAAGAACGACCACAACGCCGAGCGGGCGGCGGCATTCGTAGCATCTTCCGCTTGCTGGAGCGCTTGTTGCTTGAACTGTTCCCAATTTTGCTGGGCGTTTTGAATCGTTTGCTGCAAGTTGTCGATTTGCTGCTTGCCTTCCCTTACGGCCTGGTTATAGAGGTCGATGTATTGGTCGGCTGCCTGGTTTACCTCGGCTTGCGAGAGATTGGTGTTGTTCGAAATAGCCTTAACTACATCCTGCCGGCTGATGCTTTGCCCGAACCGGTCGGCCCGGTTTTTCAACCGTTCCAGGAAACCGTTCATTAACGATTGCGCGTCTTTCGGATGCGTGGCGATTCGTTTGGCCGTTTTGTTGAAATCCCGTTTAATCTGGTTCATCTGGTTTTGCAGGTAAGCCGGCTGGAATTCTTTTACGCCGCTTTTGCGAAGGGCGTTTCGGATGTCTTGTTGCAAATTGTTGTCGTACCCGTTCAGGTCGCTGTTGAAATCGGAGTTATCGAACAGGTCTTGAATCTGGTCGGCTACGGCCGAAGTACCGCTGGCCGCTGCCGAGCCTACGCCCGAGATTACGTTTCCTACCACCGACGACATCGCACCCAACACGTTTGCTGTCGCCTTTACGGCGCCTACCGCCAGCATCACCACCAATATAATGGTAACGATAGAGCTGGTAGCCCATACCAGGAACCCGTGAATCATCCCTTCGGTACCCGCCAGTTTACCGGCTACGAAACCGCCTGCAACTAAGCTCAGCAGCATCGAAACGACTGTCCAGATACCTACGTTGGTTCCTATGCCCGACGTCGGATCGTCGGAGGTGGGATTGAACATGAATAAACTGATACTGGTGGCTAAGAGCGACAACAGCACCGAAATGGCCAGTGCCGTGAGTACGCCGGCGAAGATACTTCCCCAGGAAACCCGGGAGAAACGTCCCCTTATTTCCCGTACATTGATATTTTCCATAACTTTTATTTTTAATTGAAATTTGAATTACCTGTAAAGAATAACACATTTTTTGTTACGGATGTTTGAAGCGAAACAGGTTAACTTCGGTTTACATCATAATTTTGTATTATTTTTGCCTCTCGCAAGAGAAAACAGGCTTATTAAACCACAAATGCACGCGAATCTATGTTAATTCAATTCTTATTCGTTCTTACCGCCATTATCGTCGGTGCCCGTTTAGGCGGCATCGGGCTGGGTGTGATGGGCGGCATCGGCTTAGGTATCCTTACATTCGTATTCGGGCTCGAGCCCACTTCGCCCCCCATCGACGTAATGCTCATGATTGTAGCCGTTATCTCGGCAGCCAGTTGTATGCAGGCGGCGGGCGGCCTCGATTTGATGGTGAAGATAGCCGAGCGGTTCCTCCGGAAACACCCGTCGCACATTACGCTTTACAGCCCGTTCGTTACCTATTTGTTTACCTTCCTGGCCGGAACCGGGCACGTGGCTTACTCGTTGCTTCCCGTGATTGCCGAAGTGGCGCACGAAACGAAGGTACGGCCCGAGCGTCCGTTGGCGATTGCCGTTATCGCTTCGCAGCAAGCCATTACCGCCAGCCCCATTTCGGCGGCTACGGTAGCGTTGCTCAGTATGCTTACCGGTTTCGGCATTTCGCTGCTCGACATCCTGATGATTAGCATTCCAGCTACCCTGATAGGCGTATTGGCAGGCGCCCTGGCTTCGCTCCGGGTAGGGAAAGAACTGGCCGACGACCCCGAATACCGGCGCCGTGTGGCCGAGGGAATGATGAACGATGAAAAAGACAGGCGCCATGCGCCCGACATCCATAACCGGAAAGCCCTGGCCTCGGTGGTTGTGTTTTTGCTGGCTACGGTAGCCATCGTGTTTTTCGGCTCGTTCGAAAGTATGCGTCCCGGCCGGCTTATCGACGGGAAATGGGTAACGGTAAGCATGCCGGTGATTATCGAAATCCTGATGCTGGCCGCCGCCGCTATCATCCTGTTGCTCACCCGTACCGACGGAATCAAGGCCACGCAAGGCTCCGTTTTTATCGCCGGCATGCAGGCGGTAGTGGCTATCTTCGGAATCGCCTGGATGGGCGACACTTTCCTGCAAGGGAATATGGTGGCGCTGAAAGAGTCGATCGAGGGAGTGGTAACCGAAATGCCCTGGCTGTTCGGTATCGCCCTGTTCGGCATGTCTATCCTGTTATACAGCCAGGCGGCTACGGTGCGCGCTTTCATGCCGCTCGGCATTGCGCTGGGTATTTCTCCTTTTTTGTTGATAGCCATGTTCCCGGCGGTGAACGGTTACTTTTTTATACCGAACTATCCTACCGTGGTGGCGGCGATTAACTTCGACCGTACGGGTACCACCCGTATCGGGAAATACGTACTGAACCACTCGTTTATGATGCCCGGACTGGTAGCCACCGTCGTAGCGGTAGCGGCCGGTATTCTGCTGGTGAGCCTGTTTCGTTGAAAAACATTTCCTGCTGCAAAACATACGAATGAAATCCGGGTGTAGCCCGGCGTCCCGAACAGGCGGATGCTCTTGATTTACCGGCTTACCGGAAGGGCGGCGTAGCTTTCCGGATTTGATTTTATCCCTCTCTGGAAGAGGTAAGTCGTCGAAAAACCGCTACCTTTGCAATCTCTTAATCCCATACCCATGAGTAGAATTGTAAAGATTGCAAACGTAATCGACTATAACCGGCTTTATAGCCAACCGGGCTCTCATCCGATGATAAACGTAGTCGATCTTTCGGCAGCGCAGCCACGACGCCATACCCGGATGTATTTCGGTTTTTACGGTATCTTCCTGAAAGAAGGTGCCGGCGATGAAATCCGGTACGGGCTCGACGAGGCCGATTACCGGGCCGCTACGTTGCTTTGCGTGCGTCCGGGGCAGATTATCGGCCTCGAAGATACCGGTAAACCGTATCAGCCCGAAGGACGGGGAGTAATCTTTCATGCCGGTTTGGCCCGCGGTACGGCTTTGGGAAAGCTGATGAGGGGATATTCTTTCTTTTCTTACGAGTTAACCGAAGCGCTTCACCTGTCCGGCCGGGAAGCCGGCTTGATACGGGAAAGTTTCGAAGCCGTGCGGAACCAGTTGGAAGGGGGCGTAAGTAAACATACCAAACGGATTGTCGCCCGCGAGCTACAGGGATTGCTGGAGTATTGCCGGCGTTTTTACAACCGGCAGTTTTTAACGCGCAGTGATACGAACCGGCGTTTGTGCACCCGGTTCGGGGAAGAACTGGATGCGTATTTTGTGAACCGGCTGCCGCTTTCCGAAGGATTGCCCACGGTGCGTTTCTTTGCCGAGCGGATGCACCTGTCGGCGGCGTATTTGCAGGATGTGATAGAAGAAGGTACCGGCCTGCCTGCCGGAGAGTATATTTCCCGTAAACTGCTCGGATTGGCGCAGCACCGGCTTGTGCATTCCGAGAAAACCGTCACGCTGATTGCATACGAGTTAGGCTTTAAATGCCCGCAGGATTTCATCCGTTTTTTCCAACAGCGTACGGGATATACGCCGAAAGTGTACCGGCAGCGACAGTACCCGTGAGCCGGAAAGGCGTGGTGGTTCGTCGTTCTGCGTACCGGCTGTATTCGCGAAAAATGGTTATCGGTTCGTGCTGTATATTCGTTTTCCTCCCTTACCTTTGTAAAGGAATTAAATAAACGGCTATATGGAAAGCGAAAAAGAAAAAGCGAAAGCAGGGCGGTTGTACGATGCCAATTACGATGCGGAGTTACTTCGCGAGCGGGCGTTTTGCAAAGCCTGCTGTTACGAATTGAACCGGTTGCATCCTTCGCAGGTAGAGGAGCGGGAAGCGATTATCCGCAAGTTGTTCGGAAAAACCGGGAAATCGTTCCTCATCGAACAGCCCTTTTATTGCGATTACGGCTACAATATCGAAATCGGCGAAAACTTTTATGCCAATGTAAATTGCGTTATCCTCGACGGCGCCCGCGTAAGTTTCGGCGATAACGTGTTTATTGCCCCGGGGTGCGGTTTTTATACGGCCGGTCATCCGCTCGATGCGGAGCAGCGCTGTGCGGGCCTCGAGTACGCTTATCCTATTACGGTTGGAAATAATGTATGGATAGGCGCACAAGTTTGTGTGATGCCGGGCGTAACTATCGGCGATAATGCGGTAATCGGAGCGGGGAGCGTAGTAACCCGCAGCATTCCGCCCAATGTAATCGCCGCAGGCAATCCCTGCCGGGTAATCCGTGAAATTTCAGGAAATGACAAACTCAAATACAATAAAGAATGAAAAAAACGATAACCGTACTGTTCCTACTGGCGGCGATACAGCCCGTTTTCGCCCAAACCCTGGAAAAAATGCAATGGTTCAACGAACCTCAAGAATGGGAAATCAAAAAGCAATCGCTCACGATGCAGGTTACGCCGCAAACCGACTATTGGCGTATTTCGCACTATGGCTTTACCGTCGACGACGCTCCTTTTTACTATGCGTTGTACGGAGGCGAGTTCGAGGTAAAGGCTAAAATTATCGGCGAATATAAGTCGCGTTTCGACCAGGCCGGCCTGATGTTGCGGGTCGACCATGAAAACTACATCAAAGCGGGCATCGAATTCGTCGACGGCAAATTCAACCTGAGCGCCGTGGTTACCCATCGTACCAGCGACTGGAGCGTGATTACGCTGGATAAGCCGGTACCGTATATCTGGATTAAAGCCGTAAGAAGGCTGGACGCTGTCGAAATTTTCTATTCGTACGACGATAAAACGTATACGATGATGCGGAATGCGTATTTGCAGGATAACGTCCCGGTAATGGTAGGGTTAATGGCTGCATCGCCTGACGGCGACGGCTTCCGGGCTACGTTCGAGCACTTCCGGGTAACTCATCTGCCCGACCAACGCCGGCTCGAGTGGCTCGGTAAACAAATAAAGTAACGCTTCCGGTTTTTTCATCTTGCCTTTCTTCCGCTGGCCGGAATGCAAAGTTCATACTTCGAAGTTGCGACTATACAGGCTCAGGCAGAAACTGTATAGTCGCAACTTCTGTTTTCGTGGCTACAAGGCCCGGATGGGGAAGTACTTTTTTCATATCGGGCGATAATCCGGCTGAATCGGACCCGTTAAACCCTATACTCTCCGTTTTTCAAAGTAACGGCAAACGAACAGGCAAGCGGAAAAAGGATAAATAAGCGAATAAAACGGCTGCCGGAACATACTAAAAAGCGGAAGGCATGTTGGTAATGGATAATCCG
>JAJBTJ010000008.1 GCA_020860905.1 Parabacteroides sp. | reverse complement strand
AGCGAGTTCGGGGCTTTTAGCGAACGAAGGCCGGGATGTAGCGAGGCGGACGTAGCCCTTGACCTTTTTTGCATCCTTTTTTCTGTCAAGATAAAAAAGTATGACCGCCGGTAGGCGCTGTCGGCAGACGCCTTCGCGGCGAGCGAGAAAGCATCCCCGTCGTGGTAACGGCCAACACAGACTTTCCGGTAAAAAGCCATCGCGCTGTTTTTCTCAGAAAAAGAGAAGTGGGGTTTTGCTTCTGTACTCGGTTTGCACAGTTCTTCAGTAAAAACAATTTTTTGTCATGTGTTTTGTACAGCAGAAAAACAATGTGTTATATTCTACAAATTGGCAAAGAAATGACGAAAAAACACCTGGCTTATCTCGTATCAGCCTGCACTTTCACGCTATTGCAGCCGGCACACGCCGGACAAGACAACGCAAACGATACCATTAAAACGTATGCAATGAACGAAGTAGTGATTACTTCCTCCACCAAAGAAACCAATGATTTGCGTAAATTGCCGGCCGCTTTCTCCGTAATCAGTCCCCAAACGATTATGCTTCGCCAAGTGGATGCCATCAAAGATTTGAGTTCGTTCGTGCCCAACCTATTTATCCCCGATTACGGCTCCAAACTTACTTCCGCCGTTTATATCCGGGGCGTCGGTACGCGCAGCAGCGGACAATCCATCGGGCTGTATGTAGATAATGTGCCTTACCTGGATAAAAGCACGTTCGATTTCGAGCTGTCCGACATTCAGCGCATCGAGGTGTTACGCGGCCCCCAAGGTACCTTGTACGGCCAGAACGCGATGGGCGGAATCATCAATATTTATACCCAGTCGCCCCTCGATTACCAGGGAACCAAGGCGATGGTTACCGGCGGTAATTACGGCCTGTTCGGTGCGAAAGCCTCGCATTACGCCAAGCTGAGCGACCGGGTAGGGCTTTCGGCCGGCGGATATTATACACGCCACGACGGTTTTTTCAAAAGAAAGAATGGCGGACGTATCGATAACGAAGAATCGGCCGGCGGCCGGTTTAAGCTCGATTGGCTCGTTACCCCCCGCCTCAAAATGCAGTACGCTTTCGTGTTCGATTATACGAGCCAGCCCGACGCGTTCGCTTACGGAGCGTACGACAAAGAAACCGATTTTACCGACTTGCCCGATATGAACGACCGCTCCAGCTACTGGCGCCGGATGCTCGGAAACACGCTGAACCTGGAATACAAAACCGACCTATTTATCCTTACCAGCACCACCGGCTACCAATATTTCAAAGACGATATGAAAATGGACCAGGATTTTTCGCCGGCCAGTATCTTTACCCTGAACCAAAAACAAAAGCAAAACGCCTGGAGTGAGGAAATCGCCATTCGCTCCAATCGTCCGGGAAACTACCAGTGGAGTTTCGGCGGTTTCGGCTTTTACGATAACCTGCATACCGACGGCCCCGTATTATTTAAGGAAGACGGCGTGCGCGGCGTGCTGCAAAAAGCATTCGACGATTTGAAAGCCACTTATCCCGATATGCCTCAACTTACGATGGTGAACGAAACGCTCGACATCCCGGGTACCTTCAAAACGTCGACTTTCGGGTTGGCCGCTTTCCACCAGTCTACCTATAACAACCTGTTTACCGAAGGGCTGTCCTTTACCGCCGGCGTACGGCTCGACTACGAGAAGGTGGATTTGGATTATAACTCCTATATCGGGTTAAATCCGGAAGATTCCATGCGTGTGAACCTCTCGATGCCGGTTCCCGGACGGCCCTTTCCCGTTACTATGCCGCTGGTAGCCAAAACGGTTTTGCAAGGCGTCCATTCGCAGGACTTTTTGCAGGTGTTGCCGAAATTCTCGCTTCGCTACCAGTGCTCGCCGAAAACCTTTACGTACGTTTCGGTAAGCAAGGGATACAAAACGGGGGGATACAATGTGCAGATGTTCGGCGATCTGGTACAAATACAGTTGCGCCACGACCTGATAGGGCCCTATAAAGCCATGCTGGAGAAAAAAGGCCTGGACATAAACCAAATGTTAGGCGCCCCTCTTTCGGTAGAAGAGGCCGTTTCATACAAGCCCGAGCACAGTTGGAACTACGAGGCCGGCGTTCGCAGCGAGTTGGTTCCCGGCCGGCTCCAGGCCGACCTTACGCTCTTCCTGATGGATGTACGCGATATGCAGCTTACCAAGTTTGTGGACAGCGGTAGCGGACGTATGATTACCAATGCGGGGAAAGCGCAGAGCTACGGCGTGGAGCTTACCTTGTCGGCCCGGCTCGCCACCGGGCTTACGGCCGATGCGAATTATGGCTATACGCACGCTACTTTCAAGGATTACACCCGGCGCGAAGGCGAAACGTTCGACGGCAATTACCTGCCGTATGCGCCCAGGCATACGCTGAGCGTGGGGCTTACTTACAATAAGCTGTTCCGTAACCGCTTTATCGACCAGCTTACTTGCGCTTTCCAGTATAACGGCGCCGGAAAAATCTATTGGACGGAGCAGAACGATTTGTCGCAGAACTTTTACGGAACGGTAAACGGAAAAATCGGTGTGCGGAAAGGAAATTTCCGGGTCGACGTATGGAGCCGCAACCTGTTCGATACCGATTATAAGGCGTTTTATTTCGAGTCGTTCGGAAAGCCCTTCTTTCAGAAAGGCAAGCCTTTCCAGATTGGCGCCGATGTAGCCGTGGTATTTTAAATACCATACGGAACTAATTCCCATAAAGTATCCGGAGCAAAAAAATGCCGGAAAAAGCATGCGCTTGTTTTGCCGGGGAATCGCCGGTAAAACAAGCGTTCGCATTTGCATGCAGGCGGTTGCGGAAAAGCGCGGGCAACCGCAACTGTATGGGGCGGCATGCGTTTCCGGGCAAGTATCCGATGGCTTTTTTCGCTCTGTCGAAACTAACATTTTCGGTAGCGGCATGTGGTTGTTATTTGATTTTTGTGTACGTTTGTAGGGAAAAGAAAATCTTATGCCACTAATCAAAAATCAAGGAGTATGAAAACGATTTGCCTTACTTTCCGGATTCACCAACCTTATCGCCTCAAAAGATACCGTTTTTCCGAAATCGGGAACGACCACTACTATTATGACGACTTTTTGAACGAAGACAGCATCCGTACAGTGGCCGAGCGCTGTTACCTGCCTGCTAACCGGCTGTTGCTGGATATGATAAAGAATACCGGTAACCGGTTTAAACTGAGTTTCGACATATCGGGCATCGCGCTCGACCAGATGGAAATCTATACCCCCGAGGTAATCGACAGCTTTAAAGAACTGGCCGCTACGGGCAACGTAGAGTTCCTGGCCGGCACCTTTTCGCATGCCTTGTCGGCTCTGCACACCGAGGAGGAATTCGTTTACCAGACGAAATGCCATTTACATAAGCTGAAATCGTTGTTCGGCATCACTCCGCAAGTGTATTGCAATACGGCCTTGATTTATTCCGAGCAGATTGCCTAGATGACGGAGCGCATGGGGTTCCGGGCGATTCTGGCCGAAGGGGCGCCCGGGGTGTTGGGGTGGAGAAGCCCGAATTATTTATATAAATCGTCGGCTGCCCCGTCGTTGAAACTGATGTTCCGCCACACAGGGCTGAGCGAAGATATTTCGTTGCGTTTTCAATCGACCCACTGAAGCGAGTACCCGCTGAACGCCGAAAAATACATGGCGTGGATAGGCGCCCTTCCGCCGGAAGAGCAATTGGTAAATCTCTATATGAATTACGAGGTATTAGGCAGCAAATACGGCGCCGAAACCGGTATATTCGATTTTTTCAGGGCGTTGCCGGAGCAAGGGGCGGCCCGGGGAATCGGATTTTCCACCCCCTCGGAGATACTGAACCTGCTGAAGCCGGTCGATGCGGTAGCGGTGCCGGAGCCGGTTTCGTACCAGGGCGACAAAACGCTCGCTCCCTGGCTGGGAAACGAATTGCAGCGGGCTGCATTTGAAAAGATAAACCAGATAGGCCGTCAGGTTGTTTCGCTGTCTAACCGCCGGTTGATTCAGGAATGGCTGTATTTGGCTGGTAACGACCATCTCCGGTATATGGAAAGCGGATTAGTAGGCCGGGCACCTTCGCCTACCCCGTACGAAATGCCTTTCAGTGCGTTCGGCAATTACATGAACGTGTTGTCTGATTTTGCGGCCCGCGTAGCCACGCAACTCCCGCCTGTACACGAAAATGACGACCAGAATCCGTTGCTTGCCACCATCCGGAAGCAGGAAGAAGAACTGGCGGCCTTAGAGAAAGAAATGAAGAAGTATAAAAAATAAAGAAGACGATGAAAACTTTCCGTTCCTTGTTGATTACGTGTGTGTTGAGCTGGTTGTGCCTTTCTGTTTACGCACAACGGGTAGATACGGTGCTGGTGCATAGTGCAGCCATGAATAAAGACATTCCGAACCTGGTTATCCTGCCGGACGGCTACGGCGAAGACGGCGCGGATACCTACCCGGTTCTTTATTTGCTGCACGGGTACGGCGGAAATTTCAAAAGCTGGCTCCAGGTGCAACCCGAGCTGCCCCGGCTGGCATCGGAAAAGGGTATGATTGTAGTTTGTCCCGACGGAAAAAACAGTTGGTACTGGGATAGCCCGGTTAATCCGGCGTTGCGGTACGAAACGTATGTAGGGAGTGAGCTCGTAGCGTATATGGATGCGAATTACTCTACGCGGAAATCGTCGGGCGGCCGGGCGATTGCGGGGTTCAGCATGGGCGGCCACGGGGCGTTGTGGCTGGCCATCCGTCATCCCGGGGTGTTCGGCGCTTGCGGTGCTATGAGCGGGGGTGTGGATATCCGGCCGTTTCCCGCGAACTGGGAAATGAGCAAGAGCCTGGGCGCATATAAAGATTATCCGGAGCGTTGGAACCGGCATACGGTAATCGACCAGGTTTCCCAAATCAAGCCCGGTTCGTTGGCGATTATCTTCGATTGCGGCACCGAGGATTTCTTTTATAAAGTAAACGAGGAATTACACCGGAAATTGCTGTATTACAATATCCCGCACGACTATATCAGCCGTCCCGGCGCCCATACGAGCGCTTACTGGAAGAACGCCTTGTTGTACCAGTTGGTGTTTTTCGATAGTTTCTTCCGGAAATAGCGGAGGAGGCAAGCTGCCGGGCTCCGTTTCTTTTTCGGAAGAAACCGGGCCTAAAAGTTGTACCGCAGCAACGCATTAATCCGGTTCGCATCTCCTTTCTCCCCGTTGATATTCTTGCGCTCGCCATGCAGGTACTCGATGCCGATGGTACCGTATTTCAGGAACGTCCATACCGTATTGACGGCAAAGTAATACCCCTTTTTATACTGGTGGGGCAACTGGTTGTCGTGGATATTCACGTCTGCCAGCCCGTATAAAAGATTGGAAGTAAAAATGCCGCCGCGTCCCCAGGTGCGTGCCAGGTTTACATAGCCGCCCCACGCCGGTACCAGGCTCGTGCTGCGCGTTTCCGGATTGTAGAGCAGGTCGAGCCCCCGGTTTTTCAACCCGTTGAAATAATGCGAAATCCCTTTGCCGTAGGTGGCCTGGTATTGGAATTTGAATCCGGCCGGCAGGTTCACTGTGCCGCTGAATGCGAAACCGTATCCCACGGAGTGGTTGCTTTTGTTCACCAGCGTATCCGGAACAACCAGGGTACGCAGCACGCCTGCCAGTTGCACATGCCCGAAACCTGCGCTGTAGCTGGCCCGTACAATCACGTCCGGTACGCTTTGCGGGTACGACAGCGCCGTCATGTTCGTGCGCGTGGAATAAGAGATAGTAGGCACTTCGGCTGCTCCTTCGAGCATCCATTTGCCGGTTATCGGCCATGAGTACCGTATCATCGGCTGCCGGATGGAGAGCATACTGTTCGGCCCTTCGAAATCGAGCGTGTACGGCGTGCCGTCTAAGTCCATAAACGTTGACCATGTTTGTCCTACTAAAAAATGCTTGAAGCTTACGTACGCCTGCCTGAGGTGCAGCAATCCGCCGCTGCCGCCCCGGAAATCGGTTTCGATGTAAGCAATCAGCCTTCCCATCTCGGTGTCGCCCACTAATTTCAGGAAGATGCGCGATTGGTCGAGTGCGAAGTTGAATTTGTTATCCTTGAACTCGGCGGTCGGCACCGGAATGTCGTAGATAACGAAGTCTTTGTCGGAAAGTCCGTTGAAGTCCGACGAAATGTTGGCCGCAACGAAGCCTCCCAGTCCCAGTACATATTTCCCCGAGCGGTCTATCATCACAAAACGGGGCGATTGGGGGTCTTGTACCATCCGGTTCCGCGACTCGTATAACATCTGGAGTACGTTCGCACTGGCCGAGTCGCTATTGATAAATACCCAGGCTTTGGAGGTTTTTTGGGCGGAAAGGGAAAAAAATACGAGCAGGCATGCCAGGATGCCGAATAGGCGTGTTTTTGTTTTTCTCATAACCATACGTAGGGATATTGTTTGCGTTGTTTTGAGAAAGAACAAGCTGGAAGCGGTTTTTGTTGCAGCGAATTGCCGGATTGTGGCAGTATATATCGCCGGTGGAAGGAGTGCGGGCGGCTGTAGCTTGTGGCGGGTAGCTTTTTGCTGCACAGGTGCAGTGGAAAAAGTAGTTCGACAATTGTGGAAAGAACTTTTGACGGTTGTGGCGAGAACTTTTGATAATTGTGAAAAGAACTTTTCACAGGTATGAAAAGAACTTTCGACAGTTGTCAAAAGTATATGACAAAGAATTTTTTAAGAGGAAAAACTGTTTTCGCTCGTCGCGGGGGCGTCTGCCGACGGCGCCTACCGGCGGTCATCCTTTTTTCTCTTGACAGAAAA
>JAJBTJ010000264.1 GCA_020860905.1 Parabacteroides sp. | reverse complement strand
TCCTTGATTTCAATTCTACTAATAATTAGATTAGGACGATTGTAGAGTTTTCTATAGAAGATGAAATTTAAATATTTCAATTCTACTAATAATGCGATTAGGTCCCCGTTAATAAAATAAATTTCCTTGTTTATAATCAATGAATTAAAGGAGGGAAATTCGTTTTTTACTGATTGGGATTAGTCGGTGGACGATAACCGGAAAAGTACGGGCGAGCGATGACAAGGTTATCTTTCTAAAAATCAATAAATCAAAGAACGAACCGGTGAAAGGCGCGGGATAAACGGGGAAGAAGGCGGTACATCGACAACAAGATTCTTCGCCGGCCTCTTTCTTTCCGGTTAAACAGGTAAAAAAAGAGAGTAAGCCCCCGGTTTGCGGCACTGCTTCAAATTTAAGAATAACCTTCGGAAAAAGTAGGGAAAAGCCGAAAAAAAGGATAAAACATAACGTCCGCCAGTCCTCTGGTAGAAATAACCCTTACGTTCGTGAACCGTAAAGCCGGTAAATAAACACTTACTGCCTCCTTCAACAGAAATAACCTTTACGGTGGTGTCTCGGGCCGATGCGTACAGAACAAAATTGTCACTCCTTCGGTAAAATCACCCTAACCCGTCGTCACCAGGAACGAGGTATAAGAGAAGAAACGAGCCGGGCTTTAAACCAATCGACCTATAACCGCACATTGTGCCGATTCGACCATCATGGCGGCAACTTCCTTGTCTTAAACCAATCGACCTGCAATCTCATATCGACATCGTACGGAAAGTGATGCAAACCAGATACTGTCTTAAACCAGTCGACCGCCAATCTCGTAGTAAAGGGTTAAATACCCGGTTAAAAGTCTTGTCGGCCGTAAACAACCCGGCCGACCATCCCGTAGCCCTTTCAGGTACAACGGAAACAAGGAAAGCGTATTTACTTGCAGCAATACCGCATCGGCTTTCGAACGTCGGGGAATGACAGAAAAAAGGAAAGCCGGGCTATCCAAAAAGCCCGGCTTTGCCGTATAGAGAGAAATGTGTGTTCGTTATTTCTGAATCCAGCGAACATAAGCGAAATCCTGACGGTGAGGCAACTCGTCGTTTTTCGGGAATACGCGGAAAGCCATTTTGATTGCACCCGCTTCATCCGGTGTTAAGTTCAGTTCGTAGTACAGCTTCGAGCCTTCTTCCTTCACCAACTTGAACTCGTATACATGGCGCAGCTTTTGTTCCTGCCGTTCCGGGTCGAGCGTAGTAGTAACCAATTCGACGCCCAGCATCCCCTTCATTCCTTTCCGGTCGAGTACGATTTTTACGTTATACGATTGACCTACTACCGGGCCGGCGTTCAGCATCGCTTCGTCGATGTCGATCGATACCGTTTCCACTTCGTCCCAGTGCGCAGCCACTTCCTCTTTCCAGGCAGCTATTTCACGCGCCTTGGCGAAGTTGTCGGCTTTCAGCTTGGCCGAGCGGGCAGCCAGCTTGCTGTAGAATAACTTCAGGTAATTGTCGATCATCCGTTTCATCGTGTAATGCGGGGCGATTTGGCACATCGAGTTTTTGATGTAGCTGATCCACTCGGGCGAAAAGCCCTTGCTGTTCTTCGCATAATACGTCGGGATGATTTCGCTTTCGAGAATATGGTAAATCGTAGCCGCATCCAATTGGTCCTGGTACTGTTGGTTTTCGTAGGTACGCTTTTCGGTGAGCGCCCAGCCGGCACCCTTGCGGTAACCTTCGTACCACCATCCGTCGAGAACCGAGAAATTGATAACCCCGTTCATTTCGGCCTTTTCGCCCGAGGTACCCGAGGCTTCGAGCGGACGCGTCGGCGTGTTCAGCCATACGTCGACACCCGAAATCAACCGGCGCGCCAGACGCATGTCGTAGTTTTCCAGGAAAATAATCTTTCCTAAAAATTCCGGACGGCGCGAAATTTCCATGATGTGCTTGATTAAGCCCTGTCCGCCGCCGTCGGCCGGGTGCGCTTTCCCGGTAAATAAGAACTGGATGGGATATTTTTCGTTGTTTACGATTTTAGCCAGCCGGTCTAAGTCGGTGAATAACAAATGAGCGCGCTTGTAAGTGGCGAACCGGCGACCGAAACCGATAAGCAACGCGTTCGGGTTGATTTGCTCGAGGATGGAAACCACCTTCGAGGGGTCGCCTTGGTTTTTGAGCCAGCTATCGCGGAACTGTACCTTGATATATTCGGTAAGCCGCCGTTTCAATTCCTGGCGGATGCCCCAGATTTTTTCGTCGGGCACGTTGTTGATGGCTTCCCAGTATTTCGGGTTCGCCTGGTCGCTCCAGAATTCGGGTGCGAAATTCTTATGGAAGAATTTCTTCCATTCGGTGGCTGCCCAGGTAGGCATGTGCACCCCGTTGGTTACGTATCCTACGTGCAACTCTTCCGGGAAATACCCTTTCCATACCGGTGCGAACATCTTTTGTGAAACCAATCCGTGCAATTTACTTACGCCGTTGGCTTCCTGGCAGGTATTCAGTGCGAATACGCTCATGGAGAATTTCTCGTTCGAGCCCGGGTTTTCGCGTCCCATGTCGATAAATTCCTGCCAGCTAATACCTAACTTGGCAGGGAATTCGCCCATGTATTTGCCGAATAATCCTTCGTCGAAGTAGTCGTGGCCGGCCGGAACCGGGGTATGAACCGTATAGAGCGCCGACGAGCGAACCACTTCCAACGCTTCGTTGAAGGTGAGCTTGTCGTTCTGGATATAGTCGACCAGCCGCTGTGCGTTAATCAGGGCGGCGTGGCCTTCGTTGCAATGGTAAATCTGTTTCTTGATTCCCAGCCGGTTGAGCATCAGGATACCCCCGATACCTAACAGGTATTCTTGCTTGATGCGGTTTTCCCAGTCGCCACCGTAAAGCTGGTAAGTGATGGAGCGGTCCCACTCGCTGTTGCGGTCGACATCGGTATCCATCAGGTACAAAGGCACGCGGCCTACGTTAACCCGCCATACGTTGGCGTAAACGATGCGTCCGGGGTAAGGAACTTCCAGTATCATCGGCTCGCCGTTTTCGTCGATAACCTGCTCGATGGGGAGCTGGTTGAAGTTCTGGGGTTCGTAATTGGCAATCTGCTGCCCGTCCATGGCCAGCGTTTGCGTAAAGTAACCGTAGCGATATAAAAATCCGACCGCTGCCAAATCAACATGCGAATCGCTTGCTTCCTTGATATAGTCGCCTGCCAGTACGCCCAAACCGCCCGAATAAATCTTCAGGATGTTGGTAAGCCCGTATTCCATACTGAAATAGGCTACGCTCGGCTTACCGGCATCGGCTTTTTCTTTCATATAAGCCTTGAAGGCGGCGTATACGTCGTTCATTTCTGCTATCAACTCCTTGTCGGCGGCAATTTCTTCCAACCGCTGGTAGGAAAGGCTCTGGAGCAGAAGAACGGGGTTGCCTTCGGTCTTTTTCCACAAATTTTCGTCTAATTTGCTGAAGAGACGCGTGGCTTCGTAGTTCCATACCCACCATAAATTGTGCGCGATTTCCCGGAGAGGCTCTAACTTTTTGGGAAGTTTGGAATGAGCGTAGATATCTCTCCATGCGGGAGTATTGGCATTATTCGCTTTGATTTTCATATAATGAATTTTTAAGTGACTCAATATTGTCGGTTGTTTTTATGTACCTTTTTCCGGTAAAAACGGTGCAAAGATACATATACTCTTTTAGAGTAGAAGCATTTAATTATGAATTTCTTCAGTCGGCGCGTGTTAAAGCCACCTCGAACGCCCGTTCGTAGTACCAGATAAACCGGCTCCATTCGGCTTGGGAAGCGAGCTCGAAACAGTTTTTCCGGATAGCCGTTATTTCTTTCGGCGTGGCGTCGGCCAGGGTAAGCAGGGCGTCGCGGATGGCGTCGGCTACTTCGAAGTAGTTGAAGTCGGTTCGTTCGATTACCGCCACCCCTTCTTTGATGTTGCTGCCCGACACGGATTTATGCGACCATAATCCGAATCCGGCCAGGTTGGTGGTGATGGTGGGTATCCCGAAGGCTACGCTTTCGAGCGGGGTATAGCCCCAGGGCTCGTAGTACGAGGGGTATACGGTGGCATCCATCCCGATGAGCAGGTCGTAATAAGGCTTGTTGAAGATGCCGTCGTTACCGGAAAGGTAACAGGGCACGAAGACGATTTTGAGCTTGTCGGTGGCCGCGTTGGTAAAACCGCAGTAGTTAAGGTAGTTCAGCACCCGGTCTTCCTGCATGTTGTTCAGCCAGTGGGTGATGAAGGGGAATTGCAATGGCCGGCCGTTGTTGAAGTCGCGGGCGAGCGCTTCTTTCAGGTCGGCGCGGGCTTCGTGCACCCAGGCCGGCACCATGATGAAGGCTACTACTTCGCGGGTGAGGTCGCTCGAGGCGCGCAACCGGTTGATGGCTTCGATAAATACGTCGATGCCTTTGTTGCGGTATTCGTACCGGCCGCTGGTGGATACCAGCAAAGCATCGTCGGCGATGCGGGTGCCGGTTAGTTTCTCGGCCACGTTCAGCAGGGCGGCGCGGGCTTCTTTGCGTTTGGCGGTATAGTTTTTGCCGGTGGGCACGAAGTCGGGCTCGAAGCCGTTCGGCGTAACCACGTCCGGGGCCCGGTCGAGCAGGCGGGTGCATTCGCGGGCGGTGATGTCGCTTACGGTGGTGAAGCAGTCGGCAAAACGGGCCGTTTGCTTTTCTACCGAGTGTTTGGCCTCCATATTCAGTTCGCGTGCCATCTGGTCGCCGTCGTACTGGTCGAGGTACGCGTACAGGGGCTTGTTGTTGCCGGCAATCGACCGGCCGATGGAGGTGGCGTGCGTGGTGAATATCGTGGCGACGGCCGGTACCCGTTTTTGCAGGAACAGGGCGCCCATGCCCAGCATCCATTCGTTGAACAGGGCTACTACTTTTTTATCGTCCAGCCGGTAGAACCGGTAAAAGCTCTCTATCAGCCGGCCGGTGGCCAGGGCGAAGATACAGGCTTCGTCGTAATCGCCGTAGGCGTGGATGGAATCGACTTTGAAATTTTCCCACATGGAGAAGAAAAAGGTATCGCGCTCGGCAAAGAACGGCATGAAATCGAGCAGGATAGCCACGGGCTTGCCGGGTACTTTCCAGCGGCCGATTTTTATTTTCAGTCCGTCGGCTGTTTCTGCATGTTGTTTCCAGTCGGAATATAAAGCGGAGTCTTCTTCGAAATCAGGAGCGGGGTTGTTTCCCCATACGTCGGGGCCTATAAAGATCAGTCGGTCGTCGAATTGTTGCTGCAACGTGTGTGCCTTGGTGGAGAGCACGGTATAGATGCCTCCTACTTTATTACATACTTCCCAACTGCTTTCGAATAGATAATCCGGCGTCGTAACACTCTTGTTCATCTTTAGATTTACTATCAATTTAGTTTATGCTTCGTGTTTTTTTAGCGTGTCCGAGATAGCGGAAGCCGGGTCCGGGTGTAAACTCCCTGCTTGAATCGTGCCGAGGCGCCGCTTGTCTCCGCAAGTTCAGGGCAAAAACTACACGGCAAATCCGTCCGGGATGGCCGGATGGCTTGCTTGTCTTCGCTCCTGGTAAAAGCCGATGGCAGGATGGGCCGCGGCCGGAACCGGGTTGCCGGATTATGCCGGGCTGTCGCCTGTCTTCGTTTTTTTTGTTTCGAATGCAACGAGAATACGCGCCGTGGGCGAAAACAAGGGCTGTTTTACCGGTTTGCGATACATCTTTTCTTCTCTTTTTCGAAGGAATGTAGGACAAAGCGGGTAGACTCGTTTCTGCCGGCTGCCTATCTTCGTTTTGATTCTTTGGGTGCAAAGATAAACTAATTTATGTTTTTAACAGCCCTTAAAGGGGAAATTAATTTTATTTTGTAGCTTTGTAGTCTCCCCGAGGGGATTTTTTTACTAACAGAAACACAGAATTTGAAGTATGGCTAAAAGAAGATTTTTAAAGAAGGACATCGGTTATATCGCCGGCGATTTGTTTACGGAAGTGTTGATTTGCCGGACCTTGATGCCGGATACCGATTCGGCGGAAGCGGATGGGCTGATGTCGCGTATCCTCGCGATGCAGGACGAGTTTATCCGCCGCGCCCAGCGTCCGGACGGAAACGGCGACCGGAAGCATGTAAGGGCTTATTATCGTAAGTTGTGGGCCGATTTGGAGGCGGAAGCCGATGCGATTGCTTCCGGGATTGCTTCGCTGAACGGGAAGGGATGAAGAAAAAGTTGTGTAGGTGGATTCTCCGCGTAGCGGGCTGGAAGTTGGGCCCGGTCGACGACGGCATCCCGAAGTGCGTGATTTGTGTGGCTCCTCACACGAGTAACTGGGATTTTATACTGGGGAAGTTGTTTTACGGCGCCCTGGGACGGGATGCGGGTTTCCTGATTAAAAAGGAGTGGTTCTTTTTCCTGTTTAATTTGTTGTTCCGCTGGATGGGGGGCGTGCCGGTAGACCGGAAGCATCGTACCTCGGTGGTGGAGCAGATGGCGGTGGAGTTCGAACGACGGAAGGTGTTCCACCTGGCGGTTACGCCCGAGGGGACGCGCAAACGGGCGAAGGAGTGGAAAAAGGGTTTTTATTATATCGCGCTCCGGGCGCACGTGCCGATTATGGCTGCTTACCTGGATTATGGGAAAAAGGAGGTGGGTATCAAGGGTGTTTTCTATCCTACGGGCAATGTGGACGAGGATATGAAGGCTATCCGTGCCTGCTATGACGGGGTAACGGCCAAGCATCCGGAAAATTTCGTTTCGTCGGGCCAGGAGGGGCGTGCCCCGGCTGGTTGCGGCGGGGGGGATGTGCGTGGATAAGGGGGGTACCTGG
>JAJBTJ010000080.1 GCA_020860905.1 Parabacteroides sp. | reverse complement strand
ACATATACTTACTATACGAATAACGTGCCATTCATCCGTCGAAAAGAGTACAACAACCGAATATCTTATTAAAAACCAACCCATTACCATACAAAACATTTATTTCCGGAAAAAACTTCCCCGGCAAAGCGGCTGTAGAAACCAGCCCCGCGCGGGGAATTATTCCCCACGTTTCCGTTGCGCGTCAGCCACAACCGCCTCCACGCCGGCTATCGCCCGGCCGGCCAAACGCTCCCACTCGTCCGCAGCCAGCGAGGCACCGGCCTGTTCGAGCTGCCTCAAGAAAGCTACCGTACCGGAAACGCCTAACATCGAAAACAGCGGAATGAGTTTATGCGCTATCCGCGACGCCTGTTGCCGGTCGGAAGCACGCAACGCCTCCTGCAAGCCGGAAAGGCTTTTCCGGGTTTCTTCGCAAAAAGTGGAAAGGATATGGCTACGGGCTGCCGAATCGTCGCCGGCAAAAGCGGTGAGAGAAGAAAAATCCGGCTCTACTACGTCCGTTCCGCCCCGTTGCAGCAAATCGTTTATCAAGCCGAGCAAGCCGGCGGCCGTAAACGGCTTGTTCAAAAAGCCCGTAAAACCGGCCTCGAGGTAATGTTCTTTTTCACCGGCTACGCTAGCCGACAAAGCAATGACCGGAAGCGTTGCCGCACAGGGCAAATCAGACTCGCGGATGCTTTTCAATACGGCGAACCCGTCGAAGCCGGGCATTTGAATATCGGTAACCACAATATCCGCCGGATGGGCGCGCAACAACCCCGTTACTTCCGACGGCCGGAGGCAACACGTTACCTCCACCCCGTTCCGGGCAAGCATTTCCCGGGTTACGGTAAGTTGCAACGGGTCGTCGTCGACCAGCAGGCAGCGGACACGCCCGGCATCCGGTCGCCGTATTTTCCCGGCCGTTTCTTCCGCCACTTCTTCCGCCACCGGGGTGCGGTACTCTCCGTCAGCCAGTAACAGCGGAAGTTCTACGATAAACGTACTCCCCTTGCCCGCTACGCTTTCGAGTGCAAGCGTTCCCCCCATCAATTCCACCAATTTCCGGGTAATCGAGAGCCCGAGGCCGAACCCTTCTTCTTTCTCGGTACCCGGCAGGCGGGTAAACTCGCCGAACACCCGCTCCCGTTCGGCTTCGGGAATGCCGGGGCCCGCATCGACCACCTGGAAAACGAGGCGCGCGCTTTTATCGGCGCCGGCGGCAAGGGAAACCACGAGTACGATGCGGCCGGCCGGCGTAAACTTAATGGCGTTCGACAGCAGGTTGCCGGCCACCTGCCGGATGCGGATGGTGTCTCCCCGGTACAATCGTTCCGGCAACGTTTCTTCTTTCAGGTTGAATACAAAGGTAAGCCCCTTCTTTTCGGCCAACGGCAGGAAACTGTCGTAAATCTCGCGGAACAGGGCCGGGATGCGGAAAGGCACCGGATGAATCTCTATCTGATTCGACTCGAGCCGGTGGAAATCGAGCAAATCGTTTACCAATGCCAGGATGTGGTTGGACGAGGCCGTCATATTTTCCAGGTAATATAGTTGCCGCTCGCCCATGCGGGAACGGCGCAGCAGCTCGATGTATCCCAAAATAGACGAAAGGGGGGCGCGGATGTCGTGCGAAATCATAAGCATCAGCTTTTCGCGGATGCGCAGCAAATCCTCGGCATACTGCTTGGCCTTTTCGAGTTGCTTGCGGTAATAGAAGCTCCGCGAGATGTCGCGTCCGATAAACAGGAGGAAAAACAAAGCGATAAGGAGCGAAACCACGGCCACCGCCGCGATTACGTGCGACGTGTGCCTCAGTAAGTGTTGCTTTTCCTGCATCCGTTCCAGCGAGGCGTTTACTTCTTCTTGCTCGATGTCGCGCAGCAGTTGGTTAATCCGACTCGTAATCAACCCGTTATCATAACGCAGATTGCCTGCACGCTGTTGCAGCACCCGGTTCAGTTCTTTCCGTTGCCCGGCTACGCTGTCCTGGATGCTTTTCAGTACGCTTACGATGGTATCGGCCGGATTGAAGGCCTCCGTCAAAGTATCGGTTTGGATATGCCGGATGGTGCTCACCACCACATCCGAGTCGGCGCGCGAAGGGGCGAACACTTCGGCCAGCCGCTTGAAAAAGCCTTTGGGCTCTTTCCGCGTCCAAACCGTATCCTGGCTGACGATTTCTTCTTCTTTTATCTTTACCTGCTCCACTACGGTATCTTGTACGGCTATCACTTTTTCGATATGGGTACGGTACAGGTGCTCGGCGTTCGCCTCTTGCAGGGTTTCGAGCAACCGGCGCGTATTGCGCCGTTTCCGCTCGATAAGGTTGTCGATGGTGTCGATTTTAAGCAGTTGCACGGAGTCGGTAACCAACAGCCGGAGCGAATCGATATTCCGCTGTGCCTGGTTCAACACGCGGTTGTAGCGGGTATATCCGTTTTGCTCGGTGCCTACCAACTGGTTGACGGCCTCGCTTTCGTACAACAACGCGAGCGTACCGGTAATGAGGTACACCTTCTGGCGCGGAGCGGCGCCCGGCTCTTCCTCGCCTGCAATGCGTACGACAGCCGTATAAATATAGGCCACGGCGCAAATGGCGATGCCAATAAGGAGGATATACCCCAGCACCACTTTACGGGTAATGTGAACGGAATCTTTTTTCATACGCATCAGCGAAGAGGTATTTTTAAAACGGTGACCGAGTTAGGAGGAAATTCGTACACGAGAGACGAGCCGGAGGGAAATGCAACCGTTTTCTTTTCCGGGGAAACGCAGCGCGGATGCTCCGGCGTATTTCCGGCATCCGGCTTCCCGGTTAAAGTAATCGCTTCGGCATCCTCCCGCACGGCGGCCGTCCCCAGGTCGATGCGCGTACGCTCGGGATGGTAAGCCGTGTTGGCCACTTTCAGTATCAGCGTATCCGTTTCCTTGTCGCGGCTCGCCACGGCTTTCAATGCCGGCACCGGAGGCAGTACCGCCCGGTGCAACAGCGTATCGTTTACATAGCAAGCCACCGTATCGTTTTTACATACGATGCGTACGGCATACCACTCGTTCATTTCCCAAGGAAAAGAGACAGGCCCGGAAAGCCAGGAAGTTACTTCGCCGCTTTGCTGCCCTAACCGGCTGCCGCCGCTTCCCAAGGTTATAAAAAGACGGTGCTGGGCACGACCGCCCCGCCCGTTGTCGCGCAGACGAAACTGGAAGGGCGCGCTTCCCTTGACGCGCCGGAAACGCCCCGTCAGCTCGTAATTACAGGCAGACGAATCGCCCAGTAAGATATGATTCCACCGGTTGGGAGCCGGATACAACCGGCCTCCGGGTTGCACCGTCCATTCTCCGCTTACGGTTTCGGCAGGATAACCGGTGGAGCCGTCGAGAGCCAGGTCGTTGAACTCATAGAAATCGTCGAACAGGTAAATACCGGCTCTTCCGGCCGCCACCGAGGGTTTCGAGTAACAGGTAACATCAGCGGGCAGCACCTCGTCGCCCCGGTTGCCGGCAAACAATTGCCACATCAGGTACGAAGGCGTTTCCACCACGTGCTCGTTATCAAAACACAACGCTGCCGGCAGCCAGTCGGCGTAATCGGTACGGGCCAGCAAGGGGGCGTACGCAACTTGCCGCACCCGGTGGGGAGCCTGCTCGGCTTCTATCAGGAAGCAGGCTTCGGCTACGGCATTACGCAGGGTAGCTTCCCCGTGGGGAGGCACGGCCGAGAAAGCGCCGATATGGAGGGGAACCGGCCGTACGTCACGCTGCTCCGGCAACGAATCGGACATATCGGAAAAAGGCGTATGCGACATCAGCCAATCCGGCCCGGCGAAAAAATGCCGGTCTAACCGGTCGGGATTGCCGCCGGGCACCTCGTCGGTAGCTATGAGCGTTATATCCGGATAACGCTCCCGCAAAGCCTTCTCGAAAAAAGCGTACCGGCGGCCGTACTCGTAACCGCTGTTCTCATTCCCGATTTCCAGGTATTTCAACCCGAAAGGTTCTGGATGCCCGTTGGCTTTCCGTACTGCGCCCCAACCGGAAGTCGCCGGCCCGTTGGCATACTCGAGCGCATCCAGCACGTCCTGCACCAGGCCGTCCATCTCGACTATATCCTGGTAACGCGGCCGGGACGCCTGGCTGGTAATGCCGCAGTTAACCACATATACCGGCTCGGCGCCGAGGTCTTCGCACAATTGCAGGTATTCGTGAAACCCCATGCCGTTGGTGGTTCCGTATCCCCAGAACGACCAGAAATGACGCCGTACGGCAATGTCGCCTATCGTGGTTTTCCACTCGGGATACGTTCCGGCGGAATATCCTTCGGCAAAACTGCCTCCGGGAAAACGGATAAAGGCTGGCTGCAACGCGGCTATCTTCTCTACCAAATCGGCGCGCAGGCCGTTCCGCTGCTTCTTCCAGGTGTCTTCGGGAAAAAGCGAAACCACATCGAGCCAGAAAGCGGCAACGGTATCGGACGAAAACACCAGCCGGGCGTCGGGAATATCTTCGGTAGCCAGGAACGTATAATGCAACCGCTGCCATTCGGGCTGCGGCGAAACGGAATATACATCCGATACGCGGGCGCCGGTTTCGGCTTTTTCCAGCGCAATCTGCAACGGCCGGGCCCGGGTGCCTGCATTTTTAATAAAGCACGAAAGGGCGTATTTCGCCCCTTTCTTCAGCGAAATGCCGCGATACCCTTCGGCTACGGCACCGCCGCGACCGTATGTTCCGGTGTCGTAAACGGTAACGCGCAACGAGCGTTTGTTCTTATCGTTAACCAGCTCCTGTGCATCGGGGACAATCCGGGTACCGGCCGACAGAGGAAGCCACCCCGGGATGCTGTCGCCGCCACAATAGGCTACCGTAAGGCCGTTCGGTGTAACGAACCGGCGCGAACCGGCGTCGGTACGGCAGTTGGGCGGTGTTACCCCGTCTTCGAAACTGCGGTTTTGTATCAGCTCGGCGTACAGGCCGCCGTCTATCGCATGATTGATTTCTTCCAGGGAAACCCCGTATAATCCGGGTGTTACCGGCATCCCGGCACTTTCGGTATCCAGTGTGATGGAAGCGGTTACCGGTAAATCGAGACGGCAGCGCGTAAAAAGGATAAGCAGGATAAAAAACACGTAGATAA
Organism: Parabacteroides sp.; assembly: GCA_020860905.1. Lineage (GTDB taxonomy): Bacteria > Bacteroidota > Bacteroidia > Bacteroidales > Tannerellaceae > Parabacteroides_B. The sequence goes on along the minus strand of JAJBTJ010000080.1, from coordinate 23,660 downwards.
GAGGTTTGTTTTTCAATTTGTAAGTCATTTCCGTAACCATTTTGCGCAGTTAGAATCTATATTTTTCGAATTACCCATCGTTCTTCTTCGAGGAACAAAGATAGTGCAAACCGAGCGCAGAAGCAAAGCTCGCTTTGATTATGCCGAGGTGCAGCCTATCTTCTCTTTTCGAAGAAAAGTAGTGCAAACCGAGGGCAGAAGCAAAGCCCCGCTTTGATTATGCCGAGGTGCAGCCTATCTTCTCTTTTCGGAGAAAAGTAGTGCAAACCGAGCGCAGAAGCAAAGCTCACTTTGATTATGCCGAGGTGCAGCCTATCTTCTCTTTTCGAAGAAAAGTAGTGCAAACCGAGGGCAGAAGCAAAGCCCCGCTTTGATTATGCCGAGGCGTAGCCTATCTTCTCTTTATATCTTCTCTCTATTTCATAAACAAACTTAGGGATTTATTCGGTTACGGAAACGATTTTTACGGCAAAAAGCGAAAGGATAACCGATTTTTAAATATCTTTGGACAAACATCCAAGTCAGAACATTTTTATTCATCTTTACTAACTTAAACAACACGCATGAACAAACTGAGTAAACAGATGCTGGCCGTTGTCGCCGCAACTACCCTTTTATCGTGTTCGCACGGTAACCGAGTGGAAGGAAATTACGGCGTAGTGCCGTTGCCCGCTTCCGTAACCCAGACCGGCAACGGCGCCTTTACGCTGAGTGCCGCTACCCGGATTACGTACCCGGAAGGGAACGAAGTGCTCCGGCAAAACGCGGAGTTCCTGGCCTCGTATATCGAAAACGCCACCGGCCATAAACCGGAAATAACCGCCTCCGAACCCGCCCGCAACAGCATTAACCTGATGCTGGCCGAAGAAATCGACAATCCGGAAGGTTATAAACTGACGGTAACCTCCAACCGCGCCGACATCGAAGGTGCAACCGAAGCCGGCGTATTTTACGGCATCCAGACGCTGCGCAAGTCGATACCCGCCGAAGCGAAAGGAATGGATGTGGAACTGCCGGCGGTTACCATTACCGACGCCCCCCGCTTCGCTTACCGGGGCATGATGATGGACGTAGGGCGACACTTCTTCTCGCTCGACTCGGTAAAACAGTTTATCGACATCCTGGCGTTGCACAACATGAATACGTTGCACTGGCATCTTACCGACGACCAGGGATGGCGTATCGAAATAAAAAAATACCCGGAACTGACCCAAATAGGCTCGCAGCGCAAACAAACGGTTATAGGCCGTAACTCCGGCGAATACGACGGCACTCCGTACGGCGGCTTCTACACCCAAGACGAAGTGCGCGATGTAATCGACTATGCAGCCAAACGCTTTATCACGATAATTCCCGAAATAGACTTGCCGGGCCACCAGCAAGCCGCACTGGCTACCTATCCCGAATTAGGCTGTACGGGCGGTCCGTACGAAGTATGGCAGCAATGGGGCGTTTCGGAAAACGTGATTTGCGCCGGAAACGAAAAATCCATGCAATTCCTCGAAGACGTATTGGGCGAAATCATCGACTTGTTCCCTTCGGAGTACATCCACGTAGGGGGCGACGAATGTCCGAAAATCCGCTGGGAAAAGTGCCCGAAATGCCAGGCGCGTATCCGGCAGCAGGGAATCAAAGGCGATAAAAAGCACTCGAAGGAAGAGTACCTGCAAAGCTATGTGATTTCCCGGATGGAGAAATTCGTGGAAAGCAAAGGACGCCATATCATCGGCTGGGACGAGATACTGGAAGGTGGCCTGGCTCCCAACGCCACGGTAATGAGTTGGCGCGGGATAGAAGGCGGCCGGGAAGCGGCGCTTCAAGGCCACGATGCCATTATGACGCCGAGCAGCCATTTGTATTTCGATTATTACCAGTCGACCGACGTCGAGAACGAACCGCTGGCTATCGGCGGCTACAATCCGCTGGATAAAGTATACAACTACGAGCCGGTGCCGGAAGGGCTGAACGCTGCGCAGCAAAAACACATTATCGGTACGCAGGCTAATATCTGGACGGAATATATCCCTTCTTTCTCGCAGTTCGAATACATGGCGATGCCGCGCATGGGCGCCTTGAGCGAAGTACAATGGACCGCGCCGGAAAAGAAAAATTATACAGATTTCCTGAACCGGCTGGTACGGCTCACGGAGGTGTACGACCAACAGGGATATAACTACGGAAAGCATTTGTTCGACGTAACCGCCGTTTACACGCCCGATACGGAAAAAGGGTGCCTCACGGTAACGCTGAGCACGTTCGGTAAAGGAAATATCCACTACACGCTCGACGGCTCGGAACCTGACGCTTCCAGCCCGAAGTATACCCAACCGCTCGAAATAAACAAGGATGCGGTGGTGAAAGCAACGGTGATACGCCCGGACGGAAAGACCCGTACGCTGACCGAAAAGGTGGGATTCAACAAAGCTACCATGAAACCCATTACTTTGAAAGAGGCGCCCAGTAAGGGATACGACTTCAACGGAGGGCCGGAGTTGAACGACGGCCTCACCGGAAACGGAAATTACAAAACCGGCCGCTGGCTGGGATTCCAGGGTAAAGACATCGATGCGGTTATCGACCTCAAGGAGCCGACCGAAATCAAACAGGTAGCTTTCAACACGAATGTGGTAAAAGGCGATTGGATTATGGGAGCCGCCGGCATTACGGTAAAGGCTTCGGACGACGGGAAAACGTTCCGCGAAATAGCGTCGAAGGAAATTCCCGCCCTGACCCAATCGGATAAAGACGGATTGTATCCGCAGGAAATTTCGTTCGACCCGGTTAAAACCCGCTATGTGGAAGTAATCATCCACGGCAGCAGGCTTCCCGCCTGGCACGGAGGCGCCGGCAACCCGGCCTTCCTGTTCGTAGACGAGATTGCCGTCGATTAAAAAAGCGTATCCGGTTGCCCCGGCCATCCGTCCGGATAGTTAAGCACGGGCCTAAAAAAAGGCTCGTTATCCCGCAGAACAACGGTGCAACTTGTTTATAAAAAATAACCGGCTCCTTCCGAGCCGGTTATTTTTTTTACCAAATCCCCAAAGTACATGACAAAAAAATATTTTATTACTGAAAAACCGCAGGGTAGCTCTTCTCTGAAGAGCCGGGAACGACCGTTATCACGGTAGGTTTTCATTTCTTTGTCTTGAAACGAAAGTACATGACAAAAAATTCTTTTTTCGCTTACATCTTTCTCGCTCGCCGCGAGGACGTCTGCCGATAGCGCTTACCGGCGGTCATCCTTTTTTCTCTTGACCTCTAAGTACTTGACAAAATGTCAAATTGTCAAAATAACCCCTGCGTGAAGAGGCTATTTGCATGAGAGCCGGCGAGGTGTGTAAAATATCGCCTTCTCCGCAAATTAAGATTTAATAAAAAGTCGGTAAAATAAGGTGGATGTAGTGCTATTGGATGGCTGATGACTTGATTCTATTTTATTTTGACAGGAATTAGCGTAGTTAGATAGCTGGAAGATAATTTATTTTGATACGGTTCTAAGTAAAAATAAGAGGCTAAGGTAGTTGTTTCTGTGCTTTTTATGTGCTTTTTTTTGCTTCCTGGTATCGGTGCCGGAAAAAATACAGGTTTATTAACCGAATTCATGCTACGCTTTTTTTCAAAACATGCTTATGTTTTTAAATTTCTTCTGCATGAATCGGAAAAAACATAAGCATGTTTTTTCGGAAACCGGCTTTTCTTTCCAAAAAAACGGACTGAACGGGCGAAAAATCTTCCGAAATGCGTTTTTTTACCCGAGTATGCGTTTTTATTTTCCGCCAAAATAAAGCAAAAAGAAAGATTTACCCGGTTTTCTGTTTCTTTTTGTTTTTTTCACCGGAAAGATTGCTGTTTCCTCTATAAAAGATAACAAAGAATCCCCCCCGATACGGATACGTGGAGAAGAATAAAACCGGGAAAAAAATACAACGGCCTCCGCCGGCAAGCGAACACCAAGCAGCCTGTTTAAATAAGCCTTGCATTCCAGGAAAAACCATCCATAAAAAAACTGCTGCACACAGCAGCTATTTTTCTTTCTTTTCAATAATCAGCACTCCGTCGGCCGTATGGTTTCTCCGGTCGATATATTCTTTCTTGAACATATCTACGCAAAGCAAAAAAATCGACAATAACAACGGGCCGAAAATCACCCCGATAAAGCCGAACAGCGACAAACCGATAATTACGCCGAATATAGTAATCAACGGATGGGTATCGGCCAGCTTCTTTTGCAGGATAAAACGGATAAAGTTATCCACATTCGAAATTACCAGTAGCGCATACGCCAACAATCCCAGCGCATTGCCCCAATGCCCCGACAATCCCATATACAACACCAGCGGCGCCCATACCAGCCCCGTGCCCACGATAGGGATAATCGTAGCCACGCAAGTGAGGAAACCGTACAGCACCGGGTCGGGCGCCTTGAAAAGGAAATAGCCTATAAGCGCCACGATTCCCTGGGCAAACGCCAGCAACGGGATACCGATGGCATTCGATTTGACGAGAATATTGATTTCGTGCAGCACCTCGTGCTTATTACGGTTACTGAACGGAAGCAAATCGAAAATATAGGCCTCCATTTGCCGGCCGCCTATCACCATAAAATAAAGCACGAAAATCAGCATAAATATATTAATGGTAAAACTGCTGATGCTGCCTACGAGCATTTGCCCTATTTTGGGAAGCGAAGAAGCTACAGACGACAGGTTGTTTCTGTCTAACAGATTGTAACCGATTTTGTCTTCTATCATCCCGGAAAATTGCTCGATCGATTGGATATAACTGTCTATATCGAAATTCAGGTGTTGGAGCTTATGCACGAACAGCCATACGGCCAGCGAAAGCGGAATCAAAAAGCAAAGAGTCGCTTCGCCTAATATCAGTAAAGCCACATAGCTGCGCTTGAGGCGTTTCACTTCGATTAAATACAACATGTGCCGCCTTACCAGGATATAAATGGTGAAAGCGCCCAATATCCCCCCGAAAAACGGAGTAAATTCGATAAACAGAACCACTCCCAATATAACGATAATAGTTACAAGCGAATATTTCCAATACTGTTCCTGCGTATTCATTTATCCTTTTATAATCATCCAACCAAACCAATTGCATCTTATTTAGTGTAACAGAAATCCGGTTATAAAGTTCGGCCTGTTCAAACGCCGGCTTTGTTAATCAATGAATCCGGCTTTTCGGGCTACTGTTAAAAGTATATTTGTAAAAAATAACAAACCCTGATTACCGCCGTCTGTTCGCCTTTTTTTACACGAAGTAAACACGGCTTGTTCGCAACGATAGGTTCCCTGTAAAGCACTTCATGCAAAAATCTTTCTTCCACAGAAGAAAGATTTTATGCCGAATGCTTGGATATTTGTTTTAATTTCGTTTAATTCGCTAACGACAATTCCAACAACCGGGTAGAGAGGCAACGATACGATTAGGAACTGTTTGCTATATATTCATTAAAACATAGCTACCATGATTTACACGATTTTCGCCGAGCTTACCGAACGTTTAAACGAATACCTGGGTGCTTTTTACGATATTCCGGAAAACATCGTGTCGTTAGGAATGCCTGTACTCTCCGGCGAAGAGCCGGTTAATAAACTTCAATTGTTCCTGCTTAACCTCGAACGCGAAACGTCGATGGGTATAGGTTCGGCTTACCGTATAGACACGAACGGCCGGTATCCGCGCTACTCGCCGGCATGGAACATGAATCTTTATTTCGCCATAGCTGCCGTCTTCGACGAGAAACGATACGCCGACTTGTTAAAACTGCTTTCCGGAGCGCTCGCTTTTCTCCAGCAAAACGGCACGTTCCGTATCGCCGCCGGCGACACGTTTACTATCGAACCGGTTACGTTGAGTATCCAGGAACTTACGAACGTATGGAGTATTTTAGGAGGCACGTATTACCCTTCGGCCGTATGCAAATTGCGCATGCTTACCATAGACGGAAGAGAAATAAAAGGCAGTGTCGAAAAAATCACCCGGCCGGATTTACAACTTAATAAATAAGGAATATGGATACGCTTTCTACCTTCTTCCGCCTGGAACTGAAACAGGCTTATTACCGCGACGGCCGGTGCCGCGACATCGGGGTATCGGTACCTCCGGATACCCGGCAATGGCTGACGCGAAGGAATATACGGTTCCATTCCGGCAACACGAACGAATGGTATCTTACAGGCGACACAAGCCGGCTGGGCGGCGAAAAAACAGTACTCCGGTTCGATTTGGTTTGCCGCGACCCGCATTTTTTTTACCGCGCGGCTACCGGCGCACCCGGCACGAACGAAGTATTCGCAGTACGGATAGCTACGGGCGAAACGTGCCGGTGGCAGGTACCGGAAGATATTACCGGAACGGAATTGCGGGAAATGCCGGGCGAAATAGGGCGGATTTATCTGGCCGTAAACGGGGAAGCGGCGGAACGCACGGAGGCTTCTGTTGTTTTCTCCGCAGCCGAACAGGCATGGGAATATGTTTTTATTCCCCGGAACGGTAATGCGAAACGCTCGTTATCGCTGGAAGAGCGAAACAACCGGCTCGCGTTTACCCCGATGAAAACTTACGAATTTATGGGGGTATCCGGCTGGAAATGCCAATCGGAAACTCGGGTCGTATTACAGGAAAGCTACGACTATCAGCTCCGGCTGACCGAACAAACGCCTTTCGGACAAAAAACGTTGGTAAGCCGGTTGCCTCATCCCGTACCGGGAAGGTTTTCGGATGCCGCCCGAGGGTGTATACGGGATGTGGTTTATTTTTAATTCCAGGTATACGCACCTGCAACCGATACAATCAACCGAATTATTCATCTTTAAATTAATACCGTATGGCAACAATGAAAACTCCCGGCGTTTACATCCTCGAAAAAAACGCTTTCCCTAATTCCGTAGTCGAAGTAGCTACTGCTGTGCCTGCCTTTATCGGATATACCGAAACCGCAGTCGACGGGAATACCTCGCTGCTTAACAAGCCCTGGCGCATCACTTCCATGGCCGAGTTCCACACGTTTTTCGGATTCGCCCCCACCCCTCGGTTCACTATCAACAACCAGGGAACAGGAAACACAGGAAAGGACGACCCGGTAAAAGCGAAACTGAAAGAACAGGTAAACGAAAAGCTGAAAACGCTAACTCCTCCCCTCACCGAAAACGCCATCTCAGAAGTAATAAATACCGAAAAAGAAGCCTTGTTAACCGCTTTAACGGCTAAGGAAACAACCGGAATGCAAGCGCGGATTAAAAAGGATGTGGAGAATGCCGCTACGGCAATAGAAAAAGAAATTGTCGCCGGATTGGAAAAAGAGTTAAAAGAAAAGCTCAAAAAAGAGGCCTTAGCCAGCTTAACCGAGAAAGAAACGACGGCTGCAAACGTTGCGGAAGCCGTAGCCGCAGCGATAACGACAGAAGAGGCGGACGTAACTACGGTTACAAAATTAGCCACGGAAGAAATTATCTCCCAAATCAAAGAAGAAATCATACAGGAAATTTTATCGGCTGCTGCACCGGATGAATCAGGCAACGAAGAGGCAAAGGACGGAAACGGAACGGCCCCGGCTAAGGCGAACGAAAAAAGCGAAGAGGAAAACTTACCGGTGGCATCGAGTTCTTTCAAGATACCTGTTTCTACCAAAGAAACGTATACCATTACGCCCTGTACTCCGTTTTATACCTTATATTATCACATGTTGTTGTTCTACGCCAACGGCGGCGGCCCGTGTTATATCGTTTCCGTAGGCGACTATAATACGAAACCCGACAGCCAGGCCATCACCGATGCTTTAGGCTTGCTGGTGAAAGAACAGGAACCTACCTTAATCGTAGTTCCCGAAGCCATTAATTTCGGTCAGGACGAATGCGCCAACATCCAAACGGCGATGCTGGGACATTGCGGGCAGGTAATGCAAAACCGTTTTGCTATCCTGGATATATGGAACGGTATCGACTTAAGCCACCAGAGTAAATCGGTAAAGGAGTTCCGCGAAAAGATAGGGAGCAACCACCTGGCTTATTGCGCCTCGTATTTTCCCTGGCTCAATACGTCTATCATCACCGATAAGTACCTGAGCATGGATAACCTCGACTGGGATATTTTCAATTTAGCCAAAGATGCCGCCACGAACTGGCCAGATGCCATCAAATCGGTTATTACAGAGTACGGCGACAAAATGTAGCCGGTTGCCCCACGGTGCAAATCGGAGGATAACAAAGGATGTAAGAAACAGTTAAACCACACACCGATGGAAAACAAATCGTTTTTAGGGAAAGGGTGGAGTTTTCCGCCCGAGTTCCGGAAAGGGGCTTATCCTACCGTTATGGTAAAAGAGGAAGACGACATCCGGCAAAGCCTTTCTATTTTGATGGAAACTACGCCGGGCGAGCGGGTACACCGGTATGATTTCGGTAGTGGCATAAAACAGTTTGTTTTCGAACAGATGAACCTGACCAACCAAACGTTATTACGCGATACGATAGAAAATGCCATTCTCCTGTTCGAGCCGCGCATTACGTTGAACGAGGTTCGCTTCAACCTGGAGCAGGCGCCGGAAGGGATTATGTATATCGAAATCGATTACACCGTACGCCATACCAACTGGAGGAGCAACATGGTTTTTCCTTTTTATCTCCGGGAGGGCACTGATATTACGGAACTTTAGCAAACCGAACGAAATGCGACAAACAAGGATTACCGACGGAACCGACCGCACACAATACGGCAAGCTGCATGCTTCGCTTTCCGGGTTCAATGCTCTGGAAAGCGATTGGAAGGTGTTGTTCGACCGGCTCATGGATATGAGCCGGGGTATCTGTTTTTTTAACCGTGACAACCAGCCTGACGGATATTTGCGTGAATTATGGCAAAACCAATTGCTTCCGGTTTTGTTGGAAATCTGTTTGTTCGATGTAAAGGAAGAAGAAAAGAAATACCTGCATAACCGGGGAACGTTCCTCGAAAAGCAACAAATGCTGGCGCTTTTCCGGAAAATCGAAGACTGGAAGGAGCGACTGACGCAATATAACGGGCAACATTCGGTTTGCCGGGAAGAACAAACGCCGCATCCGGTTACGGAAATCACGAACCGAATCATAGAAAAACTGGAAGACCGGTTGGTGTTGTCGTCTATCCTGAAATCCAAAGATAAACTGAAAAAAACAGGTTCGCGGGATACACTTCTAACCGCTCCGCCGGAAAACGACACATTGTACTCGCGCTTGTTCTATCTTTTCCTGATGATTGTAAAAAAAATCCAGGATAATATCGAAGAATACCTCGAAACGGTAACGCACAACGGCGACCTCGACCCTTCGCTGGCTGTATTTTTATCGTTTGTAAAACATTACGGCACGATAACGGACCGGTTTAACGAACGTTGGCAGGAATTGCCTTCGTTTTATATACGCCACATTCTTAAAAGCCGGTGCCGGGAAGCCCGCCCCGACCATACCTGGCTTTCGCTAAAAAAAACTCCGGATGCAACAAATGTACGGGTACCGGCCGGTACCCGTTTTATCGCCGGCGAAAACGAAAACGGAGAAATGCGCTATTATGCTACAGCCGACGATTTATACGTTACCGGTGCCGAGCTGAAATACGCTCTTTCTATCTTTAAAGAAAGAAGTCCTTTGCAGTATCCCGCCGCCCGGATGAAGGAAGAAGATACGGATACGTCACTTTCTTTCGTTACAGCTATCAAGCAAAAGAAATTGAACCTGTCGAGAACCGGCGAACCGCAGGATTTATTCGGTAACCAGGGAGGAAACGCTCGGTACCTTCCTATGGGAATTATGATCGAGTCGTCTACGCTCTTGCTGCGGGAGGGAATAAGGGAAGGCCATGTTTGTTTCCGGCTTACTTCCGAGTCGCAGGCTTATTTCGAAAACCGGTTCCGGGAGGCGCGTTCGGAAATGTTCTCGCAGGAAGAAATAGAATACAAATTGTTACAGGATGCCTTTTACCTGAAAATAAGCACCGTACAAGGCTGGTTACCGTTAACCGGACGGCTCGCTTATAATCCGGACGACGGCAATTTATACTTGCATTTCCGGATGGAGGAAGATTTTCCGGCCACGGCACCTTGTAGCGACGAATTACACCACATGCAAACCGATATGCCGGTACTCCGGCTGATTATGAACCGGACGGCGTGGCTTTATCCTTACTCGTGGGCTACCCGCATCCGGTTCAGCCGCCTTACAATCCGGATAAAGGTACAAAACCTCACTTCGTTGAAAATATACGGCGATAACGGTACGGTAGATGCCTCGACGCCTTTTTATCCTTTCGGCGTACAGGCTAAAAAAAACTCGTGGATGGTATTCGGCAATTATGAAATGAGTGTGAAGCCATTGCGTAAAATTACGTTCGCTTGTAAATGGCAACAACTGCCGTTGGATGAAAACGGGTTCGCCGGTCATTACCGCGAATACGGTTATCCTGTCGACAACCGTTCTTTCCGGGTACGTACCGAATGGCTGAATAACCGGAAATGGATAGCTTCCGAGGGTAGCGTATTGTTATTCCGTTCGGATGGAAACACGGCGAAAGTAAGAGAGGAAAGCGAATTGCCGTTCGTTTTGCCGAGTATCCTGGACGGCCATTATATAAAAGAAGAAGACTATGACTACAGTACGGCCCGGAACGGTTTTTTCCGGCTGGTACTCGACAGTCCGGAAATCGGATTCGGCCATGTACTGTACCGGGAGCTGTTTCCTCGGGTGATGATGGAAAACAGCCGGCTGAAAAAAAAACGGGCGCTTCCGCAAGAACCGGCATCACCCCTGATGAACGACGTAAAAATCACCTACGAGGCGGAAGACGAATTTATTGTGGATGCTTCGGCGTGTCAGGATATTAAAATTTATCATGTCCTTCCTTTAATAGACAGACAGATTTCGCAGGTAAGGGCCGGCCGGGAAATTCCGTTCATCCAGGAATTACAGGGAACAGCCCATCTGTTTTTAGGATTTGCCGGAATGGCCGGAAACGACCGGCTCCGTTTCTATATGGATTTTATTCCCCTTATACAAAACAAAGCACATTCCCCGAACTATTTCGCCTTACCCGAAATAACCTGGTATATCTATACCGGTAAACAATGGATGCCTCTTAATGAAAACAGTATAAAAAAAGACTCTACGGAGAAATTTACAAACAGCGGACTGGTGGAAATAGTTTTACCGGAACCTGTCGGGAAAGATTGGCTCGATAAAGAACAGGTATTCTGGCTCCGGGTTTCTGTCGGGCGGTATACTGAGAAATGCCAATTGCTACGCGGTATTTACATAAATGCGGTCGAAGCGATAGCAGCAGGCGGTGACGGAGAACCGCTACCTGCCGGCACGATAACTGAAGCGGAATACGGGTTACCCGGCATCGACTCGGTAGAACAGTTCCTGGCCGGAAGCGGCGGATGTCCGAAAGAAAACGAAACTGCGAGAAACATCCGCATCAGCTGCCGCATCGCCCACCGGAACAGGCTGGTTACTCCTATGGATTACGAACGGATGACACTGACCGAATTTCCGGAAGTGGAAAAGGTAAAATGTTTACCCGGAAGTACGAAAATGACGGGCACTTGTACTGTTACGCTTATCCCTATGCAAAAACAACCGGGCGGGGCGCTCCCCGTCTGTTCGTATAACCTGCTGAATAACATCCGGAACCGGTTGCAACCGTTCACGCCTCCTATGGTAAAAATAGTCGTAATCAATCCGGTTTACGAGGAAATAACGGTACGCTGTCATTTCATACCGGAATCAGGCGTAATCCTTCAGGAAACATTAACCCGGCTGAATGCAAAAATGAACAAGCATATCGCTCCCTGGAAAGAAACGGGCAAAATGCCGGTTTTCGGCTATACTTTTCCATTCGCTTCCGTTTACTCTATTTTTTCGAATGACGAAGGCGTGAAAAAAATCGAACAGCTTTCGTTATTATACACCCGGGAAAATGCCGACGGCTCGTATGAATTGAAAGAATATAAAATAAACGATGTGAAAAAAAACGGATTGCTCCCGCTCTCTTATCCCTGGAGTATCCTCGTTCCGGCGCAATCGCATCTGATTACGTACTTACAACCGGAAGAAACGGCACTCGGACATGCCGGTATAAACGAACTAAGCATAGGTAACACATTTATAATTCCGAAAGAAGATGACAAAAGTAAACCGTGAAACGCTTAAAAAATATTTCAGTGCGGGAAGCCGGCCTACGGTTACCCAATTCGCCGATTTAGTGGATTCCGTACCCAATATAGTAGACGACGGAATGGCGCGTACCGATAAAAACGGATTAAAGCTATCGCCGCTCAACCAGGAAGGGTCGGTAATCGAATTTTATAAAGACATCCAGGATAATCATCCGACATGGAAAATAACGTTAAAGAACGATACGAGCCTCGTCATTTCACAGCGCGGCGAAGAAATGCCGGTGCTTACCCTTTCTCCGGACGGTCCGGTCAGGATACATACCGATGTAGAAATAGAAGGTGCTGTTGCCGCCCGCAGCTTTACCGGAAACTATGCCTGCAATTCCATTCTTTCACAAATGGCTAAAGCGAACGGACAATGGAATACCATCCCGCTTCGCGACGACAAAGAAAAAGACGGATGCCGGGCATACCGGATTATGGCCGGTTGCGGAAAATGCAACCACGGAAAATATGCATTACTCGAAGCCACTGCTATGCATTGTTACGGCAAAAAGAAAAGGATTAAAACTACACAAAGTTGGTTCGGCACCCATTTTAACCGTATCCAGTTACGTTGGCACGAAGAAAACGGACACCTGCAATTGCAAATCCGTTCCCGGAGCAACTACGGTGAAAATATGACGATACGGTATCATGTAACCGAATTGTGGAACGATTATTATATGAACCGGGAATCTCCTCCTTACCTGAAAGAAGATGGAAACGCCGAGTGACACGCTCTATATCAAGCAACAAAATCCGGATAACGACCTTTTCCGGCAACTGGAACGCCAATCGCTGGAGGATTACCAGCAATCGGCCGGCAAGGTATGGACCGACTACAACCTGCACGACCCGGGCATTACGATTACGGATGTAATAAACTACGCCCTTACCGAGCTGGATTACCGTCTCCGGTTTCCGTTACAGGATTACCTTACTGCACAGGGAAAGCCTTTCAGGCCGGAAAACTTCGGTTTTTATTCTCCCTCCGATGTGTTTCCCGTTTCACCTGTTACAGCCGACGACTACCGGAAATATTTTTTAAACGTATTCCCGGAGATAGAAAATATTTGGTTCGTACCGGCCGTTAACGACGACCGGTACACAGGTAAATACCACATTCAGGTGGAAGCCTCGCCTTACAGCGAAAAAAACGAACAAGAAGAACTGATAAACAAAATCGCCAGGCTCTATCATGCGAAACGGAATTTATGCGAAGAGATGGAAACTATCGGGTTTATACAACGGGAAAACCTGATTATACATGGCGAAATCCAGATAGAACCGAATGCCGACAGCCTGGAACTATTGGCCCGGATTTACTGGGATACCCATGCTTACCTGGCCGGTTATCCGCACTATCATTATCCGGATGCGATGGCACACAATAATATATCGCCCGACGAGTGGCTCGACGGTCCGCTGGAAAACGGACTGCAAATCGATTTTCCGGGACCGGTCGTTCCTACGAAAGCAGAGTTATACCAGCATATCGTCTCCCTGCCAGGCGTAATCTCCGTACAGTCGTTTCATCTGGAAGACCGGGAAGGAAGAATCATCAACACGTTTCATAACTTCTACTCCGTGCATATCCCTACTGCTCCGGAAGAAATGAAAGTGCAGCTGTGGACCGACAACACACCGGTAACCGTACCTGCCGACAAGTTGGGTACCCAGGTACGCGCATTCTATCTCCGCCATAAAGGACAGCGAATCAGACAACAAAATAAAAAGCTGGAATTATCCGTTCCCGAAGGAAATTACCATCCCCTTTACAAGCACGATACGATACAAGAAGATTTCCCGGCTCTATACGGTATCGGCCAAGAAGGACTTTCGGCACACGAACCCGACTCACGAAAAGGACAAGCTATGCAACTGAAGGCTTACCTGCTTTTGTTCGACCTTATTTTTGCACGCGGAGCGGAAGAGTTGAAAGAGGTGTACACGCTTTTGTCGCAAAAGGCTTCGCTACCGAAAAATAATATTCCCCCGGTTAGTGATACGTCTGCTTTATGGAATCTCCTGGTCGACAAAGAGGTGATGGCTACCTGGGAAAAACGCACCAGCCTGCACCAGAAAGAACAACTGGCCGATATGTGGGACAAACTGTACGGCGAAGACAGCCGCCTGTGTTACAATCCGGAATTCAGCTACTACGACGAAGTACCGGAAGAAACGCTTTTCCGGCGTATCGAATTTTTGAAAAACGCACCCGCTTGGGGATACAACCGTTTCAGAGCATGCAATATGTACGGTCGAAGGGATGCCCGGAACGTACCGGGTATAAAAACTTATATAACCACCTTGCTGGGATGGGAATGCAACGAAGGACATGCCATAGGGAATTTATTTCCCGTATACAACATGAGCCTGGTATCAGACAGCAAGTTTTTCGAGATAAAGGAGCGGGAAATAAAATATACCCTCATGCCGGATAATTTACTGGAAGCAGATAACCTGGAGCAAGTACCGTATGTAGAGGTTTCTTACACGGATGTACATTACGAAGAGCTTCGCATGAAATTTCCGTTACTGCATAGTACGGTTTTGTTCGAATCGTTTTTCCATGAGGGAATACACCTGGAGAACTACAAAATCATCCATATCCGGAAGGAAGACGACTATATATTGGTTTTCGGGAAAAACAGCACGCATACGTATGTTAATCTGGGACATTTTACAGATAAGGACAAGCTTATCGAGGCGGCGAACCGGCTCCGGCTGTTTTTAGTAATGATGAACCGGAAAAGCGAGACGCTTTATATAGTGGAACATATTTATTTTCCGGAACCGGAACCGTTCCGGTTAACGATTGTTTTACCCGACTGGTCGGCACGGATGTCGGTTCCGCATTTCCGGGAAACTTTCAAAAATTTCATCCTGAATCGTTTGCCTGCCCATATCGAGGTGAATTTTCGTTGGCTCGATATGAAAACGTTATGGGATTTCGAACTGAATTGGAGCGACTGGCGACGAAAATATGCCCAAGGCAGCCAAGATGCCGCCGCGTCGATTATGAACAAAATAAAAGATATAATCCAATGATTGTCATCGAAAAAGCATCTTTCGATTTCGATATCCGGAACGAGCTGTTCGCCCGAAGTTTATACGGGCGATGGGATGACTTTTGCCATACCGCATTCGAAAAGGTTACCGACGACATTCTTTCTTCTTACGATACGCCCGACGAAGTGGTTACCGTGGAATTGCTCGAACTGGATTTAGGTACCGTTAAAGAAGAAAAATTTTACGAGCAATTCCCGCAATTACTGGCAGAAAAGCTAAAAAAAGCATTCGGCAAATATACGCAGTTGCACGATTCCGCCATCAAACAAAAAACTGCATCTATCCTGCATCGTTCCGAAGCGGTGGCGTATTACCTGTTACACGGCTACCACCGGTGGGACGTACAACAAGTAAAAGAGGCTTTTCCCGAAACCCTGGCACATACTCTGACCGACGACCCGGAAGAATTAAAACAATTTTTACTTCACCAAGGCTATATAGAAAATGTACGTCGCCGTCTTATTATGCAGCTCCCGGACAGTTTACTCGAAAAGTTGATTATGCTCACTGCTTCGGGCGACCCTCAATTTATCGTTTCCTACAGCCGGTTCCTGATAACTTCGCACAGTCGGTTGCATCGTCCGTCTATCTTTAAAAACGACTATCGAAACAGCGTATGGATGGTTATCTTTACCTATCTGTGGCATACGGGAAAAGGATATGCCGACAAAAAGCAACTGCTACGCACTACGATAAGCGAGCTGGCTGCTCATTACGGGATGACAGCAGACGAATTGTTACGGCTGCTCACTACCGGAATCAGGCAGGTTACGCAAAATCAAATAGAAATACCGGAGCTTATCCGGCTATTAACCGATATTCAAGTTGAATACGATACATCCCGAAGAACCGGAAAAACCGTTCCGATAGGTAACGAGAAAATACGCACTTCCGCTGTACCGTTACGACAGGACGGTACTACTCTATATTCCATTCCGCCGTTCCTCCTGCCGCTTTTGCCAAAAGAAGAAATGTTACCCACAAAGGAAACATTATCCGTTTGGTTGAAAAAAACACTCAGATATGCCGTAAGTTGCCGGAAATTCCTGCAAACGCTCCGTGAAAAAGAAATCTATGCAGTAGCCCGAATTGCTTATCCGAAAGAAAGCCCGCTACTGATTTCGTTTGCCCGGGAACTGGAAAAAGAAAAAGAGCGGAACCGATTCGAAGGAAGAGCAGGCAGCGAATTCCGGTTGCTTAAATGGGAATTCCTGTTTGCCGTTTCATCCAATCCGCCGGCCGGAACCTTAGACCGGTACTATTTGGTAGAAAGCGTATTACAGCGATTAGCCGTCCATTACGCCCTTTCCTACGCCGACTTGTTATATTATTTCCGCGCTGTGGAAGACGTGTTGCCTGTATGGCTCCGGCAAACCTTAACCGGACTATACCTTTCCAGACTGGAAACTCACTTGCCGGCTCTGCTCCACCGGAAAGAGAAAAAAGACCTCTTCCAGGAAGAACGGGAAAAATTAACGGCGCTCCTCTCCCATCCGGTTACAGCCCGGCGCCTGATAAGCCGCCTGAAAGAAGAAGAAATCAGACGGCTTGCACACCGCCTTTTTCCATTACACGGCAGTTTTATCTGCCGGTATGCTGCGGAATTAGACAAAGCCGACGAGCAGGGAATGCTGGAAGGAAAAGCCGGCCGTGATTTCCGGTTAGTCAAATGGGAATTTATCTTTTTAATTTCGCTTTCGGGTACCTTCAACCGGAAGGCTTTCGTGTTATCTGTTTTACGGCAGCTATCGGCTCATTACGGAATCGATGTGCGCCACCTCATCGCTTTTTTCCACACGCAAATACAGCAGGCACCACAAGTATTCGCCGAAGAAATAAAGGTTATCCTGAGCGCTCTATGGAAAGAAACCGAAGAGAAAAAAGTACCATACGATTCGGCTGCCGGAGCACATGCCGGAGAGGCAGCCTTACTCGTTACTTTTCTCTCGTTTCTCCGCACCGGATACATCTATCCCGAACATACCGATTTATATACCGGATTCATCCGGCTGACTAAAAGCATGCCGGAAAAACTATATCGGGAAATCTGTCGGGCAGGTGCAGAAAACCAGCCAGCTTTCTTTATAAAAAAACCGCGAGCCCGACAGATATACGCAACTGTATTACGCTGGTTCCTGATAAAGAAAAACCCGGTAGGTTTTACCGGATACCACCAGCTTCTTTTTTTACTCGACCAGGCGGTAGCCGGGAAAAAGACCGTTTCGCCGTATCTTTTAAGGGAGTGGTTACGGTATGCCGTACAAGACCGGTGGGAATTACTAGACTCTACTTTGCAAAAGAGCTTTTTGCAAACGGAAATCCCGCACCTTTTCCCAACAGAAAGCGCATCCGTATTTTCCCTACTCCGGTTGATGGCTTATTACCGGAAGCCGGAAATCGCGCTTTTTATCAAAAACCACCGGAAAGAAATCGTCCGGTTGTTTTCTTCCTCCGGACTACAAACAAACTGGAAAAACCGGCCCGAGCTTATCCGGGAAGTGCTTTACCGGTTATTATCCGCGCCCGGCGAGGGCATTCATACGATTTGGAACGATGAAAAACTACGGCAAGAAAATATCCTATATATATTGGAAGAAGCACCCGAAGCATGGCAATGGATGTGGATTTACCGCATGGGCTCGGTAGCCGTATGCAAGGCTGCCGACGAAATCGTCCGATTAACCAAACAGATGCCTTTCCATCTCCGTAACGGGTTACTCCGAATCTGGCTCATCCGGCTTACAACCCGGAAGTACGCGAATCTATCGCTTACCGAATGTTATTTTCAGTTATATAAAACGTTATTCCGGACACTTAAAACGGAACAAAAGATACAATTGACAGAGTTATATCGTAACTTTCCGCAGGCTTATCCGGGATTAGAAATAGTAGCCGAACGAATAACTGCTTCTTTTTCCACATACCCGACAAAAACGACGGACAACAAAAGCCGGCCGGCGCAAACAGCCGGACAGGAATCCGGAACACTGGAGAAAGAATTTCCGAACTCGTCCCGGCAAAAAGAACAGAGCGAACAACGCAAGCAACACGTATTCACGCCCTATTACCTGCCGGAAGAAGAAAAAAGAATGCCCGTCTATATCGAAAATGCAGGGCTAGTTTTATTGCATCCGTGGTTTCCGCAGTTATTCCAATTACAACATTTACTTACAGACGAAAAAGTATTTATCGATGCGGACGCCCGGATAAAAGCCATCTTCTTGTTACAAGCCCTTAT
The DNA here is from genome assembly GCA_020860905.1 of Parabacteroides sp. Lineage (GTDB taxonomy): Bacteria > Bacteroidota > Bacteroidia > Bacteroidales > Tannerellaceae > Parabacteroides_B. The sequence continues at coordinate 5,148 of JAJBTJ010000080.1, read as the reverse complement.
CGACGACACTCCGGACCGGGAATACGAAGAACAAACGCTTATCCTCAACAAGCTGCTTACCGGCTGTCCGGTAACCGAACCGTTACCCCGGACCCGGGAAATAAGCGAAGCGGATCGCCAGATGCTTCACTCCCTGCTCGACAACGTACTCCGGTACTGGGAGAAAATGAAAAATACATCCCCCGAAGGCTTCCGGCAGACATTCCTGAAGCACGAAGGTTACCTGACTGAAGAAGACGAGCGCTGGACACTTACGGTTCCCCGAAAAGGAGCCGATATGTTACTCTCTACTCTCCCCTGGGGGTATTCCATCATCAAATACGCCTGGATGGAAAAAATGATTACCGTGGAATGGGTATAAACAGCCAATAAAAATAAACCGATATGAATGCAGAAAAACAATTTACAGAATCGCAAACACGCATCCTTTCGTCTACCGAACGGAAAAACGCTCTTTCGATAACCGATAACCGGCCGCAAGCTATCGCACAAGCCAAGATGATTGAAGCCATCCAACGTGCTGCGGAAGACGACGACAAATTATTGCAAGGCAAATTCGCGCTCCAACGAAACCCCGAAGAAGAAGAATTACTCCAAGGGAAATTTACCTCGCAACGGGCTACAGAAGATGACGACGAACTGTTGCAAGGCAAATTCGATACCGCACAACGGGAAAGTGACAACCAAACCGGTATGCCCGGAGAAATAAAACAAAAAATGGAAAATTCGCTGGGTACCGATTTCTCATCGGTCAGGGTGCATCCGGACTCGGCCAAAGCACCCGAAGTAGGTGCACTTGCTTACACACAGGGAACCGACATCCATTTTGCCCCCGGACAGTTCAAACCCGATACCACGACGGGGCAACAACTGCTCGGGCACGAGCTGGCCCACGTAATACAACAGGAAAAAGGATTGGTACAACCTACCACCGAGATAGGAGGCATGGCGGTAAACGACGATGCCTCCCTGGAACACGAAGCAGACGTATTAGGAAATAAAGCAGCTAACTCATAAACACGAGCCGATGGAAACAACGAGCCTGCAAGCCTACCTGACCTGGTTCCGGGAACTGTTGGGCGCTACTATCCAGATTTACTTCAAGCAGGAATGTCCGTTCCGGTCGATCCGGGATATTCCGTTGCCGGACGTTCGGAAAGAAAGCGAATTGTTCGGACTGCCGGAGAACGTCGACCTTTCTTTCGAGGAAAGGATTATCCTCCTGTTGGCTCTTGTTCCGCACCTGCAACCTCAATTGTTGGATATATTCTTTATCCATAATAAAAACTTCGACCGTCCGTATACCGAGTTCGGCGGCTGGCACGGCTTGTCGCATAACGGATTCTTGCCTACGGGCGAAACGGCGGCGTTTATCCTTGCCGGCGAAAACGTAGAAAAACGGAACGAACTGACAAGGCTTTTTTCAAAAGAGCATTGGTTTTACCGGCACAATTTTCTCCGGCTGGAAGGTCAGGGCCCGGGCGAACCGTTCCTGAGCGGCCAATTACGCGCATCGGAAGAATTGCTGAGCCGGATTATCCGTAAAAAAGAATTCAAGCCCGATTATAGCATCGACTTCCCGGCCAAGCGGCTCGTTACGTCTCTGGAATGGGAAGATTTGATACTCGACTACCGCGTAATAGCCGAAATCCGGGAAATCAATACCTGGATTACCGCACACTCTGTTATTATGGATAGCTGGAAACTGAACCGTTTTCTGAAAGACGGATACAGGGCTTTGTTTTATGGCCCCCCGGGAACAGGTAAAACTCTTACAGCTTCCCTGATAGGCAAGCAGAACGGAATAGACGTGTACCGGGTGGATTTATCGATGATCGTATCGAAATACATCGGCGAAACAGAAAAGAACCTGGCACGGGTATTCGACCAAGCGGAAAACCGCGACTGGATTTTGTTCTTCGACGAAGCGGACGCCCTATTCGGCAAGCGTACCTCTACCAACACGTCGAACGACCGGCATGCCAACCAGGAAGTGGCTTATTTACTACAACGCATCGAAGATTTCCCGGGCACCGTATTGTTGGCAACCAACCTGCGCTCGAATATAGACGAAGCGTTCGGGCGCCGCTTCCAGAATATCGTTTATTTCCCGATGCCCGGCATAGAGCAACGCATCCGGTTATGGGAAAATATGTTGCCCAAAGCATGGCTCACCTATACCCCGCCGGGGTTTATCGGGCAAATAGCCGAGCACGAGCTTTCGGGCGGCTCCATTGCCAACGTGATACGCCGCTGCGCCTTGCAACTGATGAGCGGAAAAAAACAACAAATTACTCCGGCACTTATAACGGCTGCCATTCAAAAAGAACTTTATAAAGAAGGAAAGCTATGAACACTATCGTACCTGGATATGCACCGCCCTCCTGTTCATTTGCTGCCGGGGAATACTTTCCGCACAAGCCCGCTCTTTTTGTGACGGCTACGACGACTATTCCCCTTTCGGCTACCAGCACTCTTACAATTGGGAAACAATCCGGAAAGTTTATTTCGACCGGTACGAAACGGCTGCCCGTTTCCACGAGGAATTAGAAAAAAAACCGGGCGAAATGTATATGATGTGTCCCTGGTGGGTAGAAGACTTATACCGGCAAGATTCGTTGGTGGCGCAAAAAACCGACTACATCGGGTATATCGGCTATGTAATCAACGTATGGAGCGGACGACAGAATTTAGTGAACGAATGGAACGGCACGCGTGGCAACTGCATACTCGACTTGCCGGCTTTTAAAGACAAGTTTTTCGAGTTGGTGGTATTTAATCGCAAAGGAGAAGCTTTCGATTATTTCCTGCGTTCGGAAAGCGCCCGCCAAAATTTTTATGCCAGGCTGTTGCACTACGATTACGGAGCATTACAGCAAACCCACAACGGAAAAAAGGCCGACGGGCTTAACATTTACCTGCCCGATTTCACCTTCAAAGAAAAAAGAGCCTTTACGCAGTTTATCAAATCGTTATCGATGTTATTGAAACACTACGGAAAAGACGGGAAACTGTATTACGACCAAAAGCCCGTATTTTCGCTTACCTTTTCCAGGAATGCGCTGCACGAACAATCTTTTTTGGCTACGCTTACCCGGTATGTAGACTTTATCCATTTCATCGATTTCGATGAATACGGATTTCCGACAGGCGAACAGGAAATGATAGACAATACTTTCCGTACCTCTTTTATCATGGATTTTGTCAGCCAGTTCTACGTCATACACGAAAACCGCCCTTATACCATTAAAAGAACGACTATTAATCCCGACCTCCGGATGCTATCGCAGGCCAATTATGCCTCCAATAACTGGGAACTCTATTTTACACTCGAAGTTTTATTACTTTGCCTGGCACTCGGATTAATCTTAGCTTATAACCTGAGCAGTTCGGTATACATTTTCAGCACCCGGTATCCGTCGTTAACGGTACCCATTATCGTAACACTCGTTACCGAGATTATCATCCTATTCGTGTACATGGTAGAAGCGGCCTCCGACGTCACCGTTTTTTTCCATATCGAAACAATGCCCTGGTATACGCTACTGCTTATTCCCTTGCTGCCGCTTCTTATGTTGGGCATCTACGGAGCAATCAAGCTATACTTCGGCGAAAAAGTGCAACCGTAACATTTATTTCAGATAAGCCGTATCCACTTTCAATAGCCGGCTTTTCAGCTTTTCGGCTGCACTTTTCCGGATACGCAACGTTATTTCGCAATCCATTTCGAACGTTTGCGAAAGCACGAGCGGATTTTCTTCCTTAATAATGCGCATAATGCTGTTGAGGAAAGGATACTCGAAAGCCACGGTCATATCCTCGTCGACCGTTTTCTCTACCACGCAAGCAGCGGCAATCGCCTCGGCCGCCGCTGCACGATAAGCCACAATCAAACCGCCGGTGCCCAGCTTAATACCGCCGAAATAGCGGATTACCACCACCAATATATCCGTAAGCTCGCTCGAATGGAGTTGTCCCAGAATCGGTTTTCCGGCCGTGCCTGACGGCTCGCCGTCGTCGTTCGAGCGAAAAACGTCGCCTGCTGCACCTATCCGGTACGCCCAGCATACGTGTCGCGCATCGTAATACCGTTTGCGATACGCCTCTATTTCCGCTTTCGCTTTTTCCGCCGAGCGTACCGGTACCGCATAAGCGATAAACCGGCTCCGTTTTTCCGTGTAAAGCCCTTCAGCCGTATCCGTTATCGTTTTATAGGTATCTTCTTCCATATATTTTCCGATGAGGAAACAAAAATACAAAAAAACGCCGGAAACCGGAATCAATCGTTAATCAAGATGCAACGGATAGAAAAGGCATGTTTCTTCAGGCAGCGCGTTACCTGCGCTTTCTTTCCCCGGATAAGCCACAGTGCAGGCGCATAAATGGCCGACGACTCGGTAGAGCCCCAGTAATAGCCCTGCGTACCCTTATCCATTACACTGCCGGTGATATGCGAACGGTACCCGTCCATCGGAAAAAACACAGGCACGCCCGTATCCGAAATCAGCGAGAAACAAGTACACGCCCCGGGAATCCGGTCGTCTTCCTGGAAATTGGAAAGCCCGTTACCCGGTGTATTCAGGCATTCCAGCAATTCCGACAACTCGAAACGCGAAGGTACGCGCCATCCTTCCGGCGAAGGGTCGGTTTTATCGTTTTTAACCGGATGCTCTTCGGTGTTACAGTTCCAGCTTTCCGCCTGCGGCGAATAATCGTTGTTCCAACCTTTTTCCGAACTCCCGAACTGGAAAAAACACCCGTATGTTTCGTGAACCACAGGCACGCCCAGCGGAATCGCACAATCGGTTAGTTGTTTCGGGCCGCATAAATTCCGGTCGAGCCAGTACTTTCCCTCTATCTTTACATAACCTCCCTGGTAAATCAAAATATCCTTCACCTGCCCCGTTTCGGTAACCAGGCTGATTACCGCATGCCGGGCGGCACAGAATCCGCCTTTACGCGTACTGTCGTCGTTCGGCAAAACGGAAATAACGAACTTGCCGTCGAAACGGCCTTCTACGATTTCCGGCTCGCTGATATGAATCCAGGGCTGCTCGGACTTTACGATACACCAGCGCAGGTTGCAACGCACCAAGATGGTATAACGTTTTACCGCATCGCCCGTTTTATACGAAAGCGGCGTTTCGA
>JAJBTJ010000111.1 GCA_020860905.1 Parabacteroides sp. | reverse complement strand
CTGAATATTTGCATCAGAAATAACAACAAACCCTTTTTGCAATCCAAAAGCAAACAGGTAAAGGACAAATATAACTACAAATACTTAAAACGGTAAAGATATGACGAGAATTTTGTATAGACACGGAATGATAAAAGCATTAGCTACACAATTTAATTGTACTGAACAAACGGTAAGAAACGCCCTAAGGGGTGCCACTGAAGGGGAACAACCGGAACGCATTCGGAAAGAGGCGTTGAGACAGGGTTGCAGAGAAGAACCGACAAGAAAACTGGCCTTAAAATCAAAATTATGAATGATTTATTCTTCAATCGGGTAATCACGAAGGTTTTGGATGTCGTTTTAAGCGATGAGCGTTTTATAAACGCATTTGCAATTTGGATAGCCAAATTCATTAAAGTTCAAAAAGAATTTGTAAGCCAAAACGAAGCATATCGGATTTTTGGAAGAAAGACAATTGATGAATTAGGAGATAAAGTCGAACGGCATTACAACGGCAACCGAATAGAATACCGTCTTTCTGACCTTTTTACACATGCTATACCCCAAAAGAAAGTAAGATACTTCAATTAACAATAAGCGATTATGGCACGACAGTACGAAACAGCAAAAGAAGAGCTTACCAACACAAGAGAAGAGTTGGCAGCAATCGAGAAGATGTCCGAGGCCGAAGCCTGTAAACTCTACAATGTAGAACGCAAGGCTGAAATCGTCGCCATGCTGAATGAAGAAGTTGAGTCTCTGGCAAAAGAGGTTGAGTATCTGGCACCAGAAGTTTACGAATACGAATTTGAATACTAATACATACACACACTATTATGGAAACAAACTACAAACACAAAGTTTTTTGCATGGCTCATGAGCTTGCAAAAGCTACTGGTAAAGCCTTCTCTGTATGCCTGGCCAAAGCCTGGGCGCTCTACCGGGTAACCCGCCAGATGCACAACGGTATTATAACTTTCGCTTACGAAAAGGCCGACGGTACGCTGCGCAAAGCAAAAGGCACCTTAAAAGACGTCCAGAGCCTCGTTAAGGGTACAGGTGGCGAGAACTACAAGACCGTCCGCTACTACGACGTAGACAAGCAATCATTCCGGTCTTTCCGGATAGAGAATTTCATAACGGCCTATTGAGGCCGGGCGCCCTTTCCGGAGCGACCGGACGCAAGAAGCGAGCGAAACGCTTTAGGGTACAAATTGCACACAGAACCGGCACCAACATAGCCGGAAGTGAAGATACAGAACATAAGCAGAAGGGTTGACGTGTCCCCGGAGAGCGGTTCTTTCGTTTGCAAAAGACTTTAAACTACAAGCCCGGTAGGTAGGCGCGATGCTGTCGACCGAATCGGCTACCGGGCACCAAACTAAATTCTAACGTTTATGAAGCTACATTTTGTCTCACGTTTGCAGGCTTGTTTCTGCATCACATTTGCAGTTATGGCTGTGGTTTGTTTTATCTGCTCATTCTACAATAGCTTTCACGCGCTTACGTGCTGCATGAGTTCGGTAATGACAGTAATAACCTATAAAGAAAAGAATTGGTAATAATTAAAATTATATGAATATGGAAACGAAAGGCATTGAAACAATGAGCAAAGAAGAGCTAACCGAATTAGTTGGTCGGCTCTACCAGGAGCTCGAGAATGAAAAATTTATGAATAAATGCAGGGCGGAAAGAATTGCCCGTCTTGAAGCTATTCTTGATTCTATCGAAATAACACTTGAGGCGTATAAAGAAAGATAGCGTGTTTTCCATGGTATTAGATTGTGTTACTATCCGGCCGGCCGTCGCGAGATGCCCGGCCGGTTTTCCTTCGAGCAAATATAAAAGGTAAGATATGAAAGCAATTAAAAGATTAATCAGAAAGCTATTATCCTTATTCGTTAGGGATTACGTAATTATAAACGGCCTGAAATGGGATAAAGAAAATTTGGTGGTTGATGGTAAAACCCACTTTGCCTACAAAGAGGCGTTACAGGCCGCCGCATCTGTCGGAAAGCGTCTACCGACCAGAGAAGAATATAAAGCCTTGCTGGCGCTTAGCTGGCATTGGTCAGAAGCCGACAGGGGCATCTGGGTGGCTAACGACCAGCTCTTTTTCCCCGCCTCCGGGTGCCGTGACTACAATGACGGCACTCTTCGCGTTTCGGGTACGTACGGATACGGTTGGTCGTCTACGCCCTACGATGGCAGCAACGCCTGGTTTCTGGATTTCTGGTCGACGAATGCCCGTACGAACTACAGCAGCCGTCGTTACGGTTTCCCTGTGCGGTGCGTGCAGGATAAAAATAGCCGGTAAGACCGGCACACGGAGAAGTGGCGGAATTGGTAGACGCTTAGTTTGATTATACAGCCGGTTAGCCTCGATGCAAGAAAGCGCGACTGGGGAAGTCGGAACCACAATAGAAACGTACAAACGAAATCTTGCAACTCCCGGTTCGAATCCGGGCTTCTTCACACGAGCATCTTTAACGTAACAAGGCAAAATGATGCAAGGTATGCCTTACAGTTAAAAGTTCTGTACAAAAAGACTGCTTCAAAAAAGCTGATTAGCGAGCGACTAATGACAGCCGGAAAAGACGGTACGGACGTATGGCTTAATGGTAGAGCGCTTCTGCACAGAAGAGAATGAGGTTCGATTCCTCGGCGTCCACAGACAATTTTAAATTTTAAGGTATGGCAGAAGAGAAAAGAACCGACAATCTGTATCAAAGGATACAGGCTGTCTCCAATGAGATTAAAAACATCGAAAAGAACATGACAGTCGGCAAGGGAACTAATGCCTACAAAGCAGTTCAAGATATAGATGTTGTTCTGGAAGTGAAAGAAGCTGAAACGAAAGTCGGGCTTGTTAGCATCCCAATAAAACAAGAACTCGTGAAATCCGAAATCGTAAAAATCCAAAAAGATAACGGATACGAGGCACTTTACTATGTTGACATTATCAAACTAACACTCCGGATTATAAATATAGAAAAACCTGATGAATTTATCGATGTCGAATCTTACGGACGCGGCCTTGACCCCGGAGATAAAGGATTTGGTAAGGCATCGACTTATGCGCGGAAATACGCCCTTCTAAATGCGTACAAAATTGCAACAGGTGAAGATCCGGACAAAGACAAGTCCAAAGAACAAAAGCCGTTAAATTCCGATGAAAGAAAAGATATAGTAACTAACTATATGATGACTGACAACGCCTATTGCCGCAATATTCTTTCTTATTTCAATGTAGGAAGTATCGACGACTTAAATAAAAAGCAGATAGATACGATTTATAACAATCTCGCAAAAAAAGGTAAGTTATGATAGAAACCATGTATATAGGAAGTGGCGATGTACATGCACTTATGAGCGGAAAAGATTCTCAATCACATTTATCATTATTGAGACGTTTCGTAAGTGGCATCAAGCCCCATTATAACGCCTTGGGCAGCCCGATCGATGCACTTAGAACCGGCGCTATACTAGAAAACCGTTACCTCTTAACCTTGCCGGATAATTATTTTGCACAATATACCTGCATTTGTGCAGAAATGAGCGTGTTTAAGTGCAGCCTTGATTTTGCTAAAATAGAGGATGGGCGGGTCGTGGATTTCGACGAATTGAAAACAGTATACCTATCCGATTATCTGGAGTTCGAATCTTTAAAAGAAGATCTGGAAGCACTTTTACCTTTCATTGAAAATAAGTACAAGCATTACTACTATCAGGTGCAGGAGCAACTACTCTGCACCGGTTTGCAAGAATGCAACCTTGTTTTTTTGTCAGTAACAAGTTATAACGATGAAGAAAACTTAACCAGGGTGATCCAGCCAAATGTATTATCCTTGCCACCCTTTTACTTTGTATTTATGAAATATTACTTACCTTTGAAGACACCACTAAACTCAACCACCATGTACGCCGAAAAAACACAGAAAGAATCCCCTTCCAGGACTATCCAGACTAAGCCGGGTGGAGGAAGAGTATATATGGAGGATAATAGACCGGAAGCGGTTAGACAGACTGAGTTTATCAATACGATACAATTGAAAGAAAAAAATCAATTGTATCCGATTATTCAACGAACGAAAATAACCACAAGCATTTCACAAAGTAGTTCGGAAAGTAGTTTAGATGGTGTTAGAGATTTGGAGAAGAAAGAGGATGTTAATGAGCTGTTGTCAGATTTAGTGATAGAAGTGAGGTACTCAGCCGATGTGATAGGCAAAGCACTTAGGTCTAAAATCGCAATCAGTCTGGATCATCCAGACGCAACGTGGGATGAGTTATTTAAGGGTTATTTAACAGCCGAAGATCGTAAAGTTATGACTAAGGTTTGGAAGAAGTGGTTCTATGAACCCGTTCCTTGGGATGTTGGAGATGAGGAGAAAGGCAAAGAAAAGGAAGAGGAAAAAAAGGAAGAGGAAAAAAAGCCCTCTCCTTATAAAGGAGAAAAAATTTCCCCTTTTACGCGTAGACATCAAAAGGGGGAATTTGTTGGTAATCCGGAGGCTATTCATATTCATATAGTAGTAACCAGACTCATTTAAAATTAGGAGGAACCGGTCACCGTGTTAATATACGCGATGAGAATTGGATCTCAGATTGTAAAAAAGCACTTGGGGAACTTTTACGTTCTGGCAAGTCTGCTGTTTCTGGATTTAATGACTGTCTTTGTTGGTTATGTCAGGAAATAAACATAGATGTGGACGCAGCGAAAAAGGCAAAATATTCAGAATGACTCTATCGGCTTTACTGTAAATCTTTCATTATTCTTTTCCAAACAATTTTCTTCTCCAGTACTTGCAAATCAAAAACAATCCCATATCTTTGCAAAAAGCATGAGCCCAATGTTCGTAGAAGGCTTTGCCGAAGCCGCAGTTGGCATCGGGTTTCATGTTTTTTAAAGGTATCCACGCTATCCGTGAGGTAGCGAGGTTTCGGCAGACAAAGTTTAGCCCGGTAGGTTTTTCCTCCGGGCTAATTTCTTTTTACGCTTTTACTTGAATTATATCCTTCAGGTTTGTAGTAAACCTCCGGGAAATAAATTCGTTTTTTAGCCTCCATTTTCTTCCGTTGCCTTGGGTAGCACATTTAATAATGTGGGTTCCATATTTTTTTGAAAGCGTATCTATAACCGATATGATTTTTTTATCCCGAACTTGGTTGCGCCCGTCGAAGACATTCATCTGGATATAGTCTGCTGGCACGATATCCATTACCATCACCCCGGCTTTTTTGTACTGGTATCCTTTTTGGTAGATAGCTTGCAGTAGGAAGCCGGAATACCGGATAAGCTCGGAAGTGTTATTTGTCGGCACTGGCAGGGTGTAGTTTTGATATTGGCAGTATTGGGGCAAATCTTTCCGGAACAGCTTCGTTAAGATAAAGACTTGCATAACATTTGCCGCCGCATTCTGTTCCCGTAATTTCTTGGCGCAAGCAGCAGCAAAATTGGCAATAGTTTCGCGCAATACTTCGTAATCCTCTGTCATTTCCCCGAAACTCCGAGAAGTACAAATACTTTTCTTTGGGGTGCCTGTCGTATCCAGTCCGATGCACGAAATGCCTTTTAATTCTTTCCAAGTACGTACGCCGGTGATAGTCATTTCTTTTCTTACCCACGATTCAGAGCGCAAAGTAAAATCATACGCCGTTTTCATGCCGTAATATTCCAGCCGATGTACATATTGTCGCCCAATACCCCAAACGTTCCCTACTTCGAATTGATGGAGAGCTTTAATCCGTTTCTCATCGGTATCGATTATGCAAACCCCTTTGTAGCCTTTGTACTTTTTCGCGTATTTGCTGGCTATTTTGGCTAAAGTTTTGGTTGGCGCTATTCCTAACGATACGGGGATACCGGTGCTTTTGGTTATGGTCCGGACTATCTTTTTGCCATATTCATATAAATCCAGGTGATCAAATCCTTCGAACGAAAGGAAAGCCTCGTCAATGGAATAGATTTCTATTGACGGAACTAATTCATGCAGGATTGACATTACCCGGTGTGACATATCTCCGTAAAGGATATAGTTGGATGAAAAAACTGCAACGTTATTTTTATCGATTATCTCTTTCACTTCGAATACCGGCACGCCCATTCCGATGCCGAGTGCTTTAGCCTCGTTACTACGGGCTACTACACACCCGTCGTTATTCGATAGAACAACGATTGGTCGTTCCCGCAACAAGGGATTGAATACCCGTTCACAGGAAGCAAAGAAATTATTGCAGTCTATCAGCCCGATCATTTTCTTCTTTTCCGGTTTTTCTTGATAGTGTAAGTTACCACGCCCCATACGAGGAAATCATTATCCGGTGTGATTTTGATTGGCGGAAAGTCGGTGTTGGAAGGCACTAACCAAATTACCTTTCTTTCTATATGGATGCGCTTTAACGTAAATTCTCCGTCGACGCAACAAACAACCAAGTCACCTTCCTGTACTTCCAACGATTTGTCGATAATTAGTATATCACCTTCCTGGATTCCTTCATCACGCATGGAATCTCCTACCACACGTCCGTAGAAGGTGGCGGCCGGGTGTTGTATCAGTTCCTTGTTCAGGTCGATGGCAATATCCATATAATCTTGTGCCGGCGAGGGGAAACCGGCTCTTATTCCGCCGTCAGCATACGGAAGTAAAAGATGAGAGCTTGCTTCTACAGCGTGAATTTTGAGATTTGTATGTGATTTTATCCTTTCCATGTCAACAAAACTAAATAGTTTTCTCTCTCATACACAATAAATTGAAATCAAAATAGGGCTTTAAAAAGAATGGAGTAGGTATTAATGTTCAATATTTATTTATGAAAGAGAGAAGTGGCGAGTTTATTTTTTATTAGCCTTTAAAGATAAAAGATAAGCTTAGAT
>JAJBTJ010000006.1 GCA_020860905.1 Parabacteroides sp. | reverse complement strand
GAGATAAACTACAGGCATGGATATGGAAAGCTTAACATATAACCACATTATAGCATTAACTCAGGCTACGGAGAACAGAAACCTGGAGTTCAAAGAAACAACCGGACAATTAGAACGGAGTATGGAAACACTCTGCGCTTTCTTGCCGTGTAGGAATACCCGAGCCTGAATTTCACGCGGAGTGCGATTTTGTCAAGGTTATATTCCACTATAAGAATACTACTCCTACAAGTACCCTACAAGTCGAGATGGTAGTGAAAACAATCGGGAACAACACCTATTCTGCAAAAGAAATTATGGAATTGTTACAACTAAAAGACCGAGTCAATTTTTTAAATAATTATCTTTATCCCGCAATAGGCTTTAAAATTAGTTGAGTTGATTTATCCCAAACAACCGCGACACCCCAAACAAAAATATCGTCTTACAGAGAAAGGGAAATCCCTATTGAAATAGGGAAACTTTATCCCACCCTGTTTTGAACCGTCCCCTGCTGGTAGCTCTTCAGGTTATTCACTGCGATTTCCATCAGGCGCGTACGGGCTTCGCGGGTAGCCCAGGCGATATGGGGCGTAACGGAGCAATGGCGCGCGGTTAATAACGGGTTATCGGCCCGAGGCGGCTCGGACGACAACACATCTACGCCGGCGGCAAAAATCGTTCTGTTGTCGAGGGCGGCCGCCAGGTCGTGCTCGTTGACCAACGGGCCGCGGGCGGTATTGATTACGATAGCCGTCGGCTTCATCAACGAGAGCATTTCCGCATCCACGAAAAAACGCGTTTCGGGCGTAAGAGGCATATGCAACGAAAGCACATCGCTTTGCTTAAAAAGCGCCTCCTTCGTAACCGGCGAAATCCCCTCGGGCAAGTCGGCGCCCCGCTTGGAAGTAAAAGCAATTACGTGCATTCCGAAAGCGAGCGCCACCCGGGCTACGGCCATACCGATATGCCCCAATCCGGCTATGCCGAACGTTTTTCCTTTCAACTCGAAAAGCGGCGTATCCCAAAAAGTAAAATCGGCGCTGGCAGCCCACCGGCCGGCGCGCACTTCTTCGGTATAATGGGCTACCCGGTTCGACCAATTCAGCAGATGGGCGAATACCATCTGCACCACCGAATCGGTGCTGTACGACGGGATATTGGTTACGACTATCCCTTTTTCCCGGGCGGCTTCGATGTCGATTACATTATAGCCGGTAGCCAACACGCCGATGTATTTCAAACCCGGCAACGCATCCATCACGTCTTTTGTAATGGCCACCTTATTGGTAAGAATCGCATCGGCGCCTCCGGCCCGTTCGATTACCAGTTCGGGCGGCGTACGGTCGTACACCGTACACTGTCCTAACGCCTCCATTTCTTTCCAGGATAAATCGCCCGGATTTAAAGAATACCCGTCTAATACTACAATTTTCATGTGATACGTTTTTTATTTCAACCTCTTTTTCCTTGTACGGCTCCAGCATGCCGGAACAAAAGTACGACTTTTCCGCCGGCTACCGCAGCGTAAGCGGAAAACAAATCGTTACCTTGTTACTGTAACAGGCTGCGCGAGGAAACAGTTTACCGGTTAGCGCCGTTCTGCCTCCGGATAAAAAGAAACGGACTGTTCCTCCCCACATTGCCGGAAGAACAGCCCGTATTTTTATTTATAGTGTCCGGTTAAGCCGCCTTTTCGTCTTTCGATTTCCGGGTGTAATGCTTCATCACCTCGTATGCAACCGGAGTGGCCACATACAACGTAGAGTACGTACCGATGATAATACCCAGCAAGATGGCGAACGTAAAGCTCCGGATGGTGCTGCCGCCCAGGATAAAGATACACAATACCACAATCAAGGTACTCAGCGACGTGCTGAACGTACGCGACAAGGTAGAGTTCAAGGCATCGTTAATCACCTGGAAGCGGTCGCGCTTCGGATAGATAGCCATCGTTTCGCGGATACGGTCGAATACCACCACGGTATCGTTCACCGAGTACCCGATAATGGTAAGGATAGCCGCAATAAAAGTCTGGTCGATTTCCATCGAGAAAGGCATTACCTTCCACAACAAGGCATACGCCCCGATAATGGCGAACGTGGTAATCGACACGGAAGCCAATACACCCAGCGAGAACGCGATGTCGCGGAAACGGAGCAAGATGTAGATGGCCATACAAATCATGGAGAAGATAACGGCCAGGATAGCCGCATTCTTTATATCGTCGGCCATGCTGGGCCCTACCTTTTGCGAGCTCTGGATGTACGTGCCCGTGAACTGTTCGAGCGTAGTTCCTTCCGGAAGCAACTTTTTCAGTCCGTCGAACAAACGGCCTTCGATTTCGGAATCCACTTCCGGGTCATTGTCGGCAATCTTGTAGTTGGTAGAGATACGCACCTGGTCTTGCGAGCCGATGGTGATAACGCTCACGGCGCCGTCTAACTCGGGCGCCAGCAAGTCGCGCACTTCGGCCGTTTTAACCGGATGGTCGAAACGTACGATGTAGTTACGTCCGCCGGTGAAGTCGATACCGTTATTCAATCCTACGGTAAACAACGCCACGCACCCCAGCAAGATAAAGATAACGGGAACCAGGTAACCAACTTTCCGCTTTCCGAGGAAATTGATTTTCGGGTCGACCAGCAAATCTTTCGTTAACGGAGTAGTGAAAGTAAGGTGTTGCAATTTGCCTTTCGCCAGCAATCCCTCGTATACGATACGGGTTAAGAATACAGCCGTGATGAACGAAGCGACCAGGCCGATAATCAACGTAGTGGCGAATCCGCGGATAGGCCCTGTTCCGAAATAGAACAATACGATACCGGTGATAATGGTGGTAAGGTTGGAGTCGAAGATGGCCGAGAAAGCGTTTTTATAACCGTCTTCAATCGCCTTTTTGATATTCTTTCCGCTCCGGAGCTCTTCCTTGGCGCGCTCGTAAATCAACACGTTCGCATCCACGGCCATACCCAGGGTAAGCACCATACCGGCGATACCCGATAAAGTAAGAACGGCCTGGAAAGAGGCGAGCACGCCCAGGGTAAAGAAGATATTCACTACCAGCGCCCCGTTGGCAATCATACCGGGTACGATGCCGTAGGCGGCACACATGTAAATCATCAGCAATACCAGTGCGAGGATAAACGAAATCACCCCTGCGTTAATGGCTTCCTGCCCCAGCGAAGGCCCTACTACGTCTTCCTGTACGATACGTACGGAAGCGGCCATTTTACCGGATTTCAGCACGTTGGCTAAGTCTTTCGCTTCTTCGGGAGTGAAATGCCCGGTGATAGACGAGCGTCCGCCGGTAATTTCGACCTGTACGTTCGGCGCCGAATAAACCATATCGTCGAGTACGATAGCTACCTGGCGGTTGATATTTTCCTTCGTTAACCGGGCCCAGGCCTTGGCGCCCTCGGCGTTCATCGACATGCTTACGCCGGGATTCGTGCGGCCGCCCTGTTGTTCGAACTCGTCACGTGCGTCGGTTACCACGTCGCCGCCCAAAGCCGGGCTGCCATCGCGGTTCGTTGCCTTGATAGCATAGAGCTCGTAGTAAATTTCTTTTTCGTCTACCGGTTTAACCCCCCATTTCAACGAAAGGTTACGCGGCAGGACGTCTTTTACCTGCTTCATCGCCAGGTATTCGTTAATCTTGGGAATATCCGACCCTTTGGCCATACCTACGATAGCGCTCGGCGCCAGTTGGCCTTGGTACTGGTTGATTTGCAACAGGGCGAACAACGGATGTTCCTTGGCAAATTCTTCCATGGATTGTGCGGCGGGAGCTACGTTGTCTTTCCCGATTTCGGCCAGTAACGAGTCGGCTTCATTGGTATGGGCTTGCGCCAATGCCGCCGAATCGCCTATCTGTACGGCAACCGAGTCGCCCGGTACACTTACGGTTTCGGTTACTTTCAGTTCGCGGAGCACATTGTCGGCAGCAATCAACTGCTGGTAAATCTCGGGCAATTTATAGGTTTCCCAGAACTCGAGGCTCGCGCTTCCCTGCAGCAGCTTACGCACACGTTCGGGTTCTTTCACGCCGGGAAGTTCCACCAGGATACGTCCGGCTGTTTCCAACCGCTGGATATTGGGCGAAACCACGCCGAAACGGTCGATACGGGTACGCAGTACCTTAAACGAGTTGTCGACGGCGCTCTTTAATTCGTCTTTAATTACGGAGATAACGTGTGCATCCGAACTCTGGGGCGTAATTTTATCTTTCAGCTCGAATGTACTGAAGATGGCCGACAGGCGGGCGCCGTTATCGAGTTTCTTATATTCTTCGGCAAACAAATCGACAAAGTCTTTCTGGCTGCCGGCCTGGTGGGCGTAAGCCAATTCCAGGGCTTTGTTGAAATTTTCGTCGGGATTATGGTTCGCCAGGGCGCGGATTACATCCGCTACGTTCAGTTCGAGAACGACGTTCATACCCCCTTTCAGGTCGAGCCCGAGCGTGATTTCCATTTCACGGCATTCTTTAAGGGTATAGCCTAACCATACTTTTTGTGTAGATAACAAGTCTAAATACTGACTCTGTTTCACCGGATCTCCGCCCGACACTTCTGCGGCCTTGTTAGTGTAATATCTGGTCACAAAAGAGAACGACAGATAGAACAGACAAACCAGCGTAAGTAACACGGCAAAGACCTTTACAAATCCTTTGTTTTGCATTTGAATCTTATGTTTATGTTATTACAATTATTTTTAGCTTTTTCAGGGTATAAACAGGGTGCAAATATATACTTTTTTTCGTTGGTAGAATCCAAATGTACGAATTTATTTATCTCGCTCATAGTTTATTTCGTTCGTAATTATATATCTTTGCTTCAAAATAAGCGACGACAGGCTACCCCTCCGGCATAAACGGGACGGCTTGTCCGCACCGGCGACCGGCATCCTGTCCGCACCCGAGAAGCGAAGCGGAGTGAAACCCCGGCCTGCCCCGGTTCCCGCCGGCTTCCGAACCAGGCCCGCGCTGCGCCGTCCATTGAGAAACAAAGCCGGGGAGGCAGCCGCACCCGATGCGAAAAATTCCGTGAAATGCGTGTATCTGCCGGACGTTCTGCCGGATTCGGCGGACAGGCGGGTGCCGCCGCACTGCGATATTAAAAATTAAATTCTATTTATATGAAACGATTCTTATTTATGCTTTTGTGCCTGCCTTTGCTCGCAACGGCGCAAAACGACCCGGCTTACCTGGCCGGAGCCGTACCCGAAATCAATGGAAAAGTGGTATTCAGCAAGGAATTCAACGCTCCCGGGCTATCGCAACAACAAATTTACGACGCGGTGTTATCGTGGGCGAAGAGCCGGTTCGACGAAGGGAACAACCGCGTATTGTACACGAATGCGGAAAAGGGCGAAATCGCTTGCGGCGGCGAAGAGTACCTGGTGTTTGCCAAAACGGCGCTTTCGCTGGACCGTTCGCTGGCGAACTACCGGCTCACGGTGGAGTGCGAACCGGGCAAATGCCTGGCCGAAGTAACGGGCATCCGTTATACGTATAACGTGTCGTACCAGAACGAGCCGGAAAAATACGCAGCCGAAGAGTGGATTGTAGACAAGTACGCTTTAAATAAAGATAAAACCAAGCTGGCCCAGGGCGCCGGCAAATTCCGTTCCAAGACCATCGACCTGGTAAACGGGTTATTCTCGGATATACAGGGTGCCTTAGGGGGCGCTGCTTTAGCCGGGAACCAAACGGCCCAGGCCGCTCCGGTTGCGCCTGCTGTAAGCCCGGCTCCTGTAGCCCAGGCGGCTCCGGCGGTTGCCGTTCCGGTGGAAACGGGGGTACAAACGCAGGCGGCGGTGTTGGTTCCGGCTACTCCGGCTAACGGAATGCCGGGCTACAAATCCATTTCGCCCGACAAGATTCCGGGGAACATCATCAAACTGTTGCGCGACGACTGGATGTTGATTACGGCCGGCAACGACCAGCAGTTCAACATGATGACGGCCGGATGGGGCGGTTTGGGCATGATGTTCGGCAAACCGGTAGCTTTTTGTTTTATCGCTCCTACGCGCTTTACATACCAACTGATGGAGAAAAACGATACGTACACGCTTTCGTTCTACACGGAGGCTTACCGGGATGCGCTGAAGATTTGCGGCAGCAAGACGGGCAAAAGCGCCGACAAGGTTAAGGAAACGGGGCTTACGCCTATCACGACTCCGGCAGGAAGCAAAGCATTTTCGGAAGCGTGGATGATTATCGAATGCCGCAAAACGGTGGCTCAGTCGATTACGCCCGAGGCGATTACGAACGCTGCTCTCAAAGAGGAATGGAGCACGAAGCAGCTTTACAAGATGTTCGTAGGGGAAATCGTGAATGTTTGGGTGAAGTAGCCAGTGCCTTATCGCCGGTGGAAGCGAAAAAGAGAAAGAACCGCCGTTCGGCTTCGCTGTACGGAACTGTTTGCCGGCTACAAAGCAGGCAGGAATGCTTTTAACGGACGAGCCTTAACGGGATGAAGTTCCTGTAAATGCAGGTTCCCAGATGCAGGCAGTGTCAAAATGTCAAATCAGCCCCTTCCTGGAGGGGCTGATTGCATTCGTATCGGGGCGTGGCTCGCCGTATTCGATTCTCAGCCCTGTTACGTTTAACGGAAAGACAGCTCCAAACCGCATAATCATAAGCTGCGTTTTTTACATCTTCCGCATTTCCTTTCATTTTCACATCATCCCCACTCTATCCCCACTTTATGACAGTTCATTTTTGTACGGCTTTCGCGTCATAATAAAATTAAAAACCAAGTTAATTGGGTACTTATTTTGAGTATTTATCCTCAACGGGTAGGGCAAGCGGGAAAAATACAGATTTATTAACCGAATTCATGCTACGCTTTTTTTCAAAACATGCTTATGTTTTTAAA
>JAJBTJ010000236.1 GCA_020860905.1 Parabacteroides sp. | reverse complement strand
GTATATTTGCGTGGACAAGCCTCATATTAGCATTATTTAAAATAGAAAAAAGCGTCTTTATCCGATATATGAAACCAGAAGATAGTAAAGATTTTATTGAAAACGATGACCTGGAGCCGGCAGAGCAACTGCCGGCAGACGATGAAAAAGAACAAACGGAAACCCCGTTCCAAACCCATTCCGATTACAAAGTGCCCGATAAAACGACCGACCGGATTACGTATCACCTTTCGGGGATGTACCAAAACTGGTTTCTCGATTATGCTTCGTATGTGATTCTGGAGCGTGCCGTGCCGCACATCCACGACGGGCTGAAACCGGTACAGCGCCGGATTCTGCATTCTATGAAACGGCTGGAAGACGGACGGTACAACAAGGTGGCTAATATCGTAGGGCACACCATGCAATTCCACCCGCACGGCGACGCTTCGATCGGCGATGCATTGGTGCAGTTAGGCCAGAAAGATTTGCTTATCGACTGCCAGGGAAACTGGGGAAACATACTTACCGGCGACAGTGCGGCCGCTCCCCGTTACATCGAGGCCCGGCTTTCGAAATTCGCCCTGGAAACGGTATTCAACCCGAAAACGACCGAATGGAAAGCGTCTTACGACGGACGTAACAAAGAGCCGATTACTCTTCCGGTAAAATTTCCGTTACTGTTGGCGCAGGGCGTGGAAGGAATCGCGGTAGGGCTTTCGTCGAAAATATTACCCCATAACTTCAACGAACTGATCGACGCCTCGATTGCCCACCTGAAAGGCGAACCTTTCCGGCTGTATCCGGATTTCCAGACGGGCGGCTCGATAGACGTATCCAAGTATAACGACGGAGAACGGGGCGGAACGGTTAAAATCCGCGCCAAAATCGGTAAACTCGACAACAAAACGCTGGCGATTACCGAAATCCCCTACGGGCGTACCACTTCGAACGTAATCGAGTCGATTCTGAAAGCCAACGATAAAGGGAAAATCAAAATCAAGAAGGTAGACGACAATACCTCGCGCGGGGTGGAAATCCTGGTGCACCTGGCGCCCGGCGTTTCGTCGGACAAGACCATCGACGCCCTGTATGCCTTTACGGATTGCGAAATCAGCATTTCGCCGAACTGCTGCGTAATCGAAGACCAGAAACCGCATTTCCTGCGGATAAGCGACGTGCTGCGCCACTCCACCGACCGTACGCTCGACCTGTTGCAACTGGAGCTGACTATCCAGAAACAGGAGCTGGCGGAAACCTTGTTCTTTGCGTCGCTGGAAAAAATATTCATCGAGGAACGGATTTACAAAGACAAGGAATTCGAAAACGCCAAGGATATGGATATAGCCATCGCCCATATCGACAAAAGGCTGGAGCCGTTCAAGCCCGGCTTTATCCGGGAAGTGACCCGCGACGATATCCTGCGTTTGATGGAAATCAAGATGGGACGCATCCTGAAGTTCAACTCCGACAAATCGAACGAGCAAATCGCCCAAATCAAGGAACAAATCGCCGGCATCGACGCACACCTGGCACATATGGTGGAATATACCATCGAGTGGTTCGCCATGCTGAAAGAAAAATACGGCAAAGCCTTTCCGCGTATGACGGAAATACAGAGTTTCGATACCATCGAAGCAACGAAAGTGGCCGAAGCGAACGAGAAGCTGTACATCAACCGCGACGAAGGGTTTATCGGTACGGCACTGAAAAAAGACGAGTTTATCAGTAACTGCTCCGACATCGACGACGTGATTATTTTTTACCGCGACGGGAAATACAAAATCGTCAAGGTGGCGGAAAAAATGTTTATCGGGAAAAATCCCCTGTATGTAAATATCTTCAAGCGGAACGACAACCGGACGATTTACAACGTGATTTACCGCGACGGCAAGCTGGCGCCTTGTTACATCAAACGCTTCGCTATCACCGGAATCACCCGCGACAGGGAATACGACCTTACCCGCGGAAGCGAAGGTTCGCGTATCTTGTATTTCAGCGTTAACCCGAACGGCGAGGCCGAAACCGTAAAAGTAATCCTGAAACCGAAGCCCAGGCAGCGCTTGTTGGTATTCGAGAAAGATTTCAGCGAAATCGTAATCAAGGGACGCGGGTCGATGGGAAATATCCTCACGAAAGGGGAAGTACACAAAATTACGTTGAAGCAGAAAGGAACTTCCACGTTAGGCGGTAGGCAAGTATGGTTTGACCGCGACATCCTGCGCCTCAACTACGACGGACGGGGTGAACTACTGGGCGAGTTCCAGAGCGAAGAACAAATCCTGGTGGTTCTGCAAAACGGCGACTTTTATACTTCCAATTTCGAATTGAGCAACCATTACGAAACCAACATCCTGCTTATCGAAAAGTACAACCCGAACAAAGTATGGACGGCTGCGGTATACAACGCCGACTACAAGCATCCGTACCTGAAACGGTTTATGCTCGACGCTTCGGCCAGGAAACAGAACTTCCTGGGCGAAAATCCGAAATCGTCGCTGCTGTTGCTTACCGACGAAGCCTATCCGCGCATGGAAGTCATTTTCGGAGGACACGACGATTTCAGGGAACCGTTGATACTGGATGCGGAGGAATTTGTGGCCGTAAAAGGGTTCAAAGCGCTGGGAAAACGGATTTCCAACTATACGGTGGCAACCATCAACGAACTGGAGCCGGAGCGTTTTCCCCAGGAAGAAACAGCGGCAACCACCGACCATGTGGAAATCGCAAGCGAAGAAGACGAAAACAAAAGCAATACGGACATCCTGGACGAAATAACCGGCCAGATGAAACTCTTTGACAAATAAAAAAGCATGAAAAACGCAGCCTTATCGGTAGGAATATGGCTTTGCCTCTGTTGTGCCTCGCTCCAAGCGCAAACAGAGGAAGAAAAAGAGCTTCGTTCGACGAACGAGGCTACGCTTGTAGGCATAGGAAAATACAATATAAAAGATACGTACCTTTCGCCTATCAACTATAACGGATGGGGATTGCGCATACTGAACGAGCGTATGAAAACCGTAGCGCTCGGAAACTACCGGTTTTCCCGGCAACAGATGCTTAACATCGACGTGAGCTTTACGGATAATCCGGCCGAAACGGCCTCCGCTTTTTCCGGCTTTGTAGATTATACGTTGAATTATCACTACCGTTTCGCGCCTCAAAAAGACCTGAAAATATTAGTTGGCCCCGGTGTACAGGCCGACCTGGGCTTTATTTATAATACCCGTAACTCCAACAATCCCGCAGCCGCCAAGGTAAGCCTCAACCTGACCTTGTCGGCTATGGCGATTTACACCGCCCGCATACGCGAATATCCTGTTACCCTGCGTTACCAGCTCGATATGCCGGTGGCCGGCGGCCTGTTTTCGCCACATTACGGACAGTCGTATTACGAAATATTCGATTTGGGCAATTACAAAGGCGTAGTGGTATTCGCCTCGCTCCACAACCAACTCGCTTGCCGCCATTATGTAACCGCCGATTTTCCGCTCGGCTGCTTCACGCTGCGAGCCGGCTTCCTGAACAGTTCGTACCGCACGGACATCCACCACATCAAAACTCACGTGATTTCCAACTCGTTTATGATTGGATTCGTAAAAGAGTTCATTTCGTTCGGAGGGAAAAAGCTGAAACAAAAGGAGCGGTATAGCAGCGCTTATTATTAAATTGATAAAGAGAAAGAAAAAAAATGATACGTCGCCTGTTGCTCTATTGTACCGTACTATTGCTCTTCGTATCGACGGGAAGTTGCGATAAAGAGGACGAGTATACCACCTCTCCCCGGGAAAACTTCGAAGCGCTCTGGACTATCCTCGACGAGCATTATTGCTTTTTCGAGTACAAGGAAGTAGACTGGAACCAGGTATATGCCGCCTATAAACCCCGTGTAAACGAAGAGATGGACCAATACGAGCTTTTCAACTTGCTGGGCGATATGATGGCGGAACTGAAAGACGGGCATACCAACCTGATTTCGTCGTTCGACCTGGCCCGGTACTGGAAATGGTACGAAGATTATCCGGATAACTTCAACGAGCAGATACAAAAAAATTACTTAGGAACGGATTACCATATCGCCGGCGGGATGAAGTACAAAATGTTGCTCCCCGACAGCATCGGCTATATCTATTACCCCAGCTTTTCGTCGGGGGTGGGCGAAAGCAATCTCGATTACGTGCTTTATTCGTTTAAAGATTGCTCCGGCCTGATTATCGACGTGCGGGAAAACGAGGGCGGCTCCATGACCTATTCCGACCGCATTGCTTCGCGCTTCGCCGACCAAACCGTTACGGCAGGTTATATCGTGCACAAAACCGGCCCGGGACACAACGATTTTTCCGAACCGTATCCGTTCGACCTGGAGCCTTCGTCGCGCATCCGGTGGTT
This sequence comes from Parabacteroides sp., assembly GCA_020860905.1. GTDB lineage: Bacteria > Bacteroidota > Bacteroidia > Bacteroidales > Tannerellaceae > Parabacteroides_B. The sequence continues at coordinate 2,553 of JAJBTJ010000236.1, read as the reverse complement.
ACGTCCGGTGGTAGTGCTCACCAACCGGCGGTGTTACAGTGCTACCAACGACTTTGTCAACAAAATGCGCCTGCTCCCCTATGTAACCGTTATGGGCGACCGTACCGGCGGAGGCAGCGGACTTCCGTTTTACTCCGAGCTACCGAACGGCTGGAGCGTACGGTTTTCGGCCAGTCCTATTCTGAACGCCGATAAAGAGATAACCGAATTCGGCATCGACCCCGACATTCAGGTGAATATGACCGAGGAAGACATCCGAAAAGGGAAAGACACGATTATCGAAACGGCGTTGAAGCTCTTGAAGCAGGCCGCAGAACGTCCCTAAAAGTAAAATAATGTTTTATCTCCGCAACCTTGTAAAATTTAGCCTATCTTTGCCTCAAAGAATAAAACAAAGATAGGGGGTATACCGGTTTATCCAGGTAGACCGGTTGCTGCATCCGGCGTGTTTTCGTTTTGCTTCAAGCCGCCGAGACAGGCCGTATCCCGGCATAACCGGGCCAGTTCGATTCTGCTTTCGGTTCGCCCTATTTTGTTTTGAAAATAAAACAAAGATAGGCGACGTTCCGGCATAACCAAAGCAAACGTCGTTTCTGCACCCGGTTCGCACTATCGTTGTACGGCTAAATAAGATAATAAAATGGAGAAAGCATTACAAAGCGTAGGAGAATACGTATTGTTGATGAAGAAAAGCCTTACGCTTCCCGACAGGTGGAGCATGTTTTTCAAGCAACTCATCAAGGAAATATATAAGTTAGGGGTAGATTCGCTCTGGATCGTGGTTATTATTTCCGTTTTTATCGGTACGGTGATTGCTATCCAGATTTCTCTGAATATCAGTTCGCCTCTTATTCCGAAGTTCACCATCGGGTATACCACCCGCGAAATCATCCTGCTCGAATTCTCGTCGTCAATCATGTGTTTGATACTGGCAGGCAAAGTAGGGTCGAACATCGCCTCCGAGATAGGCACCATGCGGGTGACGGAGCAAATAGATGCGATGGAAATCATGGGAGTGAACTCGGCAAACTTTTTAATCATGCCCAAGATAGCCGGCCTGATGATTTTCATTCCCGTACTGGTTATTTTCAGTATGTTCACCGGCATTATCGGTGGTTATTTCGCTACTTTTATCACCCCTTCGCTTCCCACCAGCGCTTTCGAGTACGGGTTGCAATATTTCTTCAATCAGTTTTACGTGTGGTATTCGATTATCAAGTCGGTAGTATACGCCTTCATCATCGCTTCTATTTCCTCATTTTTCGGTTATAGCGTAAAAGGGGGAGCGCTGGATGTAGGAAAAGCCAGCACGAACGCCGTGGTAATCAGCAGTATCATGATATTGCTGGCCGATGTTTTGCTAACACAATTAATGCTTGCCTGATTATGATTGAAGTAAAAAATATAACCAAATCGTTTGACGGGCGGGTAGTGCTCGACAATATTTCCACCGTTTTCGAAGACGGAAAAACCAACCTGATTATCGGACGAAGCGGTTCGGGTAAAACAGTCATGATAAAAGACGTAATCGGCCTGCTGCGCCCCGACTCGGGAGAGATTCTGTACGACGGCCGCGACTTACTGAAAATGTCGAAAAAAGAAATCAAACATCTCCGGAAAGAGATGGGCATGCTTTTCCAAGGGTCGGCTTTGTTCGACTCGATGACCGTACTGGAAAACGTGATGTATCCGCTGGATATGTTTTCGAAAGACAGTTCGAAAGAACGCGTCAAACGGGCCGAGTTTTGCCTGGAACGGGTAAATCTGGCGGATGCCGGCAAGCTTTATCCTTCAGAAATCAGCGGCGGGATGATGAAACGCGCCGCTATCGCACGGGCTATCACCCTGAATCCGAAATACCTGTTTTGCGACGAGCCCAATTCCGGCCTCGACCCGAAAACCTCCCTGCTAATCGACGACCTGATTCACGACATCACGAAAGAATACAACATGACCACCGTAATCAATACGCACGACATGAATTCGGTGATGAACATCGGCGACAACATCATCTTTATTAACGAGGGGAAAAAAGAATGGGAAGGGAATAAGGACGACGTAATTACTTCCTCCAATAAAGCATTGAACGACTTTATCTTCGCTTCCGACTTATTCCGGAAAGTTAAAGAAGTAGAGCTGGAAGAAAAAGAAGAAGAATCCGACCCGCTTTACTTCCAGAAAAAATACTGCGCACCTCCGAAAAAAGAACCAATCCGTACAAAAGACTAAAACAAATAAAAAGAAAGCAACCGGTTCCTGACGAGCCGGTTGCTTTTTTTAGGGATATTCCGGAAATACTACGATACAGGCAATTGATTTAGGAACAATCAATTGCCTGTATCGTATCTTTAAGCATTCCCCCTCCGGAAACGAGGTTTAACGGCCCGAACGGAGATACTTCCAACTAAAAACACAAGATAAAAACAATATCCCTTTTTTTAAAAGCGATTCGTTCACCGGATTTATTCTTTTTATGCTGGACGAAAACCGGTTTTATATGGATAAAAACTGTATCCGCAGTACTGCGGATGTTCGTCCGCAGGCTGCGGACGG
>JAJBTJ010000035.1 GCA_020860905.1 Parabacteroides sp. | reverse complement strand
ACCCCAAGTCGCCCGCCCCCAGCTGCTTATCGAGCGGCGCATCCTTCGACGTTACATCGCCCCCCTGAATCATAAAATCCTTGATAACCCGGTGAAAAAGCAATCCGTTATAAGTGCCGTTTTCCGCTAACCTGATAAAATTGTCGCGGTGCCGCGGCGTTTCGTTGTATAATTTCAGCCTGATGTCGCCCAGCGAGGTTTTCATCAAAATTTCCGTTTCTTTCGTATCCATATCTATATGTGTCTGTTTAGTAAATTAAACTGGCAGCCAGCAGCTTTTGTTCAGCCCTCTATCCCCGTGAAAAGCTTCAGCAAGTAACCGATTCCGAAACTCAACGCAGCCACCCCGAAGCTGAGTACGGCCATTTCGGTAAACCGTTTCCGGAAACTCTCGTCGCGGGCCACCGAATAATAATAATTGAACAGCGCGATAATCAGCACGGCGATACCCAGCATCACCGCCAAGGCAATCAACACGTTGCTGCACAGGATAAACGGCATCACCAGCGCCACCACCGTAAAAATGTAAGCAATCCCCGTATAAACGGCCGCCTTTACCGGATGCTTCGTATCCCCGTCCGATTTAGTCGACAAGTATTCCGACGAAGCCATCGAAAGCGCCGCCGCAATCCCCGTGATGCTCCCGGTAAGCGCAATCAGCTTCGAATCGCTCAAGGCCAGCGTAAAGCCGGCCAGTGCGCCGGTAAACTCCACCAGCGCATCGTTCAGCCCCAATACCACCGAGCCCATGTAGGCCAACTTTTCTTCGTTGATAAGGCCGATCAGTTCGTGCTCGTGCCTTTCCTCGTCGTCCGACAACGCCTGCAATTCCGGAAAATCCGTATACTGCGCATAGTTTTGTTGCGCATGTCCCTCGTTTTTTTCCATCAGCTTGATGGCGAACGTAATCCCGAACACGCCCGCTATCCACGCATACCGCTTCACTTTCCAGTAATCGGCTTTCGGGGATTCGCCGGTATAATTCCGCAACAAGTCGTAATGCCCTTTTTCCTCGGCGGCTATCGCTTCCAGGATTTCCCGGTTATGCGGATTCTTTTCTCTCCGGGCCAGCGCCGCATAAACCAGGCTTTCGGTAATTTCGTTTACCTGGAAGCCCGTAAGCGCCTTTTTCATTTCCTCGTTTACTGCCATCTTACATCCTTTCCGGAACCTCGATTCCCAGCAAACCCGTTCCTTCCTTGATTATCTTGGCCACGTTTGCCGAAAGAACCAGGCGGAACACCTTTATATCCGGATTTTCTTCCCGTAAAATCGAGTAATCGTGATAGAACTGGTTGTATTCTTTTACCAGGTCGTAAATATAGTTGGCGATACAAGCCGGGCTGTATTCGTTACCCGCCTCGCGTACGACCGAAGCGAAATCGGCGAGCAGTTGAATCAGGTTTTCCTCTTTCGCCGATACCGGGGTGCCGGCCGGAATCGTTTCGGGCAACACGATGTTTTGCTCTTCCGCCTTCCGCAATACCGAGCGGATACGGGCATACGTATATTGAATAAACGACCCCGTGTTTCCATTGAAATCGATCGACTCTTTCGGGTTGAACGTCATGTTCTTCCGCGGGTCTACTTTCAGGATGAAATATTTCAGGCAACCCAACCCCACGACCCGGGCGATGTTTTCCGCTTCCTCCGGCGTGCAGTTGTCCAGTTTTCCCAGTTCCTGCGAAGTCTCGCGGGCCGTATCGATCATTTCCGCCATCAGGTCGTCGGCATCCACTACCGTGCCTTCGCGGCTTTTCATCTTTCCTTCGGGCAGCTCCACCATCCCGTACGAGAAATGAACCAAATCCTTTCCCCACGAAAAACCTAACCGGTCGAGCAAGAGAGCCAACACCTGGAAATGGTAATTCTGCTCGTTCCCCACCACATAAATCATTTTGTCGATAGGATAGTCGGCAAAGCGCAGTTTGGCGGTGCCGATGTCTTGCGTCATATACACCGAAGTGCCGTCGGCCCGGAGCAACAGCTTATGGTCGAGCCCGTCAGGCGTGAGGTCGGCCCATACCGAGCTGTCGTCTTTGCGGTAAAATACGCCTTTTTCGAGCCCTTCGAGCACTTTGCCTTTTCCCTCGAGGTACGTGTTCGATTCGTAATAAATCTTATCGAAACTCACCCCTAATTGCTTATAGGTTTCGTCGAAACCGGCATATACCCAGCTATTCATCGTTTTCCAAAGCGAAACCACCGCCTCGTCGCCCGCCTCCCATTGCCGGAGCATTTCGCGGGCTTCGGCCATCAGTTCCGATTGTGCTTCCGCTTTTTCTTTGGTCAATCCTTGTTTTTCCAGCTCCGCCAGCTCTTGTTTGTAATGTTTGTCGAACAAAACATAGAAATCGCCGATGAGGTGGTCGCCTTTTTTACCGGACGACTCGGGCGTAACGCCGTTTCCCCATTTTTGCCAGGCCAGCATCGACTTGCAGATATGGATGCCCCGGTCGTTCACGATGTTCGTTTTCACCACCTTATTCCCGTTGGCTTGCATAATCTGCGCTAAACTGTAGCCTAACAGGTTATTGCGTACGTGCCCCAGGTGAAGCGGCTTGTTGGTATTGGGCGACGAATATTCGATCATAATCAGCGGCGAATTCTCCGTAACGGGCGTAATGCCGTACCGGGGCTGCCGTTGGATGCTGTTCAGCAATTCGATCCAGTAAGGAGCGGCGATGGTGAGGTTCAGGAACCCCTTAATCACGTTGAATCCGGCTATGCAGCTTTCTTTTTCCTGCAAGTATCGCCCGATTTCCGTAGCCGTTTGCTCCGGCGATTTTTTCGAGAGGCGCAGCAGCGGGAATACCACTACGGTGAGGTGCCCTTCGAATTCTTTTTTCGTTTTTTGCAACTGTATCTGGGCCGGGGTAATAGCGGCTCCGTACAACTCCTTTACTGCACCGGCGAGCGCCTGTGCGATTTGCTGTTCGATGACCATATCGTTATCGTTTATATTTACTTATTTGTCGGATTATGATTGAGTTTGCAAAGATAATACATTGCCGGGAGGTAGTGAAAAAAAAGTGTGCCATAAACAAAAAAAGTGGCCCGGTGGTTTTCTTTAGGGGGATGAAAACCCAAAAATATGAAATGCGGGGGGATGGAAAAAAGAAAAGAGGAAAATATTTTTACCTTTGTTCCGTAAAGAACCGAAGATAGGCTGCACCTCGACATAATCAAGCGATGCTTGCTTCTGTATCCGGTTTCCGCTATCTTTGTCCGGAAATAATCAGCAGATAAGAATGAGTACACAAAATTCATTGAGTTGGGGCGGTATTCCCGTGGTAACGAAGAACATCATCATCATTAACGTGTTACTTTGGGTAGCCACCATCGTTTTCGCAAAAACGGGAGTCGACCTGATTTCCATCCTGGGGCTGCATTTTCCCGGAGCGAAGGATTTTTACGCTTTTCAAATCGTTACGTATATGTTTATGCACGATACGCATTCGATAGCCCATATCTTTTTCAATATGTTCGCCGTGTATATGTTCGGGCGTATCCTGGAAAGCGTATGGGGGCCGAAGCGGTTCCTGCTGTTTTACCTGGTTACCGACGTGGGAGCCGGGCTGGTACAGGAAGCGGTGTGGTTTTTCGAGTTGCGCGACGTGCTGGCGGCTTCGCAGGTGAATATCGGAGGCGCGCAGATTCTGATGAAGAGCGAATTCCTGAATTACTTCGTAACCATCGGCGCCTCGGGAGCGGTTTTCGGTATTTTGCTGGCCTTCGGGATGTTGTTCCCGAACGTACCGCTGTACCTGATGTTTATCCCGATTCCCATCAAGGCGAAGTATTTCGTTGTTTTCTACGGGCTGGCCGAACTGTTTTTAGGCGTAGCCAGTTTCAGCGGCGACAACGTGGCGCATTTCGCCCACCTGGGCGGTATGTTATTCGGATTTTTCCTGATTAAGTACTGGAAGAAGAAAGATGCGGACAATGGAAAGTATTTTTACTGATTTTAAACAGACATTCCGGCGCGGCAGCATGCTGGCGAAGCTGATTTACATTAACACCGGCGTTTTTATCTTCGTCCGGCTGGCCGTGGTGCTGTTGATGCTGTTCAATATCGACGGCGGGAATTTTTTGCGCTATTTGCAGGTGCCGTCGTCGTTGAGCCTGTTGCTGGTGCGTCCCTGGACGCTTATTACCTATATGTTCACCCATTTCGATTTCTGGCATATTTTATTCAATATGTTGTGGTTGTATGGGTTCGGAAAAATCTTCCTGTTGTTTTTCAACGAGAAACAATTGGGCGGGGTGTACCTGTTGGGCGGGCTGGCGGGCGCCTTCCTGTTCGTGCTGGCGTATAATCTGTTCCCTTATTTCGATACCTACGTTCCCAACAGCTACCTGATGGGCGCCTCGGCTTCGGTGATGGCCATCGTATTCGCCGTTTCGTTTTACCGGAAAGATTTCGAAATCAATCTGTTCCTGCTCGGGCGCGTGAAGCTGATTTATCTCGCCATCTTTACTTTCGTAATCGACCTGCTGGCCGTTACCTCATCGAACGCAGGCGGCCATATCGCCCATGTGGGAGGCGCCTTGCTGGGTATCTGGTTCGCCGGCCGGATGGCGCGCGGCAAAGACCTTACCGCTCCCGTAAACCGCCTGGTCGACTGGGTGGTAAACCTGGGGAAACGGAAACCGAAAATGAAGGTAACGTACAACCGGCGCGAAAAAGACTACGAGTACAATGCCCGCAAGCACCGCGATAACGAGGAAATCGACCGGATACTGGATAAATTGCGCCGCTCCGGATATGGCAGCCTTTCGGCTGAAGAGAAACGCAAGTTGTTCGAGGCGAGCAAGAAATAAGGAGTTGCGTATATGAAAATCATAGGGCTTTTGTTCCATTCGTTGGTAGGCACGGCGAACGCGGTGATTATCCTGTTGTTCGTTTTGGCTGCTTATTCCGACCGGATCGCTCCCGGCACGAGCTTGTTTTTTTCCTATCTCGGGCTGGGTTTCCCTATTCTCTTCGCCTTGAACGGCTGTTTTTTGCTCTATTGGCTGCTGATGGGCAAATGGAAGATGGTAGTGGTGGTGATTCTTTCGTTTGTCGTATGCTGGCAGCCGCTTACTACCTATTTCCCGCTGCATTGCTCTAAACAGGAGGTTCCCGCGGGGGCCTTGAAAGTGCTTACGTACAATGTGATGGGGTTCGGCTATAACGACCACTCGAAAGAATCGCCGAACGAAATCGTAAAGTATATCGCCGATTCGGGCGCCGACATCGTTTGCCTGCAAGAGTACCAGGTATTTCCTTCGGGCAGCAAGCTGCTTACCGCCAAGAAACTGAATAAGGCGTTGAGCATGTATCCGTACCGCAAGGTGATGGATAATAATATCGCCGTATTTTCCAAATATCCCATTACCCGCTCGCGCCAGATACGGTACGAGAGTGCTGCCAACGGTTCGGCGGTACACGAGCTGGATGTGCACGGTAAGAAGCTGGTGCTTATCAATAACCACCTGGAGTCGCTTAAATTGACTACCGAGGACAAAACCAAGTATAAAGACTTTATCAAAAGCCCGGGCTCGGGGCAGTTCAACGATTTCAAGGGAACCATCGAGCAGAAGTTGGGGCCGGCTTTTAAACTGCGGGCGGGGCAGGCCGAAGCGGTTGCGGCCGAAATCCGCGCGGCCGGCGATGCGTATATCGTGGTATGCGGCGATTTTAACGATACGCCTGTTTCGTATGCGCATCGAACGGTACAAGGTTCCCTGGTCGATGCTTTTGCCGAATCGGGATGCGGCATGGGTGTTTCGTACAACCAAAACCTGTTTTTTTTCCGGATCGACCATATCCTGCACTCCGCCAATATCAAATCTTACCGTTCTACCGTAGATAAAAGTATCCGGGCGTCCGACCATTACCCGTTATGGATTTACCTCGAGCTGGAATAAGTTCGGGTATGTTTGGCGTTTATGTGCTGTAATCCGGAAAGAATTTACTGCCGATTTATTCCATTTTTGTTGCTTAGTTATGTAACAATTTATATCTTTGCAAGATGGGAAAGCAACGTATTATACAAACGTATGGCGGGTATTTTGAGGATTTTATGAGTAACCTAACGGCCAAGGAGCAGGAGAAAGTAAAATATGGGCTTCTGTTACTTGCCACGCAGGATAGAATGCCAGCGAAGTTCGTTAAGTTTATTAGAAACGGGCTATTTGAACTTCGTACAGAGTATGAGGGGAAGATTTACAGGGTGTTCTTTATATTCGACAACGGCAATATCGTTGTATTGTTCAATGGCTTTCAGAAAAAGACACAAAAAACACCGGTGTCTGAAATAGAGAAGGCTGAAAAAATTAAGGAGGAATATTATGCACAAAAACAATCATCAGTTAGTAAATTATAGTGATGTGTTGGACGCTGAGTTCGGGAAACCCGGCACTCCACAACGTATTGAAGCGGAAGAAAAAGCATACGCTTTCTATACCGGGCAAATCATAGAAGATGCCAGAAAGAAAGCAAAGATAACCCAAGCGGAGCTTGCCCGCCGTATCGGGTCTAACCGTTCTTACATTTCACGAGTGGAAAGCGGGCAAACAGAGCCTAAAGTATCGACTTTTTATAGAATTATGAATGCGTTGGGGTGTAACATCGAATTTTCCATGCGTTTATAGTTCAGAAATAAAGGCGCGAAAAGATTTTCATTGCGAAAAGAACTACAGACCGGCCTGTTAAGATTAAAGAACTTTGGGCACGAGAGAAACTTGTATTTCGTTTATTTCGCGCCAGCCCGGATTAAACAGGAAAATGCTCCGTTCGGAAAATCAAAATGGAATTGATTGGGGCGTTTTCCTTTCTTTTTGCTCGATTAGGAGCGTGAAATAAAACGCATACTTGACATAAAAAACGCATTATGGCCGATTTTTCACAACTTTAGCACGTTTTTAGGGAAAGAAAAGCACCTTTTCGGAAAAACATAAGCATGTTTTTTTCAATTCATGCTGGAGAAATTTAAAAACATAAGC
>JAJBTJ010000315.1:1724-29204 GCA_020860905.1 Parabacteroides sp. | reverse complement strand
AATTTGCGGAGAAAGCGATATTTTACGCACCTCGCCGGCTCTCACGCAAATAGCCTCTTCACGCAGGGGTTATTTTGACAATTTGACATTTTGTTAGGTACTTAGATTTTGAAACAAAGAAACGAAACACAGAAATTCCCTTCGGTTTCCCTGCTTAACCTGCACGTTCGGGAGAATACGGCTCGAATCTCGCTTTAAACTTGCTTGTAACAGGATGCACAATAAACGTTCCTTATTTAGGCCTTACTCCGGCAGCCGTTTCTTTCAGTCTTTGTTTTTCAATAGTTCTCCCGTGAGCCCTCTGCTAACTAATTCTAAATGAAGAGACAAGAATATCCTTCTCTTTTTTTAAACAATATAAATTGCATATTAAAATATTTATACATATACTTGCAGGGTAAACCAAGGTTTTTTGTGCACAAATCACTATTCTAATAGCTTGATTAATACGGATATGAAGAAAACACTATGAATGCACGGATAAAACACATAATACTCTACTGGCAAGGAGGTTAGCAATTATTAGCATCTCACTTCCCGAATACATTCCTTGTTCATTGAAAAACGGTGCACCTCCTTACATCCCTGTTTATTGTTAAAAGTATACTGATTTCTATTACCTTAAATCGTAAAATGCCTATGGAGACGGATTAACTCGGTTTTAACGGGACGCCCTCCGGACAAACGGAGCAAACACAAGCGTATCCCCTTTCGTTTACACATCTTTATTAACGCTAAATCAATCGAAAAAGTATGAAAAACAAAGCATTGCCTGGAACATACCACACCACGGTTCCCCGGCGCAAACACACCCTCCGGTTCATGCCTGTTACCGCCCTGCTGTTATCGGCTTGTATAGCCAACTCGTATGCAGGAATTACTCCCGCGGTACCCGAAGCGACCGCACCCACCGTACAGGTTTCACAACAAAAAAACCTCGCTATCACCGGCACCATCGTCGATGCGAGCGGACAACCGGTTATCGGCGCGAACGTATTGGAAAAAGGCACTACCAACGGAACCATTACCGATATGGACGGTAAGTTCACCCTTACCGTATCGCCCGGAGCCGTTCTGAAAGTATCGTACATCGGCTACCTTACCTGCGAATTGCCGGTAGGAAACCGGACGAACCTCACCATCGAATTAACCGAAGACACGCAAGCGCTCGACGAAGTGGTGGTAGTAGGTTACGGCGCCGTGCGGAAAGCCGACCTGGCCGGCTCGGTAGCCATTATGGACAGCAAGAGTTTCAAAGACCAACCCATCACCCAGGTTTCCGACGCCATCCAGGGACGTGTATCCGGCGTACAGGTTGAAAACAGCAGCGTTCCGGGCGGAAGCGTAAAAATCCGTATCCGCGGAGCCGGCTCCATCAACCGGAGTAACGACCCGCTGTACGTAGTCGACGGTATCGTACGCGAAAGCGGCCTCACGGGCATCAACCCGGACGATATCCAGTCAATGCAAGTATTGAAAGACGCTTCGTCTACCGCCATCTACGGGTCGAGAGGATCGAACGGCGTGGTATTGATTACTACCAAGACCGGTAAGGCCAACCAACGGGAAATCACGTTCGACGCCCAGGTAGGGGTTTCGTCGGTATACCACAAATACGACATCCTGAGCCCCTACGAATACGCCACGGCGCTCCGCGAAATCAAATTCCCCAACGCCTTTACGCAAGAAGAAATGAATGCGTTCCAGAACGGAACGGCCGGCATCGACTGGCAAGACGAAATCTTCCGCACTGGCGTAACGCAAAACTACAAAATCGCCATCTCCAACGGTAACAAAGACATCCAGTATTACCTTTCGGCCAACTACATGGGCCAGGACGGTATCGTTGACAACACCTCGAACAAGCGGTACCAGGTACGCGCCAACGTTACGTCCGACGTAACGAGCTGGCTACACGTAACCGCCGATGTGAACGCCTCGCACAACGTACGCAAAGGGAACGACTTCAGCATGGGAAAAACCAACCCGGTATGGATTGCGCTCAACTACTCGCCCACCATCGAAATGACCGACGAGTACGGCAACTACACCTGGGACCCGTATAACTCCATCGCCGCCAACCCGAAAGGCAAGCTCGAACTCGAAGGGAACGAATACCTGAACGACGTAGTAAACGGCCGGCTCGATTTACGCTTCAACATCCTCCCCGGCCTGACGTTTACCACCACCAACGGCGTAGACTACAACGATGCGAAAAGCTACTCGTTCAACACGAAGAAAGTAGAAACCGCCAGCTCGATGGGCAACAGCGATACGTACCGGCTGATGCTGCAAAGCTCGAACAACATTACCTACACCGGCAAATGGAACGAGCACGCATTGACGGTAACGGGCGTATACGAAGCCACTTCCACCGAAGGGCGGAGCCTGTCGCTCAACGGCAAAAGCCTGCTTACCGAAAGTGTAGGCTGGTGGGACGCCAACATGGCCACCTCGCATACGTTCGACAACAAATACTACCAATGGGGATTGATGTCGGGCGTAGGTCGCGTGATGTACAACTATGCCGACCGCTACCTGCTCACCGCCACGTTCCGCGCCGACGGCTCTTCGAAGTTCCAGAACAAGAAATGGGGATACTTCCCGTCGGTAGCCGTAGCATAGAGCCTCGGTAACGAAGCCTTTATGCAGAAACAAGACTTGTTCCAGGATGCCAAGATACGCGCGAGCTTCGGCGTAGTAGGCAACCAGGCCATCGACCCGTACGAAACGTTAGGGCTGATGAAACGCGTAAGCTACGGATTCGGAAGCACCAACTACTATACGGGCTACTGGAGCGAATCGCTGGCTACTCCCGACCTGACCTGGGAAAAGACGCGCCAGTTGGATTTGGGCGTCGACTTCTCGATGTTCGACCGCCGGTTGAGCGTTTCGCTGGACTATTTCTATAAAAAGACGGTGGACGGCTTGTTGCAAAAAACCATCCCGTACTACGACGGGGGCGGCTCGTTCTGGGTGAACGCCGGCAAAATCAGCAACAAGGGGCTCGACTTCTCGATTACCGGCCATATCTTGCAAGGAACCGGCGTGAACTGGACCTCGACCGTAACCGGAACTTACATCAAGAACGAAGTGCTTTCGCTGGCCGGAAGCGACTTCCTGTACGGTTCGCCTGCCGCCCGCGGCATGGTGGAAGAAGTAACCATCGTGAAACCCGGCGAACCCATCGGCTCATTCTACGGCTATGTATGGGAAGGACTGGACGACAAGGGAAACAATGTATACGCCGACCTGAATAACAGCGGCGGAATCGACGCCGGCGACCGGACGGTAATCGGCAAATCGACTCCCGACTTTATCCTGGGGTGGAACAACATGCTCAGTTGGAAGAACTGGGACCTGAACCTTTTCTTCACCGGCTCGTTCGGCGCCAAGAAACTGAACCTGACCCGTTTCACCATGGCTTCGATGGTAGGCGACTCGAAATTCATCACCTTGCGCGACGCGTACGTGAAAGGGTTCGACAAAGTGGGCGCGGGCGCCGAGTACACCTCGCTCACCAGCACAGGGAATACTTTCCAGCCGGCCTCTACGCAATGGCTCGAAAATGCCGACTATTTCCGGTTGGATAACCTCAGCCTCTCGTACAACCTGTCGAAGAAAGTAACCCGTTTCGCCGACCTCCGGCTTACGGTAAGCTGCCAGAACTTATTCACCATCACCAGATACAAAGGCTACGACCCGTCGAGCTCGGCTTTTGCCGGCGGCGGTAACAGCGTGGACATCAACAGCGGCGTGGACATCGGCGCTTATCCTACTCCCCGCACCTGGACTTTCGGCGTAAGAATGAATTTTTAACTCTAAAAACGGATAACGAATATGAAAACAAAAATATGGATAGGTTGCGCACTGCTGTGCGGACTGATTACCGCTTCGTGCAACGATTTCCTCGAGGAAGACGCCAAAGGGCAACTCGACCCGAAGAATTACTACGCATCGCAGGAGGAGCTCGATATGAATGTATACGCCCTTTACCAAAAAGTAATGAAGACGCAGGGCTATACCAACATGCAGCTTCCGCAGTGGATGGGCGACGACATGACGGCCAACCCGGGCAGTAACAAACAGGCGGCCGCCGAGTTCGACGCCTTTGTGCCGGCCGACAACAACAAAGGTGTAACCGAGTGCTGGCAGCAACATTACGTACTTATCAAGGCGGCCAACAAAGTGATTGCCTACGCCTCGAAAACGCCTACTACCGACGAGGAAATCAACATCGCGATAGGACAGGCCAAATACTGGCGCGCCTACAGCTACTTCACCCTGGTACGGGTGTTCGGCCCGCTGCCGCTGCGGCTGGACCCGGCCGCTTCGACCGACGATATCGACTATGCCGTTCCCCTGTCGGATGAAGACGCCGTATATACCCAAATCGTAAAAGACCTGAAAGAAGCCGAAGAAGTATTGCCTACCGACTATTCGAAAGCACCGCGGAAAATGTTCGGCGCCAATACGTATATTACGAAACAGGCGGTAAAAGCAACGCTGTCGGCCGTATACATGGCCATGGCGGGATGGCCGCTGAATAAGACCGAATATTATGCGCTGGCAGCCGAAAAAGCGAAAGAAGTAATCGATGGCGTAGAAACCGGAAAGTACGAGTACATCCTGGAACGGGAATTCAAACACGTATATTCGGTAAGCCACAACTACACCAACGAAACGGTAGTAGGTATCAATTACGTAGCCGATTACGGCTGGGACCAGGACTCGCAGCTCACTTCGTCGAACCTGTTCGAGTCGTTAGGCGGCTGGGGGGATGCCTGGGGCGAAATCCAGTTCTGGAAAGACATGCCGAACGGCCCGCGGAAAGATGCGATTTACAACCCTAAAATCCTGCTCGACAACAAAGAAGGCGGCAAATTGGTAAACTGGTGGGAAAAAGACGCAAACGGCGAGAACTACATCGCCGAATACCACCCGATGTTCTCAGTTTACACCGTAGGCGTAGGCAATACAGATTACGATTACACGAAACCGGCCAGCAAGGATATGACCAACGACCATCGCCACCGCATCATCCGCTACTCGGAAGTACTGTTGTGGTATGCCGAATCGCAGGCGCGCGCCGACGGTACGCCGAATACACTGGCTTACGATTGCATTAACGACGTACGTAGCCGGGCCGGCTTAGCTCCGTTGCCACGCGGACTGAGCGGGCAGGATTTTGCCGATGCCGCCCTGGCGGAACACGGCTGGGAAGTAGCCGGCAACTGGTGCGCCTTGGTAACGCGCCGCGCCGACCAGATGCGGATGGAGTTGTTGCAAAAAACGTTCGAGGAACGGAAAGCGAACCGCCCCATCGAAGTAGCGCCCGGCATATTCACACAAGAGTCCGTATCGATTCCCGATAAGGCTACCTGGCAAGGCGAAAAATCGATTTACGCGCCGTATCCGGCACTGGATGCTTCGCTGAATCCGGAATTGAAACGATAATTTTACCGTAGGTTACAGAAGATATCCGGCAAGGATACCCTAAAGTAAACGAACACAGGGACACGGAGACACAGAGAGCCGATTACAAAGCGTTTCCGGTTTCGTATTATCCGGTTTCTGTGTTCGTTTTTTTTCTTCCGGCCTAAGTACCCGACCGAACCGGCATCTCCGGCATGCCGTATTTTTACTCTTCTATCCGTATGCCCGCATGTGCATGCGTTTTTTCCGTTATATCCCGATTCTCATCTTCTTTAATCGTATCGCACCATGAAACTATCTATCCTACCTGCTTTACTATTCACTGTCCTTCCGCTGACCGCCCAGGAAGTGACCTTGCAAACGGTGCGGGAGAAAATCCCCACCTATGCCGTCGGCGCACCCGAAGCCGACCCCATCTTCTTTACCGGACGTGTTTACCAGGGAGCCGAAGGCTATATTTATCCTTATCCCCTGTACGATGTGCTCACCGACCGGAAAACCGAACAGGAATACACCGTCTTGCGGCTGAATAACCGGTACGTAGACATTTCGGTACTGCCCGAAATCGGCGGCCGCATCTTCTCGGCCATCGACAAAACCGACAATTATCCGTTCTTCTACACCCAAACCGGAGTCAAGCCGGCCCTCATCGGCATGCTGGGAGCGTGGCTGTCGGGCGGCGTGGAATGGAACATCCCCGACCATCATCGTGCCAGCAGTTACATGCCGGTAAACTGGAAAACGACAGAGAATCCCGACGGCAGCAAAACCATCTGGGTAGACGAAACCGAGCTGCGCCACCGGCTGAAATGGTCGGTCGGGATTTCGGTGTACCCCGGCCGCTCGTGGGTAAAAGCCGACATCAAGGTAATCAACCCTACCCCGATGATTCAGTCGATGCTGTACTGGGCTAACGTATCGGTACACTGCAACGACGATTACCGGGTGATTTTCCCGCCCGACGTACAGTTCGGCGCCGACCACCACAAAGTATACTTCACGCCGTGGCCGTACGGCGAAACCACGCCGGGCAATGGCCGTACCGAAGACCTTTCGCGGTGGAAAAATTTTACCGGCAACTCGCGCTCCATCTTCGCCTGGGGCAGTAAAATGGAGTTTCTGGCCGGATACGACGACGGCAAAGACGCCGGTACCGTACACGTAGCCAACCGGCATGTGGTGCCGGGAAAAAAATTCTTCCTGTGGGGTAACAACCCGAACGGGGAGATGTGGAACAAGATACTCTCCGACCGCGACGGGCACTACCTGGAGCTGATGGTAGGCGCCTACTCCGACAACCAGCCCGACTATAGTTGGCTCGCCCCGGGCGAGATACGGGAATTCAGCCAGATATGGTACCCCGTAAAAGGAATAAAAGGGGTGAAGAACGCCACGGAAGATGCGGCCGTAAACTTCGAACCGACGGGCGAAAGCACCTACCGGGTAGGTTATTACGCTACCGCCTCGTACGAGCATGCCCGGGTGGTAGTAAAGCACAACGAGCGGACTTTGATAGATAAAGAGATTACCATCGACCCGGACCGGTATTTTCTGGAAGAGGTGGCGGTACCGGCCGGCTGTAACGCTCCGGAATTGTATACGGCGCTATACGATGCTGCGGGAAACCTGTTGGTAGATTACCGGCCGGTCGTATTGGAAGAAAAACCGCTACCGAAGGTAATCGACGGTACCCGGCCGGTGAAGGAATACCGTACGAACGAAGAGCTGTATTTAGCGGGGCTACGGGTAGACCAGTTCAATAACGCCCGGCTGGATTACATGGACTTTTACAAGGAAGCCCTTTCGCGCGACTCGATGGATGCCCGGGTAAACATCGAGGTGGGCAAACATTTCATCCGGCAGGGCGAATGGGCGAAAGCCGAAACCCACCTGTTGCGGGCGCAGGCACGCTTATCGCACGACTATACGACGGTAAAGAACGCCGAGGCGCTCTACTATTTAGGGTATGTGTACCAGATGACCGGCCGGCCGGAAGAGGCCGAAGACGCTTACTGGAAAACGACCTGGACGCCCGCCCATAAGCACCGCGCTTTTTACGAATTGGCGGTACTGGCAGCCAAAAACAATCACTATCCGCGCGCATCGGACTTAATCGACCGGTCGTTAGAGGTAGGCGCCAGAGACGTACAGGCGCTTGCGCTCAAAGCCTATATCCTGCGCCGGTCGGGTAAAACGGCCGAAGCCTCGGCCGTACTCGACGCCGTGCGCACCACCGAGCCGCTGGATTACTGGAGCGCCGTGGAAAGGCATTTCCTGAACGGCGACCTGGATAACTTTATCCGGACGGATTTAACGTACCGGAATCGTGACATCATCGGGGTACAGGAATTGCTCGAAGTGGTAACGAACTACCTTACCGTCGGAGCGCTGCCGGAAGCAGGCGCGTTGCTGGATGCGGCGCTAACTGCCGGCGAACCATACAGCCGGTACCCGCTGGTATATTACTACAAAGCCGGGCTGTTGCTCGAAGCGGGCGACCGGCCGGGCGCAACGGCCTGTCTGGCCGAAGCGGATAAGCTGTCGCCGCTTAACAATTACCCGTTCCGGTTGGAAGAGTTGGAGTTGTTCCGCTCGTTACAGGCCGAATATCCGGATAATCCGTTTATCCCGTATTACCTCGGAAACTTATTGTATTATTTGGGACAGAAGGAAAAGGGATTGGCTTGCTGGGAGAAATCGGCCGCCCTCGACCCGTCGTTCGCGATTGCCAACCGGAACGCGGGGTTCGCCTACGGCTGCTTAGGCAAACCGGAAGAGGCTATCCGGTATTACGACCTGGCTATCCGCGCCAATCCGGACGACCCGTTGCTACTTACCGAGTCGGACAAGTTGTGCGAACAGGCGTCTCTTCCGGCTCCGGAAAGGCTCCGACGGCTGGAGAAACAGATGAAGACCGTACTGAAACACGACGATGCCGTGATGCACCTGCTTACGTTATACAACGAAACGGGCCGGTACGACAAGGCTATCCGGCTGCTGGCAGAGCGTCATTTCCATTTGTGGGAAGGGGGCGGCCAGGTGCACCGGATTTATGCGGACTCGCATTTGCTCGACGGGATGCGGCGGCTGAAAAACAAACAGTACAAACAGGCTATCGCGGCTTTCGAACAGGCTGCTCTGTATCCGGCCAATTTGGAAGTGGCGCCTTCGCCACGGGGCGGGTACGAGGCTAAAATCCAGTACTTGTCGGGTATCGCTTACGAAAAGTCGAATCTTCCGGACAAAGCGAAGGCTTGTTTTGAAAAGTCGGCGGCCGCTCCCTCACACAACGGCCCGGACGATTTGATTTACTACCGGGTAAAAGCATTGCGCAAACTAAACCGCACAGCGGAGGCCGACAGCTTGCTGGGCCGGATGCGGCAAACCGCCGCATCGCTGGCGGAAAGCAGCCTCGACTCGTACGCGAAGTTCGGCGAAGCCGACCAGCAGGCGCACCGCAGTCATGTTTGCTACTTCAACGGGCTGCTTCACTTGCTGCAAGGGGATACGGATGCGGCCGGCAAGGATTTTGCCGAGGCTGTACGGCTGTATCCGGGGAATACGTGGGCGAAGGTAATGCAGGAAAAGGGCGGCTCTTTTTAAAAAGAACCGTTTTCTTTCCGATTTTTTCCCTATCTTGCACCACCCTATTGCCTGATTGGGCAACAGTAGCAAACACGTATAGTAAACATCCGCTTTATGAAAAAAATCGTATTTTACTTCTTTCTCATCTGGATAAGCCTGCCCTTGTGCGCAGCCCGTCAACCCGAGTTCTCCACCGCCGGCTTTTTCCAGCTACCCGGCTCCGGGCGTGACGTGTATTCGATGAACCCTGCCTGGCGGTTCTACAAAGGCAGCCTGCCCGATGCGTCGGCCAATGGGTTCGACGACAGTGCCTGGCCCGTGGTATCGCTCCCCCACGGCATCGAATACCTGCCCGCCGAAGCCAGCGGATGCGTGAATTACCAGGGCGAGGTATGGTATCGCAAGCATTTCACTCCCGATAACGCCCTGCAAGGGAAAAAGCTGTTCCTGCACTTCGAAGCGATTATGGGGAAATGCAAGGTACGGGTGAACGGACAGCTCGTAACCGAGCACTTCGGCGGTTACCTGCCGGTAATCGCCGACATTACCGATGCCGTCCGGTGGGATACCGACAACGTAATTGCCGTATGGGCCGATAACAGCGACGACCCCTCGTACCCTCCCGGTAAGGCGCAGAACGTACTCGACTTCACCTACTTCGGAGGCCTTTACCGCGACTGCTGGCTGATTGCCCACAACCCCGTATTCATCACCGACCCCAACTACGAGAACGAAACGGCCGGCGGCGGCCTGTTCGTAGCCTACGACAACGTGTCGGAGGAGCAAGCGGACGTGCTGCTGAAAATCCAGGTGCGCAACGCCGGCAGGCTACCGTTCACCGGCGTAGTAGAATACGAACTGCAACGCCCGGACGGCCAACAGGTTGCCTTCCTGAACGACAAGATACGCATCAAACCCGGCAAAACGGTTACCTCCACCGACAAGCTGCTCGTGAAAGAACCGCTGCTGTGGAGCCCCGAGTCGCCCGATTTATATAACCTTATCGTACGCATCCGCGACGCTCAGGGGAATGTAATAGACGGTTACCGCCGGCGCATCGGCATCCGCAGCCTCGAGTTTAAAGGGGAAGAGGGTTTCTGGCTGAACGGCAAGCCTTATCCGAATCCGTTAATCGGCGCCAACCGCCACCAGGATTTCGCTATCCTCGGAAATGCCGTGCCTAACAGCCTGCACTGGCGCGACGCCAAGAAACTGCGCGACGCCGGCATGAAAGTAATCCGGAACGCCCACTGCCCGCAAGACCCGGCCTTTATGGACGCCTGCGACGAACTGGGGTTGTTCGTGATTGTCAATACGCCCGGCTGGCAGTTCTGGAACGATGCTCCCGAATTTGCCGAACGGGTATATAGCGACATCCGGAACCTGGTGCGCCGCGACCGGAACCATCCGTGCGTTTGGATGTGGGAGCCGATTCTGAACGAAACCTGGTATCCGGCCGACTTTGCCTTGAATACCAGGAAAATCGTCGACAGCGAATATCCGTATCCTTCATGTTACAGCGGATGCGACAGCGAGGCGAGGGGAAACGAATATTTCCCGATTCTTTTTACGCATCCGCTTAATGGCGAAGGGGGCGGTTACAGCACCAAGCATCTCAGAAAAGGCGTTACGTATTTTACCCGCGAGTGGGGGGATAACGTGGACGACTGGAACTCGCACAACTCGCCGAGCCGCGCCGCCCGCAACTGGGGCGAATACCCGATGCTGATTCAGGCGCAGCATTATGCCCATCCGGCGTACGTCTACACCAGCTACGATGCACTTTACCGTACGACGCGCCAGCATATAGGCGGCTGCCTATGGCACTCGTTCGACCACCAGCGCGGTTACCATCCCGACCCGTTTTACGGCGGGGTGATGGACGCATTCCGCCAACCCAAGTATGCAT
Source organism: Parabacteroides sp. (assembly GCA_020860905.1). Taxonomy (GTDB): domain Bacteria; phylum Bacteroidota; class Bacteroidia; order Bacteroidales; family Tannerellaceae; genus Parabacteroides_B. Next base: position 18,274 of record JAJBTJ010000315.1, on the reverse strand, counting down.
ATTATATGTTCAAAGCCCAGCGTTCGCCCGAAAAACAGGAGCGGCTTTTCGAAACCGGTCCGGTGGTGTATATCGCCCATGCGATGACTCCGTTCTCGCCGAAAGACGTTACTGTTTACTCCAACTGCGACGAGGTGCGCCTTACTTTTATGAAAGACGGCGAAACGCATACCTACCGGCATAAACCGGAGACGCAAGGCATGCCTTACCCGGTTATCACCTTCGAAGGGGTGTACGACTTTATGGCCGACAAGGCCAAGTCGAGAGCCCGCAAGCAAGACGAGGTATACCTGCTGGCCGAAGGACTGATAGACGGGAAAGTGGTGGCCACGCACCGGGTAGCGCCGGCGCGCCATCCGGAACAAATCGTGCTCCGGATAGACAACGAAGGCACGGAACTGAAAGCCGACGGTTCCGACGTAGTAACGGTAGTGGCTTCGATAGCCGACAAGAACGGGAACATCAAACGGCTCAACAACGACTACATCCGTTTTACCGTGGAAGGGGAAGGGCGTATCGCAGGCGATGCCGGCGTGATGGCGAATCCGCGCCCGGTACTGTGGGGCGACGCGCCGGTATTGATTCAATCTACTACCCGCCCCGGGAAAATCAAGATAACGGCCAGTGTACTGCTCGAAGGTTCGCAAAAACCGTTGAGCGGCGAAATCGAGCTTACTTCCGTCCCGGCAACGTTTCCGCTGGTGTATGCGAACAGCGAACTGACTGCTATCGGTAAAAACGCCGAGGCGACGCCCGCAGCGAATGCAGGCAAATCGGACGCCGAAAAAGAAGTGGAGCGGCTGCAAAAAGAGCTGAATACTTATAAATTAAAGGAGGTGGAACGGCAGCAAACCGATTTTGGGGAGAAGAGGTAAAGGTAGAGGCGCGTCTTTTTGGAAAGTGTTTTTAAAGAAAACCTGGCTTCTGGCGAAAGTCTGGTTTTCTTTCCGAGAGGCCGGGAGCGACTGTTACCACGGCGGGGGTTCTTTTCGCTCGCCGCCCGAGGCGCGGGAAACCATACGAAGAGGCCGGTGCCTTTCGGGGATGAAGTAGACAAGGAGAGGTCTAAATGGGTACGGAGACTTATTTTTTACTCATTTACCCATCCATGCATTTTTACAAGGGAACACAGGGGCGGTGATACCGGATTTTTCGTATTTTTGTTTCAAAAAGAATCGGAGATAGGCGGTACCCCAACATAATCGAGCTGTGCTTGCTTCTGTTTACGGGTTGCACTATCTTTACCTAAGTAATAAATAAAACAAGCTATGGAAACAGACTACCAACCGTTGCACCGGGTTCACCAGGGCCGTAATTTGCAACGCATCCGCCAAACACGGAACATAAAACAATGTGCGTTGGCGGAGGATTCGGGTATCCCCCAGCAAACGATTTCGCGTTACGAGCAGATGGAAACCATTCCCGACAAGGCGATAGACAAGCTGGCGGCCGCCTTGAAAGTGCCGGCGGAGGTTATACGGGATATGGAAGATACGGACGACGTAACTGTCAATATCCAAAACAATACGATTGAGAATAAGGATAGTGTTTCCAATATCGGATATGAGAATGAGAACCAGAATACGTTTAATCCGATAGAAAAAATCATCCAGCTAAGCGACGAGAAAACCGCCCTCTACGAACGGATGTTAAAAAACTCGCAGGACAAAATCGACTTGCTGGAGAAACGGATGGAATTGTTGGAAAGGCTGGTCGAGAAGAAAAGGTAAACCTGCCAGCCCGGGCGGATACAGTATTTGTATTCTACCTCATTGCCTTGCGTCCGGGATATTCTTTAATTAAAAAATACAAGGCCACTGATTCGCAAGGAATCAGTGGCCTTTTTTATATCTTCAAGTATGCATCTCCGCCATACGATTTGACGGCCAAAACGGGAGTAAGCCGAAATAAAAATGTATGATAAAGATACAGCGATATGCTGGCATTAGATTCGCTTGCCGACGCTCTTGGCTAACTTGCCCTGGGCGTCGTTTATTTTGCCGAGGGCGTCGGCAAACGAAAACAGCAGCCTGTAACAACGAAATACCCTCCAGTTTTCCTGGTGAACCGGCTCAACTCTCGATACCATACCGCTTCATCTTATTAAATAACGTTTTCCGGCTAATATTCAGCGCTTCCGCCGTAAGCGTCCGGTTAAATCCGTGCTTCCTGAGCGCTTCCAGAATCAGTTCCTTCTCCACCTGCGCGTTTGCTTCCCGGATATTGCCCGCCGGCAATCCGGCGACAACCGTTTCCGTTTGCTCGTATCCACGCACCCTTAACGGCAAATGCTCACATCCGATTATCCCGTCAGACGCCAGAATCATCGCGCTCTGAATCGCATTCTCCAAATCGCATACATTTCCCGGCCAGTCGTACGCCCGGATTACCTCCATTGCCTGCTCCGAAATATTCCGCACCGACAAGCCTAACGCCCGGTTATGCTTCGTTATGAAATACTCCACCAACGCCGGAATATCCTCTTTCCGTTCCCGCAGGGGCGGAATAACCACCGTAAACACATTGAGCCGGTACAGCAAATCGAGCCGGAACTTACCCTGCTGCACCTCTGCTTCCAGGTTCCGGTTCGTAGCCGCCACGATGCGTACATCTACCGGAATCGCTTTCTTGCCTCCCACGCGGGTGATTTTCCGTTCTTCCAGCACCCGCAGCAACTTCACCTGCGCATCCATCGGCAACTCGCCTACCTCGTCGAGGAAGAGCGTACCTCCGTCGGCCCGCTCGAACGTACCTGCACGGCACTCCTTCGCATCCGTAAACGCCCCTTTTTCGTGGCCGAACAACTCGCTCTCCATCAACGTAAGCGGAATCGCCCCGCAGTTAACCGCAACAAACGGGCCGGCCACCCGCCTGCTCTCCGTATGTACCGCCCGCGCAATCAGTTCCTTGCCCGTACCGCTCTCGCCGTGCACCAATACCGTCGCATCCGTTTCCGCCACCCGGTGTATTTGCGCCATCACCTGTTTCAGCCCTCCGTGGGCTCCGACAAGGGCCGATTTCTTTTCGTCGAGGCGCGACTTCAACACACCTATTTCCCCCTTCATCCGGCCATGCTCCACCGCACGCGCCACCGTAAGCAAAAACTGGTCGTTATCGAAAGGTTTCTCGATAAAATCGTACGCCCCCTTCTTCACCGCATCCACCGCCAATGCGATGGAGCCAAACGCCGTAACGAATAAAATCACCTGTTCCGGGCGTTGTTTCCGGATACGCTCCAATGCCTCCACCCCCGTGAGCACCGGCATCTGCTGGTCTAACACCACCACGTCAGGACGGAACGAACCCACCGCCTCTACCGCCTCCAGGCCGTTCACCACCGTTTTCACCTCGTAGCCCTCGTCGCCGAGCAACAACGCCATCACCTTGCGGATACGCGGCTCGTCGTCGGCCACCAATATCTTTGCCTTCATAGCATATTCCTTTCTTTTTTACGTTAACCCGGGGCAATAAGCTCCGCCCGGCCACAGAAGGCCGTACATTTATAAAGCCCGTTGCGGCAACTTCACTACGAAACACGCCCCCTTCCCCGGTATACTTTTTACTTCGATTTCCCCCTCGTGCCGGTTTACGATACCGTACGAGATAGCCAGCCCCAGGCCGGTACCCTCCTCTTTCGTAGTAAAAAACGGATTGAACACATTGTCGATATCCTCCTCACGGATACCTTTTCCCGTATCTTCGAACGAAACCAGCAGGTAACGCGTGTGCGAGTCGATTTCGGCTCCCCGCTCGATACTGATAATCAACGTTCGCGGTTTCCCCTCCTCATTTCCGGCCATCGCCTCGGTGGCGTTCAGAATCAGGTTGAGGAACACCTGTTTAAGCTGTTCGCGGTCGGCCGTTACAGTCGTTTCGCCCGTAAAATACTCGAACTGCACGTCTATGCCGTGCTTGTGGATAGACGACGTAACCAGCACCAATGTCTGGTTAATCAACTGCTCGATGTCGACCGCCGCATAATCCAGCGCCGACGGACGGGCAAACGACAGCAACCCCTGCACGATTTTGTTGATGCGCTCCACCTCGGCAATCAGCTCGGTTACCATCTCGTTCTTCACCGGATCGGCTACAAAATCTTTCGACAGGTACTGAATCGTGCTCCGGATAGCCGTGAGCGGATTGCGAATCTCGTGAGCGGCACCGGCTGCCAACTCCCCTAAGGTAGCCAGGCGGTCGGTTCGATACATCCGCTTGATGCGGTCGCTCTGGATCTCGTAAAGCGAAGCATGCTCCACTGCAAAAGCCGCCTGGTTCACCAGCAGCGAAAGCAACTCCGTTTCGCGGAGCGTAAACGGGGTTCCATCGGTTTTCTTCCCCAGAAAAACCGTTCCGCTGAGACGGTTCATCACCTTGAGCGGATAAATCAGTTCGGCCTGCAACTGCTTGATTTTCGTCTGCTCTTCCTCCGGGAAGAAAGCGAGTATGTCCGGATGTGACGAAACCGCCAGGTACTTTTCGTTCACTTCCAGCCAACGAATCAGGCGGTCGCGCGTGGTAAAGAACACATCCGGTTCCTGTGCATGCTGGCCGTGCTGCAACTTCAACTTGCCGGTACCTTCGTCCAATAAAAACACGGATACGTTCGCCACGCCGCCGATTTGCTTCATCTTGGCCACCAGGTTCGTTATCAGTAGCGGCTTGTCGGCAATCAGCATCAGGGAGTGGTTGAACTCCGACAGGAGTTGCCCGACGTCGGGCGTAAGACGGGTACCCGGGGTATGTTTTTTAAAAAGCGCCATACGCGGAATGTTTAAGTACCCAAAGATACGGGATAATTTCCGAACCGGAAGCAAGTGGGTAACTTTTTACCCGAATCGGGTAAACGCATGCTCGCTTACCCAACGAACGGGAAGCGCACCACACGCACAAACTACTATATTTCAACATATTAATAATTTGGCATACTATTTGGATGGTATCCGGTAGAAAGGAAAACAATCCGGAAGGAAACGGGTAACGATTTACCCGCCCCCTCCCGTAACAACTAAATAACTACCGGAATATGGTTCGATTTCTATTACCTGTTTGCACGCTCCTGTTCTGTATCGCCCCCTGCACGGAAGCTGTACGGAAAATAACGTATAAGGAAGCGATTGCCATCGCGCTGGGCGACAGCTACACGTCGCAATACTACAAGGAAGACATGGAGGCCACTCATTATTCGTACTTATACACCAAAGCCCAATTCAAGCCGATGCTCGACTTCGGGCTGTTCACCCCCTCGTGGAACGAAGAGGTACAAGCGATTTCGCAGGTGAACGGCTTGCCGGTGTACAACTCGGTAGGCTCGTTGCGGGCCGGCGGCAACCTGAGCTTTACTTACGTGTTGCCTACAGGCGGTAACCTGGCGCTTACCTCCAAGATGTACTGGGAAAACTACCATACCACCCTCTCGCAACAGGATAACGAGGAGTTGGAGCGCAACCAGGTGTACTCGCGCGTAGCGCTCACCTTCTCGCAACCGGTTTTCACGGCCAATACGCTGAAAGAGAACATGAAAGTGGCGGCGCTCGAATACGAAAAGAGCCGCTGCTATTTCACCCGGGTGCAAATGGACATCATTTACAATGTAACCCAGAGCTTTTACCGGGTATATGAGCTGGCTTACGAAAACAAAATCAACTTGGAGCGGCTGAAGAACTCGCAGGAGGCGTACCGCATCACCAAGCTGAAACAGGAAACGGGTAACCTGCCGGAAGGCGAGAACCTGATTGCCGAAATCGCCGTGGCACAAGACGAAGCCCGGGTGATGGAAAGCGAAGGGAACCTCGAGGCGGCCAAAGACGAGTTCAAGCTGCTGATAGGCCTGCCGTTGAACGAGGAAATCGACTTGGAGGCGGATATGGAATTCGAAACCTTCCTCATCGACCTGCCTGTAGCCATCGACGAAGCGTTGCGTAACCGGATGGAAATACAGGAAAACAACCTCGACATCGAATTGCAGGAAATCGAAATCAAGCGCGCCAAACGGGAACGGGAGTTCAAGGGACGCATCTCGGCGTATTACGACTTTACCGGCCTGAGTACCCGTGACGGAGGCTCCATCCGGCAACTGGTAGGTTCCTCGTTCCGGAACATGTCGGAGCGCCCCTCGAACCGCAGCATCGAGTTTACTCTTTCGTATCCGATTGCCGACTGGGGACGGGCGAAAAACCTGGTGCGCAGCCGGCAGGTGCGGATGAAGCAACGGCAGCTCGACCTGGACAACACCAAACAGAGCATCGAAAAGGAAATCCGCGAAATCGTGCGGAACGTATACGAGGCGGAAAAGCGGTACCGCATCAACCAACGCAACCGGGAGGCCGTGCAGAAGAGTTACCGCATCAGCCAGCTTCGCTTCGAAAACGGCGACCTTACGAGCCAGGAGCTCTTTATCGAGCAGGAGCGGTTGTCGGAAATCCAGCTCTCCTACATCGAATCGTACATTACCTACCGCCTTTCGGTAGCCGACCTGAACCGGAAAACCATGTACGATTTCGAGCATAACCGGAGCTATTTATTGGAAAAGGAATAACGGGCCGTATCTCCGGCAGAGTAAAAACACAGGATATAAAACAAAACGACGAAATAAGATGAAAAGAACAATCAGTATGTTAGGGTGCATCGTGTTAGCCTGGTTTATCGGCTTTCAGCTAAGCGCCCAAGGCGATACGGAGGCGGCGTTATTGCTCGACCTCAAGAAAACGCGCGCCGATTACGAAGTGGCCCGGCAGAAATTCGAGAACGACACGAAACTGTACCAGGAGAAAGCCATTTCGCTGAACGACTTCAACCGCTCGAAAAACGAATTGCTGAGCAAGGAAGTGGATTACCAAAAGCTCATCCTGAAGTTGATTTCGCAGCAATCGTATATCACGGTTGAACGCGCGGTAAAGTACCAGAACGAACGGGGTGACCGGCGGGTAAAGATTACCCTGAAAAGCGCGCTCGAGGGGAACGAAGAGTACCTGAACCAGTTCAAAGAGCATTTCGACGTGTTTACCCCCGAAATGCGTTCGGGGAAGATATACAATATCTATGTGTCGCTCGTAGATAACGAAAACAAAACGATTATCGGTTCGCCTTACGAATACCGGGTGCCGTTTATCGAGCTGGGACAAACGGCGTTCGCCGATTTCGAGCTGCTGAAAGATGCGGAGAACCTCACGGTAGCGCTGAACTACAACAACCAGAAGGACGAGAAGAACATCTACCTGAAGAAAGACGCCAGCGTGAACGTAATCGACATCACGTCGATGCAGTTCAGCCAGGAAACCGACTTGAGCTCGAAAGCTTCGTACGACCTTACGCTGGAGCGCTTCTCCACTTCCGACGATGTGTACCGGCTGGTGGTTATCAACCTGCCCCGGCAAATCAGCTACGAGTTTATAGACGGAGGCAGCAAGGTATCGCAAATCAAGTTCGCCCAGGGAGTGAACGTAAAGAAGCTGTCGCTCGACGTATATTTGCCCGATCGCGACGACGATCAGGTGGTAATAGACCGTCCTCTCCAGTTCCAGGTATTGGCGCTTACCAACGAAGAGTTCAAGAAATTAGAAGGTATCGACTTGACCCAAGCTTCGATAGATAAATTGAAAGCCACGCTGAGCGGACGCGAGAACCTCGAAATCATCCCGCGCGGAAAAGGGAAAATCGAAGTGCGGGCGAACAACCTGTACCACGAAATAACCACCGACGAACAGGTGACGATGGAAGTTACCGTACGGAATGCAGGAAGCCGCCGGCTCGACAATATTAAAATCTCCACCGAAAAGCCGTTGGGATGGGAAACGACCGTGACCCCCGAAATCATCCGAAGTTTGGCTCCGGAAAAGGAAACAACCGTACAGGTAGTGATTACACCGCCGGAAGACGGGGGCGTAGGCGCCCAAGAAGTGAAAATCAAAACCGAAGCCATGGCCGATAACCGCAAGGTGGATACGGAAGACAAAACAGTGCGCATCCAGGTGAACGCCGCCACTTCGGTAATCGGTACCATCCTGCTCATCCTGCTGTTAGTGGCTTTTGTAGGAGGTATCGTATGGTTCGGCATGAAGCTGAGCAAGCGGTAAAATATAAACAGAAATAATAACTTATTAAACAAAGCAATATGTTACAGGCAATCGACTTGACCAAACGATACGAAGACGGGCACCTGGCCCTCGACGCATTGAACTTAGAAATCAAACCCGGCGAAATCTTCTTTTTCTTAGGGGCGAACGGAGCCGGAAAAACCACCACCATCAATCTGTTCCTGAACTTTATCGAGCCTACCTCGGGAAAAGCGCTCGTGGACGGCATCGACGTGATGGAGAATCCCATCGAAACGAAGAAGCACATCGCCTTCGTTTCGGAAAATGTGATGCTGTACGGCAATTTTACGGCACGGCAGAACCTCGACTTCTTCGCCCGGTTAGGGGGAAAAACCGACCTCACGAAAGAAGACTACTATAATGCAATGCGCCGCGTGGGGTTACAGGAAGACGCGTTCGAGCGGAAACTGAAAACCTTCTCGAAGGGGATGCGCCAAAAAGTAGGGCTGGCCATCGCCATTATCAAAGATGCCGATAACATCGTGATGGACGAACCGACTTCGGGCCTCGACCCGAAATCGGCCTCGGAGCTGATGCAAATCTTGGTGCACCTGCGTAACAACGGGAAGTCGATACTGATGTGTACACACGACCTGTTCCGCGCCAAAGCCGTAGCCGACCGGGTAGGGATTATGAAAGAAGGACGCCTGGTGATGATGCGTACCCGCGAAGAGTTCCTGCAAGACGACCTGGAACGCATTTACCTGGATTACATGCAGGAAACGATATTGATGTAGTAGTATGAACCTGTAAAATCGAATAGTGTATGATTGGATTGATAGCCAAAAAAGACTTCCTGCTGAACCTGCTTTCGGTACGGTTTATCATCGGGTTCGTTCTGTGCCTGGTGGTGATTCCCTTTACGCTGGTCGTCGGGGTAGACGGGTACCTGAACCAGGTACGCATCTACCAGGTGGAAAAAGAGGAAGCCGACAGCCGGTGGAACGACATCAAGGAATATTCCCTCCTAAAGCCTACCATTGTAAAGGAGCCGTCGGCGCTGAGCATCTTCAGCAAAGGCATTAACGACAATATCGGCACGAAAAAAACCATCCGGTTCGGAGAAGTTCCTTTGTTCCTCGACGGGAAAGCCGCCACACGCGACAACCCGTTCCTGAACGCCTTTTTCTCCATCGACTTCGCCTCCGTAATCGCCATCCTGATTTCGCTGCTGGCGCTGGTATTCTCGTACGACGCTATTACCCGCGAGCGGGAAGACGGCACGATGAAGCTCACGTTTACCGGACAGGTAAGCCGCATCACGTTTTTGTTCGGCAAGCTGTTGGGGTTGCTGCTTACCTTGCTTCCCATCCTGCTGTTTTGCTACCTGTTGGGGTGCCTTATCGTGGTACTGAACCCGAATATCGCTTTCTCGGGAGCCGACTGGGGCGGTATCGCACTGCTGTTCCTTACGTCAGTTATCTATATGCTGGTGTTTATTTTGTTAGGAATGTTTATTTCGAGCCTCACGCGCAGTTCGTCCACTTCTATTATTATCAGCCTGTTGTGCTGGATTTGGTTTCTTTTCCTGATACCCGGAATTTCTTCGTACCTGGCCCAGAGCCTGGTGAAAGCAACGTTGTACGACCATGTGGAACACTCGATGGCCGAATTAGACGGGCAATACCAAAAAGAACTCTACGATAAACGGATAGCCATCCTCAAGACCTTCGAAAACCCGCAGATGAACTTCTACAATTTCAATATCCGCGAAGACGGCGCCATGCAAATATACGGAGGGGCGCAAAAAATGGTGAAAGTGATGCAACAAACCATAGCCTGGTCGGAACCGCGGCGCATCGACTATGCAGATAAGAAGTGGGCGTTCCAGAAGAAATACCAGGACGAGCTGCGGCACCAGCAACAGGTACAGCAATACTTATCGTGGCTATCGCCTTCCGAACTGTTCCGGCAAACCACATGGAAGCTGTGCCGCACCGATGCCGACTCGTACCTGCGGTATATGGAAACCATCCGGAATTACCGGGAAACGTTCGTTTCTTATTATAAAGAGAAGAAATGGTTCGAATCCATCAACTATTTTACAGCGCAGCCGTTCGACGCATTCTTTACGGAAGACCAAATGGCGGAACAAGACCTTTTCAATTTTGACAACAGCGCCTGGCAACGGAGTGCGTACGAACCGTTCGACGTATCCGACGTGCCCCGGTACGTAACGCCTCGGTTTCCGCTTTCGTCGGCGCTGAACGCGGCGCTCGGAAGAGCGGTGGCATTACTGGCGCTGGTTATCGTTTTGCTGCTCGCCACGATCGCCTCTTTTATGAAATACGATGTAAGATAATTAATTCAGTAAAAAAGATGTTCACTACCTTATATATACACGAAATACAGAATTACCTGTACGGCCTGCGTTTCCAGGTTTCGTTCATTATCGTTTTGCTGGTGTTCTGTATCGGTACGGTTTCGTTCGTTACCTCGTACAACGAAGTGCAATCGAACTATGCCCGGGTACAACAGGTGCAGGAAGAAACCGTCGGCAAGCTCGCAGACTTAAATGTGAGCAAACTGGCCGTACACCGGTTCAACTTCGCTACCGCTCCCCGCCTGAATGGCGTAATCGCCGACTGCAAGGAAAGCATGCTGCCGAATAGCATATCGTACAGTGCATACAATGTATTCGGGTTCAACGTGCGCTCAGGAAATACCAATCCGCTAATCGTGCAAACCGATACGCTGAGCTGGGCGTTTATCCTGTCGATGTTCCTCAGTTTCATAACACTGTTATTTGCTTTCGACGCCATTTTGGGAGAGAAAGAAGAGCATACGCTGGCGTTGGTATTCTCGAACCCCGTACCGCGGAAAACCTTTCTGCTAAGCAAATTAGCCAGTGTCGTAACCGTGGTTACGCTGATGGCGGTAATGGGTATTATCGTGAGTTTGTTTATCCTGCTCTTTTCGGGCAAAGTGCAATGGGACGGTACGTTCCTGCTTGAAATCGCCGGTTTTATCGGAATCAGCGTGTTGCTGATTACTGTATTCGCCGTGTTCGGGCTGTTGGCTTCGGCCTTGACGCCCCACTCGAACGTGAGCTTGCTCGTTTCGCTGTGTTTCTGGCTTTTTTCCGCCGTAGTGGTGCCGAATACCGCCGTATTCTGGGCGAACAAACTCTTTCCTATTCCCTCGATAGACGACGTAAACAAAAAATGCGTAGAAGAACGGTGGGATATTGTACGAAATGCCCCGGCAGGAAGCCAGTCGAGCCAGGACAACAACCCGTTCTTTCCACGGCACGAGCTGCGCGCAAACCTGTATATGAACCTGATGCTGTGCGATAAAAAGCATTACGACCATTATTATAACCAGATGTTCCGACAGTTCGAGAACACGCGGTTGTTTACATTGTTGTCGCCTATCGCGCAGTTCGATTATATGAACGAGGCATTTATGGGAGGCGGCTATCTGCGCTTCCGCACCAACTGGAATAACCTGCACAGTTTCCAGGCGCAATACCTGCAATGGTTCAAAGACATCGACGCAAAAGACCCGAAAAGTCCGCACTGGTACAACCCGGAAGAGGATTACTCTACTTCCCGGCAGAAAGTATCGGCCGACATCGTGCCGCAATACAAGGAACAAATCGCTTCGTTCGGCAGCCGGATGCAGTTTATCGGAGGATACCTGGCTGCGATGGTACTAACGATTGCGGTGCTGTTCGTGCTTTGCTTTATAAAATTCGTACGATATGACGTGAGATAGCGTTCATTTTCTGTTTTACAATTGCCTTTAAGTAAAGGGAAGACGACCGGGATAACAGCAGGAAGCTGCTGCCGGCCGTCTACCTGTATTTTATTCCAGGCTTCTTCTCCCCGGTTACTTTCTTCTATTTCCCACCCCCTTCCCCGCCTCCTCTTTCCTCGCTTCATTCCGGCCTCTTATTCTTTATGAACCAATTGCAGTGCCGGCGGTTGTATGTATATATCCGGAATATATGAAAGACGATACCGACAAATTCGCCCACGGCCTGCTCAGTGGGATTAAGCAATTGCTTACCTCGCTGGGCATCGACCCGCACGTAGTAGAACAACTGGACGGACTGATTTACCTGGTGCTGATTCTGATTATCGCTTTCGCGGTGGGGAAAGCCGTGCACTGGATGGTACTTTACTTTATCACCCGTATCCGTAAATACAAAGACCTGCCGATACTCGACGTGTTGATAGAGCGGAAAATCATTGCGAAAGCCTCGCGCATCATCCCGCCACTGCTGATTATCGCCCTGCTGCCTTTCGCGTTTAACAACGACCCGCGCTTTTTAGCGATTGCACAAAAGGTTACCTGGATTTACTTTATCGTCGTATTGCTTATCTCCGTGAATACGATGTTGTCGGCTTTCGGCGAAACCGTAATCTGCAAGAACCAGGCGCTACGCGACCGACCGATGAAGGGAGTCATCCAAATCGTGCAGGTGTTCTTCATCTTCATGGCGGCCATCATTATTATTTCGGTTTTGGTGAATAAGTCGCCCACCAACCTGATTACCGGCCTGGGAGCTTTCGCCGCCGTGCTGATGTTGATATTCCGCGACAGCATCTTAGGGTTCGTAGCGGGCGTACTGCTGGCCGAGAACGACATGATTCATATCGGCGACTGGATAGAAATGCCTTCGAACGGGGTGAACGGTATCGTGATGGATATTACCCTGAATACCGTGAAGGTACAAAACTTCGACAACACCATCGTTACCATTCCGCCTTACTCCCTGATTTCGGGCTCGTTTACCAACTGGCGGGGTATGATGGAATCGGGCGGACGACGCATCATGCGCTCGTACACCATCGAAACGGTGAACATACAGGCCGCCACCGAGTTCTTAGAAGAAATGAAGAAGTTCGGTATCCTGCGCAACTACATCGAGCAAAAGCAACAGGAACAGGCCGAAGGAAAGGTAGCGAATACCGACAACTCGGCCGGCCTGGTAAACGGAACCATCGAAACGAACCTCGGATTGTTCCGTGCCTACATGACGCTGTACCTTCAACACCATCCGTTTATCAATCAAAACCTGCTGTTGATGGTGCGCACGTTGCCTCCGAACGACAACGGTATCCCGTTGCAAGTATATTGCTTTTCGTCGAACAAGAACTGGCCGAGCTACGAGTCTATCCAGTCGGAGATTATGGAACATTTCGTTTCGGTTCTGCCCGAGTTCGGCCTGTATGCTTACCAGAATGCCTCGTCGCGCGACGCTATCAACAGCGCCATTATCGAAGGCAGCGGAAATATCCCCGACAAAATGGAGCAATTGTACGGTATTCCCTGGCATACGTTGAAACAACCTTCATCGGTTGCCGACGCTACCGCCCGGAATACGGACGACCCGGAAACGGAGGCGCCGGATGTTTCCGGTCCGTCAAACCCCGCCCCCACTGCTGACCGGCGAGCCGTTTCTTCCGCCGGAAACCGGTCCGAAGCAAATACGCAACCGTCGCCTTCTCCGGCACAAAAGGGTGCCGCGCCGGAAACACAGCCTGCTTCTACCGGTGCCGGCAAACAAGCTACGCCAAGTACACAACAACCCGTCTCTCCAGCGGAAGAAACGGCCGCAGGTACGCAGCCGGCTTCCGGAACAGCCGGCACAAACGGAAAAGGAAGCGCCGCCCCGGGTTCTTCCGGGCAACCGGCTTCTTAATGCCGCCTCATTTGAAAATAGGGAAACAAAACCTTCCCTCATTTCATTTTATTGTTTATCTTCGGCTGCCTAACCCTAAAAAACAAGAAAACTATGCAAGAATGGTGGATGTCGTTAGACGTGTTTATGAAATCCTTGTGGATAATCGCCCTCTTTAGCAGCCTGGTATTTATCGTACAAACCGTACTGACTTTTGCCGGAGCGGACTCCGACGTAAACACCGACCTGGATTTCGGGGGCGACACGCCGGCCGACGGGTTCCAGTTGGCGCAGTATTTCACGTTCCGGAACTTCATCAATTTCTTTTTAGGATTCAGTTGGAGCGCCATCGCCTTCAGCCATTCGATTCAAAACACGTGGTTGCTCCTGGCGGTTGCCGTGCTTACCGGCCTGATTCTGGTAAGCGCCGTGATGTACCTGTTCAAGTGGCTGAGCGGCATGGAGCAGACGGGTAACATTTCCATCCGCGATGCGACCGGCTGCACGGGAATCGTGTACCTCACCATTCCGGAAGGCCGTACCGGCGAAGGGAAAGTACAGATTGCGGTACAAGGGGCCATCCGCGAGTATAACGCCGTGACCGATGGCGAGAAACTGGCCAACGGCGCGCCTATCCGGATGAAAAAGGTGCTTACCGATACCCTGTTGTTGATTGAAAAGCAATACTAACCTATTAATTTATATGGAAATGATTCAAGAAAGTTTATTCCTGATCGTGGGTATCGTAGCGGTACTATTCGTTACGCTGATTCCTATCTTATCCCGTTACAAACGCTGCCCGTCCGATAAAATCTTAGTGGTTTACGGGCGAACGGGTAAAAACAAAGAAGGCGGTAACAGCTCGGCCCGGTGTATCCATGGAGGCGCGGCCTTTATCTGGCCCGTCTTCCAAAATTATGCGTTCCTCGACCTGACGCCGCTTTCCATCGAATGCAACCTCACGAACGCGCTGAGCAAGCAGAACATCCGGGTAGACGTGCCGTGCCGCTTTACCGTGGCCATTTCGACGGAGCCGGAAAGCATGACCAACGCAGCCGAGCGCCTGTTAGGACAAACCAAGGAAAATATCCAGAACCTGGCTACCGACATTCTGTTCGGGCAACTCCGGCTCGTGATCGCTACCATGGACATCGAGGAAATCAATTCCGACCGCGATAAGTTCCTGGCGAACATCAGCACCAACGTGGAAGCGGAATTGCGAAAAATCGGACTGAAGCTGATTAACGTGAACGTAACCGACCTCCGCGACGAATCGGGCTATATCGAAGCGTTGGGAAAAGAGGCGGCTGCCAAGGCAATTAACGACGCCAAGAAAAGCGTAGCCGAGCAGAACCGGTACGGCGAAATCGGAAAGGCGGAAGCCGACCGGGATAAAGACATCCGGATTGCCGAAACGGTACGCGATACCCGTATCTGCACCTCCGAAGCCAACGCATCGGCCATCGAGGGAGAGAACAACGCCAAAATTTCGATTGCCAACTCCGACGCCATCCGGCGCGAAAAGGAAGCCGAAGCGGCCCGCCGGGCTACGGCAGCCGAGAAAGTGCAATCGGCAAAAGCCTTGGAAGAAGCCTATACGGCTGAAAAGGAAGCGGAAACCGCCCGCGCGGAACGGGAAAAAGCCACGCAACAGGCCAACATCATCGTTCCGGCGCAAATCGAAAAAGAAAAAGCGATTATCGACGCCCAGGCCGAAGCCGAACGCTTGCGCCAACAGGCCAAAGGTGAAGCGGACGCGATTTATGCGAAAATGGCGGCCGAAGCGCAGGGTATGTATGAGATACTGACCAAGCAGGCGGAAGGATACGACCGGATTGTCAAAGCGACCGGTGGCGACCCCGACAAGGCGGTGATGATGCTGATTACCGACAAGCTGCCCGAACTGGTAAAGACCCAGGTGGAAGCGGTGAAGAATATCAAGATAGACAAAATTACCGTGTGGGACGGAAATACGGGCGGCAACGGAAATACCTCGACGGCCAACTTCCTGTCGGGCATGATGAAATCGGTTCCCCCGCTGAACGACTTGTTCAATATGGCCGGCATGAGCCTGCCTTCGTACCTGAAAGGGGAGAAAACCGACGCTCCCGCCACGGAAGCGGAAGCGGAAACGGCGGAAGAAGCCGAAGCTTAACAACGCCTGCAATTAAAAAGAGCAGCCAATGCCTCTTGCATATGCCCAGGGAACCGGCCCGAGCCGGCAGCATAGAGCAAGAGAACATTGGCTGTATACTATTTCAGCAGATGAAAAAACGGATAAGCAAACAGTAAGCGAGCGAACGCCCCAAACGAGTTCGGGACACTCAATCAGAAATACGCCATTTTTTAGCGAACGCCCCCTTATTCCTTCTTCAACACAACGACAATCACCCCGTCTTTCGCCTTCTCGCCATATTCCTTTACGGCCGCATCGCCTTTCTTCACCATCATGCTCTCGATTCTATCCGGCACATAATTCGCATTAAACTCGTCGAATGACATCTCCTTTCCGTCCACGATACACAAAATATTCTTCGCAGGCGGACGCAAAGTAAAGCCGTTGGCTGTTATGGCATCCGGTTTATCCAACTGGAACATTACAGGTATCGTATATTTTACCCGGACTTTCCGGCCGCGCTGTTCGCCCGGCGTCCATCCGTTCAACGTTCCGGCCACCCGCAACGCTTCCTGGTCGAGCGAAGGGTCTACGCCGCGTACTACCGCCGCATCGCTTACCGAACCGTCCTTATTGATTACAAAGGAACATACCACGCGTCCCTGTATCCCGTTTTCGTATGCAATACGCGGATACCGGATTTCGGAAGCCA
>JAJBTJ010000315.1:0-1624 GCA_020860905.1 Parabacteroides sp. | reverse complement strand
GCGGATACCGGATTTCGGAAGCCAACTTCCGTAGCAAAGCCGATTGCCCACCCGGATACACCGGCATTTTCTCTACCACCGTAAATACCTGTCCGCCGGCCTCGGAAACCTTCGGTTGCAACCATACCGTCCCATCGGTGCGGGCCAAGTCTTTTATTTCAATCTCTTTCGGCTGATACCCGGTAAACGAGAACAAGAGCACCCCGTCGGACGGCGCGGTCAACACGAAATTCCCGTCCAAATCGCTAATCGTACCGCTGGTAGTTCCCTTAATCAATACATTCGCGCCGATAACCGGCTGGCTGTTCGAGTCGAGCACTTTCCCCTTTACCTGTATGTCGCCTTGCGCACGGCCGGCGTCCATCCGCTCTTTCACGAACGATTCGGTAACACGCGCCATGGCCTCGATATTGCTCAGCAACATAAGCATGGCTGCCAACGGGAAAAATAGAAGATACTTGGCGCGGATGATTCCGCGAGAACGTTTTTTGTTCATCATACTGATTCTGTTTTTTAAGTGTAACACATTGAAACTATTATACAGATCAGTCATTCCCTGGTGATGAGCTAATCCCAATAAATGAAATTGATAACTTTTCCGGTCGCATCCCGAGCGGATTACCACATTGTCCGCCAGATACTCCAGGTTATGCCGAACCTCGCGCTTCAGCAACCATACGAACGGGTTGAACCAGCAAACGATAGACACCCACTCGCTAAGCACCACATCCACGGAATGGTATTGCGCCACATGCGTGTGTTCGTGCATCAGTATTTCGGCCAGTTCCTTTTCGTTGTGCGCTTCCGGATGTACGAAAATCCAACGGAAGAACGAAAAAGGGCCCGACGGCTTCGCCGGTACGTATACCCTCAACCCGCACACTTCCGTTTTGCGCGATTTCCATGCCAGCACGCAAATACTGCCCAACTGGAAAAAGAACCGCACCAGCAGCGCCGTACAACCGGCCAGGTAACCGTACCGCAGCACAGCCCACGCCACCGTTCGCCAATCCGGCGCAGCCGCCTGCGTTACCGTTACCTCGGGCAGCATAGCCGAATACAACGTAACCATCTCCGCTATCGGCTCCTGCCGCTGCACCCACTCGTGCACATCCAGCAACGGATACACGAAGGCGATTCCGAAGAACGCCAGCAGCAGCACCCTGCGCAGGTGGAAAAACGTATCCTTGTAGAAGAACAGGCGATAAAACCCGTAAAACAGGATAAGCGCCAGATTGATTTTAACGAAGTAAGCGATTCCGGGTAACATGGTTATAAAAATTTAGGCGGTTATTCGTCTCCTTTCTCGATCATCCGGATGATTTCTTTCAGCTCGTCGGCCGAAATCTTCTGGTCTTTCGCAAAAAAAGAAACCATCTCCTTGTATGAATTCTCAAAGTAGTCGCGCACCACTCCGCTCAGGAACGTACGTTTATACTCGCTTTCCCGGATTAACGGCGTATACTCGTACGTGTTGCCGTACCGTTTGGCTTTTACGTACTTTTTACGCTCCAGGTTTTTCACGATGGAAGCCACCGTGGTGTAAGGAGGCTTCGGGTCGGGATATTTCGCCACGACGTCTTTTACGAAGCACGGGCCCGATTGCCAGATGTACAACATAGCC
>JAJBTJ010000266.1 GCA_020860905.1 Parabacteroides sp. | reverse complement strand
TCAAGACAAAGAAATGAAAACCCACCGTGGTAACGGTCATTCCCGGCTCCCCGGAGAAGAGCTACCATCTTGTTTCTCAACAAAAAAAGAAATTTTTGTCATGTACTTTGGGGTCAAGCCAAAAAAATGAAGACCGCCGGTAGGCGCCGTCGGCAGATGCCCTCGCGGCGAGCGAAAATTGTTTTTTCTCTTAAGAAGAAAAAACAGACTGCACCTCGGCATAATCAGAGTAGAACTTTGTTTCTGTCCTCGGTTTGCACTGTTTTTTAGTAAAAAGAAGTTTTTGTCATGTACTTTTGGCGTCAAAGCAAAAGATTTGCCAAAGACAACTATTTTTATTTATCGCCGGAAAGCACCTTGTTTTTAGCTACGGTAGCCACGAACTCTTTCAAGTAAAACGGCTCGAAATACGCCACATCCTCAAACACACCCGCCCCATACGCTTCTTCCGATAAACGCGCCATGCCCGCAGCCAACGGATAAACACCGTCGATAAAAACCGCGTTCGGCGAAACAATCGTTTCCTTACACTTAGCCGCCCCGTTACCGAAAAAATAAACTTTCCCTGCATCCAGAAACGCAGCGTATGTGCCGGCCGTAACGATGTCGGCGGCAGCCGGACGCACCTCTTCCAGCGAAGCCGTGTATAAAGCGGCATATACCTCCATCCGGTGCGCATCCAGCATGGCGCAATACAGCGCGGAATCATCGGGATGCACAGCGATTGCCTCTGCGGCCAGCAATTTCAAGGTAGGAACGGCAATCAACGGAATACCCGCGCCGTAGCAAAGCCCTTTCGCCAACGACACGCCGATACGCAAACCCGTATACGAGCCGGGACCGCTGCTTACCCCTACCGCATCCAACTTCAGCCCTTCCTGGCGGGCATAAGCGAGCGCTTCCTCCACGTACGTTCCTAATAAAGCCGCATGCGAAGGCCCTTCGAGCGACGATTTTTCAAACACCACGCTCCCGTTACACGCCAAGGCCGCCGAGCATACCGGCGTAGCCGTTTCGATATTGAGTATACAAGCCATACGATTATCTGTTTTTCAAGGTGCAAACTTAGAAAATAAATCGCATACAACTTCCCGATAGTTGAAAATAAAAAAGTAACTTTGCGCAAATCTTTGGGAAAAATGATACAGTCAATGACCGGATTCGGTAAAGTTACCGCCGAATTGCCCTCGCAAAAGGTAACGGTAGAAATCAAGTCGCTCAACAGCAAACAACTCGATTTGTCGACACGCATCCCCGCCGTTTACAAAGACAAGGAGATGGAGTTGCGCAGCGAGCTGCTCCAGGCGCTCGAACGGGGAAAAGTAGAATTCAGCATATACGTGGAATACCTCGGGGGCAATACGCCCACCCACATCAATTTGCCCGTAGTGGAAAGCTATTACGCGCAAATCAGGGAAATCGCAGACAAGCTCTCGATTCCGGTGCCGGCCGACTGGTTCCAGACGTTGCTCCGCATGCCCGACGCGATTAAAAACGATATGGAGGAGCCCGACGAAGAAGAATGGAATGCGGTTCACCAGGCCGTAAAGCGCGCCGTGAAACAACTACAGGAATTCCGTATTCAGGAAGGAGCTATGCTTCAAAAACTGTTCGAGCAGAAAATCGCCAATATCGCCGCCCTGCTCGAAAAAGTAGCCGATTACGAAACGGAGCGCATCGACAAAATAAAAACCCGCATCACCGACGCCCTGCAAAAAATAGAGAACTTCGACTACGATAAGAACCGGTTCGAGCAGGAGATGATTTACCATATCGAGAAATTAGACATCAACGAAGAAAAGAACCGGCTCGACAACCACCTGAAGTATTTCCTTTCCACCATGGAATCGGGCCACGGGCAAGGAAAAAAATTAGGGTTTATCGCCCAGGAAATGGGGCGCGAAATCAATACGCTGGGCTCGAAAAGCAACCACGCGGAAATGCAGAAAATCGTGGTGCAGATGAAAGACGAGCTCGAACAAATCAAAGAACAAGTGTTGAACGTATTATAAAAACCTGCCGCCCGGCCCGTATTTCCGGGCAAGCCGGGCGGCAGGATATTTACAATTCCCTTACAGTATATATATGAAAGGTAAACTGATTATCTTTTCCGCCCCTTCGGGGTCGGGCAAATCCACCATCGTCAATTATTTACTCACGCAGCACCTGAACCTGCATTTCTCTATCTCGGCCACCAGCCGCGCGCCGCGCGGCACGGAGAAGCACGGTGTGGAATATTATTTCCTTACCCCCGAAGCATTCAAAGCTAAAATAGCCGCCGGCGATTTTTTAGAGTACGAAGAAGTATATACCGATAAGTTTTACGGCACCCTGAAACAAGAAGTGGAACGGATACTGGAAAAAGGCGACCACGTAGTGTTCGACGTCGACGTTGTAGGCGGTTGCAATATTAAAAAGTATTACGCCGACCAGGCCCTGTCGGTATTTATCCAGCCTCCCAGCGTGGAGGTATTGCGCCGCCGGCTGGAAGGACGCGGAACCGATACGGCCGAAGTAATCGAAAGCCGGATTGCCAAAGCGGAGTTCGAGTTGGGATTCGCCTGTAAGTTCGACGCCGTAATCGTAAACGACGACCTGGAACAGGCGAAAGCGGAAACGTTGAAGCTGGTAAAAGATTTCCTGGAAAAATAAAAAACGCATATACGGAAGCATGGAAACCGCAGGCCCGATTTTATCCGGCCCTACGGTTCCGTTCCTTTTCCGGGCGAACGGCAATTTACGGCAAATCCTTTTTCCCGGCAACTAACAACTTCCCTGTAAACGACGTATGAAAGGAAACAACATCAAAACCGGCATCTTTTCGGGTTCTTTCAACCCGGTACACATCGGGCACCTGGCGCTCGCCAATTATTTATGCGAGTTCGAAGGGCTCGACGAAATATGGTTCCTGGTCACCCCCCACAATCCGTTGAAACAACGGGGCGAACTGGCCGGCGACTCCATCCGGTTCCGACTGGTAGAAAAAGCGATAGCGGGCTATCCCCGATTCGTAGCCAGCGACTTCGAGTTCCGGCTACCCCGCCCCTCTTATACCATCGACACGCTCGACGCTTTACAAGCGGACTATCCCGGCCGGAGCTTTTACTTTATTTTAGGTGCCGACAACTGGGAAACCCTTTTCCGGTGGAAAGAGTACCGGCGCCTGATGGCGCAATACAACCTGCTGATTTATCCCCGGGTAGGATACTCTGCCGCCGTTCCGGAGGGCTACCCGAATATCCGCACGGTCGACGCCCCCCTTATCGAAATATCCTCCACCTTCATCCGCCGGGCTCTCGAACACGGGAAAGACATCCGTTTTTTCTTGCCGGCAGGCCTCTACGAAACCTGCCTACAGGTTTACGGACACAAAAAATAACGGCAAAACACCCGGCTACATTAATTTTAGGCACCTGAAAATAGGACAATAAGAGCAAAGTTTTGTACTTTTGCGGAATATTTGCAAAACACATCGGAATGAACTTATTAGAACTGAGCGAACAGGAAATCGTAAGGCGTAACAGCCTGGAGCAAATGCGCCGGACGGGAATAGACCCTTATCCCGCTGCCGAGTATACAACCAACGCATTTTCTGCCGAAATAAAAACCGCATTCAATGACGACGACGAACCCCGCGAAGTAGCCGTAGCCGGCCGTATCATGAGCCGGCGTATCATGGGAAAAGCTTCGTTTATGGAGTTGCAGGACTCGAAAGGCAGGATACAAATATATATATCCCGCGACGATATTTGTCCGGGAGAAGATAAAGAACTATATAATACCGTTTTTAAAAAGCTGCTCGACATCGGCGACTTCGTAGGCGTAAAAGGGTATGTATTCCGCACCCAGATGGGCGAAATATCCATCCATGCCCGCGAGCTTACCGTTTTATCGAAATCGCTCCGCCCGCTGCCGGTAGTAAAGATGAAAGACGGCGTAGTGTACGACGGCTTTGCCGACCCGGAACAGCGGTACCGCCAACGGTACGTCGACCTGGTGGTAAACGACGGTATCAAGGACATATTCATCAAGCGTACCAAAGTGTATAACTCGATGCGCGAGTATTTCAACGCGCAAGGGTACATGGAGGTAGAAACCCCTATCCTGCAATCCATCCCGGGAGGTGCGGCCGCACGCCCGTTCATTACGCACCACAATGCGCTCGATATTCCCCTCTACCTCCGCATCGCCGACGAGTTGTACCTCAAGAGGTTGATTGTAGGCGGTTTCGAAGGAGTATACGAGTTTTCGAAGAACTTCCGGAACGAAGGGATGGACCGCACGCACAACCCGGAGTTTACCTGTATGGAAATCTACGTTTCGTACAAGGATTACAACTGGATGATGCGTTTCACGGAAAAGATGCTCGAGAAAATCTGCCTGGACGTTAACGGTACCACGCAGGTACAGGTAGGCGAGCATGTAATCGACTTCAAGGCGCCGTACAAGCGGGTTACGATGATCGACGCTATCAAGGAACATACGGGAATCGACATTACCGGCATGGACGAGGCCCGGCTTCGCGAAGTGTGCCGGGAGTTGCACGTCGAGATAGACGATACGATGGGAAAAGGGAAACTCATCGACGAGATATTCGGCGAATGCTGCGAAGGCAAATACATCCAGCCCACTTTCATTACCGACTATCCCATCGAAATGTCGCCGCTTACCAAGCGCCACCGGAACAATCCGGAGCTGACGGAGCGGTTCGAGCTGATGGTGAACGGAAAAGAGCTGTGCAACGCGTATTCCGAACTGAACGACCCTATCGACCAGGCGGAACGGTTCCAGGAACAACTCCGGTTAAGCGAAAAAGGCGACGACGAGGCGATGTTTATCGACCAGGACTTTATCCGGGCTCTCGAATACGGAATGCCTCCTACCTCGGGAATGGGCATCGGGATGGACCGGTTAGTGATGCTGATGACCGGGCAAACCACCATCCAGGAAGTGTTATTCTTCCCGCAGATGCGCCCGGAAAAAACCGTGAAGAAAGACGGTGCCGATAAGTACGAAGCGCTCGGTATCGACAAAGCCTGGGTGCCCGCCTTGCAAAAAGCCGGCTACCTTACGACCGATAGCCTGCAAGACGTAAACCCGAACAAACTGCGGCAGGAGCTTTGCGAACTAAATAAAAAATACAAATTGGAATTACCGAACCCTACCGCCGAAGAAGTGGAGGCGTGGATTACGAACGCGAAATAATAACGAGCAGGCAACCTGTTTCCCGGAAACGTCGAGTGCCGGGCCAGGTTGCCGGTTTTCATTATAAAAAACTATCGGTATGAATCTACCAGGAAAAATAGCAATCATCGGCGGGGGAAGCTGGGCTACCGCGCTGGCCAAAATCGCTTTGTCTACTCAAGACAGCATCAATTGGTATATGCGTCGTCCCGACCGTATCGCCGAATTCGAGCGCTTGGGGCACAACCCTTGTTACCTGACGTCGGTAAAATTCGACCTGAACAAAATCACCTTTTTCTCCAACATCAACCAGGCTATCAAGAACTCGGACACGCTTATCTTCGCTACGCCTTCCCCGTTCCTGAAACAACACCTGAAAAAGGTACGCACCTCCCTGAGCGACAAATTCATCATTTCCGCCATCAAGGGTATCGTACCCGACGAAAACATGCTGGTTTCGGATTACTTTGCCGAATATTATAAGGTACCGGCCGGGAATATCGCCGTATTGGGCGGCCCGTGCCATGCGGAGGAAGTAGCGCTCGAGCGCCTGTCGTACTTAACGCTGGGTTGCCCCGACATCGAACAGGCGAAAATGATTTCGCCTGTTTTCCACAACCAATACCTGATGAACTCGGTTTGTAAAGATGTGGTGGGTATCGAATACGCTTCGGTACTGAAAAACGTATATGCCATCGCCGCAGGTATCTGCCACGGTATGAAATACGGCGATAACTTCCAGGCGGTATTTATCTCGAACGCCATCGAGGAAATGAAACGGTTCGTCGACACGATTCATGCATTAGACCGCGACATCACCGACTCGGTGTATTTAGGCGACCTGCTGGTTACCGCTTATTCCCGCTTCAGCCGCAACCGCACGTTCGGTACCATGATCGGGAAAGGCTACTCGGTTAAAACGGCGCAGCTCGAAATGGAAATGATTGCCGAAGGATACTACGGCACGAAATGCATCAAGGAAATCAACGGGAAATACCAGGTAAACATGCCTATCCTGGACGCCGTATACGATATTTTATACGAAAAGAAACCGGCTTCTCCGGTAATATGCCAGTTGAGCGAAACGTTTAAGTAAAGCCGGAGAAAAGAAAATAGAAACCAGGTTTCCGTGCTTTTCAGTACCGGAACCAGTCATAATTAAATCAACAGATATGAAGAACATCAGTTTAAACATCGACAAAGCCTTAGGAGCTGTCAGCAAAGAGCAGGTATACAGCCTGGAAGCGCAGATTAACGAAGCCAACAAAGTGCTGGAAAACGGTACCGGGAAAGGAAACGATTTCCTGGGATGGTTGCATCTTCCGTCGTCGATTGGCGAAGAAGAGTTGAGCGACATCGAAAATACCGCCCGTTCGCTGCGCTCGAAGTGCGACGTAGTGGTAGTTATCGGCATCGGCGGAAGCTATTTAGGTACCAAAGCTGTGATAGAAGCCCTGAACAACAGTTTCGACTGGTTGCAATCCGACCGTAAGAACCCCGTTATCCTGTATGCCGGACACAACATCGGCGAAGATTACTTGTACGAACTGACTACGTATCTGAAAGGAAAACAATTCGGCCTTATCAATATCTCCAAGTCGGGTACCACCACCGAACCGGCTATCGCCTTCCGCCTGCTGAAAAAACAACTCGAAGAGGCCGTAGGCAAAGATGAGGCCAAACACCGCATCGTAGCCGTAACCGACGCGTCGAAAGGGGCGCTGCGCAAGCTGGCCGACCAGGAAGGATACAAAACATTTATCATCCCCGATAACGTAGGCGGCCGTTTCTCGGTGCTCACGCCGGTAGGCTTGCTCCCGATTGCCGTAGCAGGCATCAGCATCCGCGACCTGGTAGCCGGAGCGGTTTCGATTGAAAAAACGACCGGCCCCGACACGCCTTTCGCCGAAAACATCTCGGCATTATACGCCGCTACCCGGAACGCCCTGTACCGCGACGGCAAGAAAATCGAGATATTAGCCAACTTCCACCCGAAACTCCATTATATCGGCGAATGGTGGAAACAACTTTACGGCGAAAGCGAAGGAAAAGAACACAAAGGCATTTTCAACGCGTCTGTAGATTTCACTACCGACCTGCACTCGATGGGACAGTGGATACAGGAAGGCGAGCGCACGATTTTCGAAACCG
>JAJBTJ010000140.1 GCA_020860905.1 Parabacteroides sp. | reverse complement strand
ATTTTCTGTCAAGATAAAAAAGGATGACCGCCGGTAGGCGCCGTCGGCAGACGCCTTCGCGGCGAGCGAAGATTGTTTTTTCTCTTAAAAAGAATTTTTGTTCATGTGCTTTGGTCGTAAAGATAGGCATTTGCCGCTTTTTTTCACTCCGTTTACCGGAATTTTCTTATAAAAGAAAAAGGTTACGCTTGGGGTGCGGTATGTTCTTATCCCTTGAAAATAAAAACGGCCGGATACGTGAAACTTTTTAGGCGCCGTGTCTGTTTTATAGAACAAAAGCGTTCATATAAGGAGAATTATGTGAACCGGCGACAATAAACAGATTAATTAAATACTTAAATGCGATTTGTATGAGAACTTTCGTTTTAATGACTCTTATAGCCTTCTTTACGGCATCCGTTTCCTTTGCAGAAGACATCAAAGAGTCGCAGGTACCTTCAGCTGTAAAAAATTATGTCAAAGCAAACCATCCGAAGGCAGCGGCCGTGGATTGGGAATTCGATAGGGGCGATGCTACGTACGAAGCCGAATTCGAAGTGGAAGGATTGGAATACGATTTGGTACTTTCGCCGAGCGGTGAACTGCTTTACGGTGAAATGGACGTATTGCTGGTAGATGTTCCTGCCCTTATCAAGGAGTATATTTCGGCTCATTATCCCGATTATACAGTAAACAAAGCCCAAATCATCCAGAATGGCAACTCCACGAAATACGAAGTGGCTATGTCGGAAACTGGCGTTAACGGGCGTACAAAATATAAGACCATCTATTTCGACCAAAACGGGAACGTGATAAAGAAGAAATAAGGTGTTCTGGCCTTGACTATGTTTACTTTTTTTGAGTTTTATGATGAAGAGGCCGCGCCCGCCGTGTCTTGGGGGAGACACGAACGGCGCGGTTCTTTTTTTAGTGGCGGCCTACGGGAAACAGCCGCCTCATTCTGTTAAAATAACTATCCTCATCCTTTCTCCGCAACAGGCGGGAATACGCTCCTGTATAAACGATTCTATTTCTTATCCGTTTACTGTCAACCTGTTCCGAAAGGTTAACAGGCAGCTAATCCGTCCTAAACGATAAACAGTTTCAAAAATACACTTGTTATAAAGGTAACTTTCGGTATGCACAATGTATACCCGGTAAGTTATGTAAATATTTAACCACCCGGATAACCGGATAACTATCCGGGTAAAAAAGCAATTAATTATGGAACAGAAAGAAAAGATGGAAAGTAGCTGGTCGAACGGCCAGGTAACGGAAAATGCGCCCAAGTGGGCAAAATACAGACAATTAATGACCTCCGAATTCCCTTCTCCTTTCCGGGGATCGGACGACCCGTTAGCCCAGTCGATACTGAAAGCCATTGAAAAGATAGATAACCTCCGCCCGGAAAAAGGCGGTCCTGCTTATTTGGGCAGCAGTTCGCAATTGACTTACGATTATCCGAATGTGAAAGCAGCCAGTATCGAGGCGGAACCGCAAGCTCTCGAATCGGTGATGGACGATACGATTAATCTGTTCCAGGGTATGCCCAACGTTGCCAGTCCGCTCACGATGGCGAACGTATGGCCCCAGCCGAATACGGCCAGTATCATCGCTTCGATTTTCCCGCTGATTTTTATGCCGAATATCATCGAAGGCGAATATTCGTGGAATGTACATAAGGCCGAGTTGGAAAGTGCCGGTATGATTGCGAACCTGTTCGGATGGGAACCCACCAAAGCTGGGTGTATCTATACTTACGGCGGTAGCGGTTGCTGGCTGTACGGACTGAAATACGCCCTTACCCGCGTACTGCCCGACTCGCGTACCAAAGGTGTCCGGACGGATGCCAAAGTATTGTGCTCGGCACAATCGCACTATTGCCGCGAAAACGAAACCGACTGGACCGGGCTGGGTATGGACAATATCGTGCTGATTCCTACCGACGATACGACTAATCAGATGAGCCTCACCGCATTGGAAGAAAAGCTGAAAGAATTTCAGTCGGAAGGCATTCCGGTAGCTTCTATCATCTGTACGATGGGTACGACCGATGCCAGTGTATTCGACCCGATTGCCGAAGTGCGGCAGTTGATGGACAAGTATCCCAACCCGCAGGGATACGGACAAACGTTGCTGTATGCCGACGCCGTAGCCGGCTGGTCGTGGATTATGTTCGACCAGTACGATTTTGAAAACAACCCGTTGGAATTTACTCCCGAAGTATTGAAAATCGCAAAAAAGAACATGGAAATCATCAAGGGAATCCATTATGCGGATGCTATCGGGGTCGACTTCCATAAATTCGGCTGGTCGCCTTATGTAAGCAGTTGTTTCGTTTACAAAGATGCCGCCGAGTTCGAAAACATCATGCGTCGCGGCTCGTACGCTTACTTGCAGGAAGTTACTCCGTATAATCCGATGTATTATACATTGGAAGTATCACGGAGCGCCGCCGGTTCGCTGGCCGGTTGGGCTACGATGAAATACTTGGGGGTAAAAGGGTTCCAGGCCATCCTGGGCGGTATCCTCGAAGTACGGTATTACTTGCAAACGCTGATCGACGAACATCCGCAGATGGTAATGGCTGATGCCGACGACGACGGTTTTATTACCTTGTTCCGTATCTATCCGGAAGGAGTGGATGCCGATTCGCAGTTCAATAAGGAACTTACCGACAAGAATTACCGGGGCGATTTGATTAAATACAATCAGTTTACCCAGGCTATCGGCGAAAAATTGTTCGACTGGTACCTGTCGGGTAAGCAAATCAATGGCAAATATACGCCGCATATGGCTTACAGCACCGGATTCCGGAATGCCGACTACAATCCGGCCGGTACCGACCCCGAGGCTGTGGTATATGCCCTGAAGTGCTATCCGATGAACGTATTCGTTACGCCGGATATTATGAAGCACGTAATGGATTGCGTAGTAGCTGCCCGCGACGAAGTGTTGCAAACGATGAAGTAACCGGATTATTTTCATAACGATTAAAAAACAAACAAAATGGATAATAACAAGTATGCACCCGTAGTACAGGAGCTTATCGACATGATTAGCCAGAACGGGTGGAAGGATAAATTCGAACAGGCGTTACAGAATGCCCAGCAATACAAAATCGATGCGATGTCAGATATCCAATCGCTCGATGATTATTTCGCCTGGCTGGATAAACAGTTGCATTGGGTGCCGGTAGAAGATTATTACGGCAAAACCGTGTACGAGCATGTATGTAAATTTTACTTCCTGCTCGACCAGGAGCCGGTGTTGAGCCTGCAAAACAAAGTGGCTCCCAGCGAAAAAATGAGACCGCTCACGCCGCTGTCGGCCTGGATGGTGAAGTTCGTTCAAAGCTTCGGCGCTTTTATGGATACGCCGGAATCGCTTACGCCTGAATCGGAAAAAACATTTTACGAGTCGCCGCTTTACAATATGGACGAGTACATGCGTCCGCGGGGCGGATGGAAAACTTATAACGATTTGTTCGCCCGCTTCTGTAAGCCGGGGTTACGTCCGGTGGCGGCCATAACCGACCCCACGGTAATCGTTTCGCCTGCCGACGCTACGTTCGGCGGACAGTGGGAAATCCGTGCCGATTCACATGTAAATATCAAAGGTCTCCACTGGCAGGTAATGGAACTGCTCGAAGGAAGCCCTTATGCCGACCGGTTCAAGGGTGGATACTTTACTCACTCGTTCCTGAATACCTTCGATTATCACCGCGAACATGCACCGGTATCCGGTACCATAGTAGAGTCGCGGAATATCCAGGGAACTGTGTATTTGCAGGTAGTGGCCGAGCCGATTCCCGGCGACCCGGACGGTAAACACCGTATTGTGGCCAAACGGACATTCGACGCACCCGACAAACCGGGTTACGAGTTTATACAAACCCGCGGATTGGTAGTAATCGACAGCCCTATCGGCTTGGTGGCCGTATTACCCATGGGTATGGCACAGGTGTCGTCGGTGGTGCTTACGGCCGAAGTAGGACGTACGTTACGGAAAGGGGAAGAAATCTCGTACTTCCAGTTCGGGGGCTCGGATATCGTGATGTTGTTCGAGGCTCGTAGCAATGTGAGCTTTACTGCCCAGCCGAACGTACATTACCGGTACGGTATGCGTGTGGCGAAAGCTTATCCGGTACTTTGAAACCGGTAAACCGGTCGTAAGGCCGGCTTTAACATATTACCCGGAATAACCGGGACAACGGCCGTCCTCTTTCCGTCCTGCCGGGATGGAAACGAGGACAGGCCCTTTGTGAAAGCGCTTTCTTCTTTCTATACAGAGATATTATTTTAAACCGAAATTATATGGCAACAAACTCACAACAAGTTCCCTCGGGAACGCCCTCGTCCGGAACGACGTCGACCCGCAGAACCACTACAACGACCGGGAAAGCCGCTCCGGCCCGGCCTGCCGCCGTTGTTAGCGGTACTACTACCGCGTCGGCCGGAGGAACTACCGTAAAAGGCCCTGCCGTAACGGTAAATCGGCCTCCTAAAAAAATACTGGGTATCTCGATGATAACCATGACGATTATGATTGTTACTACAATCGTAAGCTTACGCGGTCTTTCGTCGCAGGCCGAATTCGGACTGACTTCTATTTTTTATTACATTTTCGCAGCCGTGGTTTTCCTTATTCCGTTTTCGTTAGTCTGTGCCGAGTTGGCCTCTACTTTCACCAAAAGCGGCGGTTTGTTCCGTTGGGTTTCCGAGGCGTTCGGCGCCCGTTGGGGATGGGCGGCTATGTACCTGGAATGGCAAACGGTGGTAATCTGGTTTCCGTCGGTATTGATGTTTTCGAGCGTTTCGCTGGCTTATATTTTCTGGCCCGAGGCATTCGACGCCCGGCTCGCCAGCAACAAGCTGTATACCATCATCGTATTGCTGGCCGTTTACTGGTTCAGTACATTCAATACCTTCCGCGGGCTGAAGTCGGCCAATAAGTTGAGTACCTTGGGCGGTTTGTTCGGTACGATTATCCCGGCGGCCATCATCATCCTGTTAGGTATCATTTACGTGGTAATGGGCAAACCGGTACATTTGCCTTTACACCAGTCGTTCTGGCCCGATTTTACCCAGTTCAATACCATCGTGCTGGCTGCCAGTATCTTCTTGTTCTACGGAGGGATGGAAATGCAGGCTGTGCATATCCAGCAGATGAAACGGCCGGCTCAGGAATATCCGCGTTCGGTATTCCTCGCCGCTTTAATCATCATCGTCATATTCGTGTTGGCTACTCTTGCTATCGGCGTGGTGGTACCCGAAAAGAAAATCAACCTGTTACAGAGTTTGTTGGTGGCTTACCGCGATTTGTGGGCTTCCGTGGGCTTGCCGTGGATGGGAAATATCATGGCTTTGTTGATTACCTTCGGCGTAATCGGACAGGTAAGTGTTATTATCGCCGGTCCTTCTACCGGTGTCCTGGCTGTAGGAAAGGCCGGCTACCTGCCGCGCTCGCTCCAGAAAACGAATAAAGCGGGTATCCAAACGCCTATTTTGTATATTCAGGCCGCTTTTGTAACACTGCTTACTTTCGTGCTGGTGTTGTTGCCTTCGGTTCAATCGGCTTATCAGATTATGAGCCAGATGGCTACCATCATTTACCTGATTATGGTTATCATTATTTATGCCGCCTGTATCTGGTTGCGCCATACCCAGCCGAACAAAAGGCGGGGATTCAAGATTCCCGGCGGTGCGTTCGGTATCTGGTTCGTTACCATTTTAGGTATCCTGGGTGCTTTTTTGGCTCTGGTACTGAGCTTCGTACCGCCCTCGCAAATCAAAACGGGAAGCCCGGCCGTATATGTCGGCATTCTGGCATTAGGGGTCGCTATTTTCTTCGCTTTGCCGTTCGTGGTGTATGCCAACCGGAAAAAATCGTGGAGAGACCCGAATACCACCTTCGAACCGTTCGACTGGGAAATCGAAGGTCGCAAACCGAGCCAGGTTTCGCATTGGCCGGCCGGATATGTGCCTACCGAGGCGCAGGTAAATAAAGCGATTGCCGAAGAAAA
Organism: Parabacteroides sp.; assembly: GCA_020860905.1. GTDB lineage: Bacteria > Bacteroidota > Bacteroidia > Bacteroidales > Tannerellaceae > Parabacteroides_B. The sequence goes on along the minus strand of JAJBTJ010000140.1, from coordinate 1,331 downwards.
AGCGTAAAACATTTCATTATGAACATACAAACAGGAAAGGGAACCATTCCCTTGTCAACGCTCATAGCCATTTGGTCTATTTCGCTGGTCGTTAATTTACCGGGGCTTGCAGTAAGCCCGATACTCGGCGACCTGGACGAAATATTTCCGCATACCTCAGAGTTGGAAATCCAGTTGCTCACGGTGCTTCCCAATCTCCTCATCATACCGTTTGTGTTATTGTCGGGGAAATTGTCTTTGTCGAAAAACAAAGTAATGATCGTGGTAGTTGCTTTACTCGTGTATTCGATCAGCGGCATACTTTATTTTTTTGCCAAGAGTATGATGGCGTTGATCTTAATCAGTTGCCTGTTAGGCATGGGATGCGGTTTGCTTATTCCCTTAGCCGCCGGGCTGCTGGCCGACACGTTCGTAGGTAAGTACCGGATGCAGCAACTGGGTATCAAATCCGGTATTTCCAATGTCTCATTGGTGCTGGCCACTTTCGTGGTAGGATGGTTAGGCGGTGGCAACTGGCATCTTCCCTTTCTTGTTTACTTGTTACCGCTGGTTCCGTTAGCTTTGTCGCCGTTCCTGAAAAGTCTCGACAAAGAGGTGATTCACCCGGGAGCGGTAAAAACGCCTGCGCCGGCTGTGAATACGCATCCGGCCTTTCCGCAAACCGGAAAGGAAAAGATAAAAGACGGCTTTTTACTGAAACGGTTGTATGGTATCATGGGGTTGTATTTTTTCGTATGCTTCGCTACCGTCATCATCTCGTATTATTTGCCGTTCCTGGTGCAAAGGTATCATATAGATAATTCCTGGCTGGGTACCGTAACGGCTATTTTTTTCCTGGCCGTATTCCTGCCCGGATTTTTCCTGCCGGTTATTATCAAAACGTTTAAACAAAGTACCAGTTACGTGGCATTCCTTTCCATAGGCGCCGGGTTGCTTTATATGGGGCTTACCCGTAACCCGTGGGGCATGTGTATCGCCGCTTTCCTGATGGGGTTCGGGTATGGCATTTTCCAGCCGGTTATTTACGATAAGGCTACCGAAACGGTGGTATCCGAAAAGAAGGCTACGCAGGCCTTATCGTTCGTGCTGGCTGTGAATTACCTGGCAATTACGGTTACGCCTTTCCGCTCGTTGTTCCACACCAAAAGCAACCAGTTCCCTTTCCTGGCGAATTGCGTGCTCACGGTAATCGTGGGAATAATCGCGTTGTACTATCATCGCTCGTTCACATTCCGGATGAACGAGGAATATTATAAATAGAACCGGAACAGAACGACTTTATATACTCTTTTTACAATTCACTTACATTGGTTTTTTCTGAATTGGAAGGC
>JAJBTJ010000297.1 GCA_020860905.1 Parabacteroides sp. | reverse complement strand
GGCCGGGTGTGGCTGGCCAAGTTACCGTCGGTTAACGAGAGCAGCTCTTTCAGGGCATTGAAATCGGCTTCGTCGTTCACCATCAGCACGGCCATGATACCCAACCGCGCCTTGCTTTCGAACACCTTATTGATATGTTGAAATCCGGTTATCATTTACGCTTTTCTTTCGTAATGCAAATAGAACAAAATACCGTACAGGATATGAAACCCGCCGAAGCCGATGGTCCAAAACAGCAAACCATGCCCGTCACAGAAACAATCGAGCATGCCCAGCCCCACGAACGCATACCCCAGCCATACGATACCGGAATAGGTAAAACGGGAAAAACTTACCAGTGCCAACCCGTAAAACAAAAGCATCACAGAAGAGATAACGCCCCCATAGCCATGCCATAACGCGGATGCACATAGTACGCCTCCGGCCAGCATCGGAAGGGAAAAACTCCAAAGCGCCCGGAAAGTAAGCCGGCTGAAGAACTTTTGCCTCGTTTTTTTCGACCTGGCATACGAAAGGATACCGCCCGTAACCACCGAAGCCATTAATACGGCCAGGGCTACGATAATCATCCGCTCCGACGACATGCGTATGGCCGGGACTTGTTTCACCACCCATGCACCCGCCAACGCGTACACGCCTGCCAGGATAGCGATGAATCCGCTGATAGAGGTAAACTTAGACGATTTTTCCATCATCTCCTTTATATCGTTTACCGATGCTAATGCTGTATTTTTATCCATATATAAAGTACTTTGTGGTGCAAAGTAAAATAAAAGTTTTCGAAGTGGCAAAACAAATCGGGTTTATTAGGAAATTATTTTACTGCTACCAGGGAATTCCGGTTGCTCCGAACCGGCACACGTCACTGCCGGCGGTGGAAAAACCACGTTAAAGCAGAAGAACAAAGCAAGTTTACTGATAACCGGTATAAGCCGGGACCTACTAAATTTCTTGTTTCCGGGCCGCTTCGTACTCATGCAAGGTCAAAAAAAGGGAATTTAGGTGAGAGAAATTTCCCTCTATAAGTTTTTTCAACTTCCGGAATCTATTTTAAGGCTATTTCTTCTCCCTGATGAAACGCCTCTTTCAGGCCCGGCTCTTATTGCATGAAACGCCGGTTATTTTTATCGGACGATACGGCAAAACCTGCTGCCGTATAACGTTTACGGAAGTACACAGAAACAGTAAGGATGTATGCTTACATAATAAAGCGCCCCTCAAGTGAAAGGAGTAAAAAGGGAAACGCAGGAAAGGCCACCGGTTTTCAATGCTCCGGACGTCTTTCCTGCATATAATTATCGAACCGGCGCCCGGTATCCTGTACATTCCACCGGTTACATCGAAAGGCAGAAAAAGCGCCGGATGTTCCGGATAAAATGTCTCCTTACTTACCGAAACCGAGCAAATACTTCACTGTTTCCGGGTCGTAATGCGAAAAGAAAAGACTTTCGCCTTTATCCAACGCTCCGATAGCTGCCATATCCGGCTCCGTCAGTTCGAAATCGAAAACGGCGATATTCTCTTCCATCCGCTCCGGATGGGTGGACTTGGGGATTACTACCGTATTTTGTTGAATCAGGAAACGCAGCGCTACCTGGGCTACCGATTTACCGTACTTCGCCCCGATGACTTGCAAGGTTTCGTTTCCGAAGAAGTTGTTGCGTCCCTCGGCAAAGGGTCCCCACGACATCAACTGCGTTCCGTACGGCTGCATGGTCTCCCGCATTTTTTCCTGCTGGCAGAAAACATGCGTTTCCATCTGGTTAACCGCCGGCTTTACTTCGCAGCATTCGGACAAATCGACAAAACGGTCGGGATAAAAGTTCGACACGCCGATAGCCCGCGCTTTACCTGCCCGGTACGCCTCTTCCAGGGCGCGGTACGTACCGTAGTAATCGTTAAACGGCTGATGTATCAGTAACAGGTCTATGTAGTCGGTTTGCAACTTCCGGAGCGACTCGTTTATCGAGGCCGCCTTTTTCTCGCCGGCATTCGAAATCCACACTTTCGTGGTGATAAACAACTCGTCGCGAGGTACGCCGCATACCCGCACGGCATTTCCCACGGCTTCTTCGTTGTAATAAGCCTGCGCCGTATCGACCGACCGGTAACCGGTACGGATGGCATCGAGCACGCAGCGCTCGCATTCTTCGGGACGAATCTGGTAAACACCGTATCCCAATACAGGCATCTCTACGCCATTGTTCAATTTTACGTATTGCATAATCGTTCTTTTATTTGTTTTCGGGAATTAATTTGGTTCGAACAGGCAATTGCCGTCCATGTACGCAGATAGCCGATACACGGTAATAATTTTGCGTAACTACGGCGAACAAGGATTTTGGCAGGTACTTTTATTTATGTTACCTGGTATATATCCTTTTCCTCCGGGGCTCGCAACCGCCCGGCAGAACAAGCGTCGGAAAGGTAAGCAGTTCGCGCATCTTCGCCTCCGGGCCGGTACGTGCCGGGGATGTCGTTTTTCCGGGCAAGCCCATTGCTAAACACGCTTGCCCATCTCGTACGCTTCGTGCATGGCCGGTTTTCCTTTTATTTCGCCCGCATGCCATACGCCGGTTCCATACACCACGCCGCCGACAACCGGGTTTTCCAGGCAATCCAGAAAGCCCCGGAAGGTATCGACGGTTCGCTCCATTAACCTGGGGTCGGCTTCGGCTGCCGCCAGGATAAAGTAAAACTCCTTGTTTTTCATTTCTGTGTATAGCCCGCAGCAACGGTCGATTAGCGTTTTCATCTGGGCGCTCATCGTATAGAAATAAACGGGGGTACCCATCACGATTACATCGGCTGCGACCATCTTGTCGATAATCCCGGCCGCATCGTCTTTTTGCGGACACGGTTTGTTGTACAGGCTGCACGTGCTGCATCCCGTACAATAATAAACTGTTTTGTCGCGCAGGAAAATCTTCTCCGTTTCGTTACCGGATTCAACGGCTCCCCGCATAAACTCGTCGCACAACAGGTCGGAATTTCCGCTGCGGCGCGGGCTCGACGATAAAATCAAAACTTTCTTTGCCATATTCATTATTATTAGGTTGAGACATATAATTTCTTGTATCCGGATTATCTCGCCTCGAGTTGTCCCGGCACGGGCAAGCCCGTTTCTTCTTCCTGGTACGGGGGTTCTTTACGAACGCGCAAGTAAACAAACGCCATACTCAATGCCAGGAAACCCAACGCTCCGAGAACGGAATAGCGCGTACTCCATGCTGTAATGAAGGCGCCGCATACGGCGGTACCTACCGTTGTGCCCAGGTTGGCCGAGGTAAGGAACAATCCGTTGGCAAAATCGGAAGCCTCAGGAGCCGCATGCGTAATCATATACTGCATATTATTGCTGGCTATGCCTGCCAGCACACCCAAGATAAGGATAATAACCGACACTCCGGAAAGCCATGCGCCGGTAAAGAACAAGCAGGTATATGCTGCTGCCAAAGCGATGGGAATGGCGATGATGCTGTTTTTGGCATGTTGCGACAACAGTTTTCCGGCTAATACGTTCCCGACGATATTCGCCAACCCGTATAGTAACAGCACGATACTGATTACGCTGTACGATACGCCGGTTACCTCTTTCAGGTAATCGGACAGAAAGCTGAAAAATCCGAACATGGCGCCGTTAATCAAGGTAACGGCCAGGATGGAGTACCATACCGTTGCTTTTTTCAGCACGCCGAGTTGCGTGCCGTACGACAATTTGTGGTTTACCGGCATCGAAGGCACGAACAGCATCGTAGCAACCAGTACCGATACGTTTACAACAGTGAAAAACAACATGGCCATGGCGAACGAAACCTGGCTGGCGATAAAGCTGGTTACCGGCACGCCCAGCACCATGCCGGCCGATACGCCTATGAATACGCGGGCAACGGCTTTCGGCGCATCGGCTTTGCCCGCCGACTCGGCCGCTACCGTAAAGGCCATCGACACATACACCGGATGCAGGAAGGCCGGAAATATGCGCGACGCCAGCAATACCGTAAAATCGGTGGTAAGCATGGACACCACGTTGCTCAGCGTAAATAACCCCAATGCCAGCAGCATCACTTTTTTCCGGTTTATTCCCGAGAACAGCAATGGCATAAAGGGTGCCGACAAGGCCACCACCAAGGCAAACACACTTACGGTAAGGCCGGCCTGTGGTACGGTTACCCGAAAGGTTTCGGCTATCATGGGCAAGATTCCTACTACGCCCATTTCGGTATTGATAATCCCGAACACGCCGGTTGTAAGGATAAAAACGAGCAAGCGGCTCGAACGAAGTTTCATTTTTTGTATCATAATCCGGTTTGTTTCCTGATTTTTGTTTTGCAAAGGTAAGGCCGGAAACGGAAAGCACAGGTAGACGAATTACGGATAGGATAACCCCGATTACGGATTTACTATCTCCTGAAAGAAGAAAAAAGCGATTTATTCTACTGAAAAAAAGGAAGCTGTATGCAGGTGTACTTTTAAAGAAAAGAAATCAATTTGCAGTCGCACCTTTTTTTAAACAGTTATTTTTCCTTACCTTTGTATTATAATCAACCTGCAACACGTATCCATTTTTATGAAGCTTTGTATATAGCTACGCTCGACGAATAGCCCCTTTCCTGCCCTGCTATTCGGCTAACCGGCAAATAATCGTTATTTGCCACAGAGATGTATTACCTTTTATTTATGATTTACCGGACAACAGGCCGCCCGTACGCAGCCCGGATGTTCGTGTGATAACTTAGCGTAGCGTAATGAATTATACATACAAGCAAATCTGGCTCATCAACCTTCCTGTGATGATGAGCATTTTAATGGAGCAACTTATCAATATTACAGATGCTGTTTTTTTAGGACACGTAGGAGAAGTAGAATTAGGCGCCTCGGCCATCGCCGGTATTTATTACCTGGCCCTTTATATGCTCGGATTCGGTTTCAGTATCGGGTTGCAAGTGATGATTGCCCGCAGCAACGGGGAGCAACAGTACCGCAAAACAGGCCGAACGTTTTTCCAAGGCCTGTGGTTTTTATCGGCGCTGGCCGTTTTGCTCTGCCTGTCGGTTCATACGGTTTCTCCCCTCATATTGAAAAGGTTAATTACATCGGCGGAAATTTACCAGGCTACTATCCGGTATCTCTCCTGGCGTAGCTTCGGATTGTTATTTTCGTTTCCGTTCCTGGCTATCCGCGCTTTCTTTGTCGGCACAATGCAAACCGGAATGCTGTCGCGGGCGGCTGCGGCTGCGGTGGCGGTGAATATCCCGTTTAATTATTTCCTGATTTTTACGCTCGGGTTAGGGATTTCGGGGGCGGCCATCGCTTCGACCTTAGCGCAAGCGGGTTCTTTTGTCGTGCTCGGCGTTTGCATGTGGATAAAAACAGACAGGAAAAAATACGGATTGCAACCGGTTTACCACACCCGGGAGCTGGTAAAGGTGCTGAATTTATCGGTATGGAGTATGTTCCACGCGTTTATCAGTGTCGCACCCTGGTTCTTGTTTTTCGTAGCCATCGAGCACATCGGAAAAACGGCGCTGGCCATCTCGAACATCACCCGCAGCGTTTCTACGTTGTTCTTCGTAATAGTAAATTCGTTTGCCGTTACCGCCGGCTCGCTGATAAGCAATGCAATCGGAGCGGGCGAAAGCGGTGCGCTTTTCCCTATTTGCCGGAAAATCCTGAAATTAGGGTATACCGCGGGATTCCCGCTGATAGGCTTCGCGTTGGTATGCAACCGGCGGATTATCGGCTTTTATACGGATGATGCGTTATTGGTGCATGCGGCTTTCGCTCCCTTTGCAGTGATGTTGTTAAATTATACTTTCGCCTTGCCCGGTTACGTATACCTGAATGCTGTAAGCGGAACGGGAAACACAAAGGCGGCCTTTCTCTTCCAAGTAACCACCACGGTGGTTTACCTGCTTTATCTGTACTGGCTGAGCGCCTGTACAAACGCATCGTTGGCGGTGTACCTTACCGCTGAGTATCTGTTTGTGGCAATGCTGGCTGTACAATCTGTTCTATATTTAAAATATAAAAAGCTATGACCAAAAAAATTTATCCGCGTACGGGCGACCGGCAAACGGTGTACCTGAACGCCGTAGTAAACGACCCGCAAATAGAAATCGGCGATTATACTATTTATAACGATTTTATTTCCGACCCGCTGCTATTCGAAAAGAATAACGTACTGTACCATTATCCCGTCCACCGGGAAAAATTAGTGATAGGTAAGTTTTGTTCTATTGCCTGCGGCGCGAAATTCCTGTTTAATTGTGCCAACCATACCTTGAAATCGCTATCGTCCTATACCTTTCCATTGTTTTATGAAGAATGGGGACTGGATAAAGCGAACGTAACCGCAGCCTGGGATAACAAAGGCGACATCGTAATAGGAAACGATGTATGGATTGGTTACGAGGCGGTGATTATGGCTGGCGTTCATATCGGTGACGGAGCGATTATCGGCGCCCGTGCCGTTGTAACCAAAGATGTGCCTCCGTACACGATTGTGGGCGGTACGCCGGCTAAAGAAATACGGAAGCGGTTCGATGCGGATGTAATCGCCCGGTTACTGGTATTGCAATGGTGGGACTGGCCGGTTAACCAGATTCGGGAATGTCTACCGCATATATTCCAGGGTAACATAAGTGAGCTGTTATCTCTCTCAAAAAAGTTTCGATAGCAGGTAATTTTATAAAAATCAGGAGACAAGGCAAGTCGGCACGAAAATTTATTCCGAACTTCGCAGTGAAACGGCATACTCTGCCGCGGAACGGTTGTATTGAACCGTTCCGCGGTTCCCGAGTGACCGTGATAACCGGGTTGTGTGATGCCGGGTATTTCAGCACGGCTTTTAAGATACAGTTCGGAACAAATCCGCGTAAATTCGTAAACAGGTAAGTGAAGTAAGTCGATAAGGGATTCAACACTTCCTGTCCGGGTAATCGGTTTTACGGCTCGTTTAATCTTGTTTTTGCTCATGAATTCGTTTGCCGCCGACGGCGGCAATAAAAACGGCGTCGCTGGCAAACTTGCCGCTGACGGCGGCAAAGTAATCGCCGCCGGCGGCGACGAAATTTCTTTTTATCTTCTTTTCATTATCCAACTGTAGTTACAACAAAAGCAATCTATCTGCAACAAGCGGGTAATATGCCGGCTTAAGCAAGCTAAGCATTACTGAAATTCATAAAAAGACTATTTTTATAGAGATGCTTATAATAAAAAAGGAAGCCTGGAAAATAACCGGGCGACATATAAACAAATAGAGAATTACATTTAAATGTAACTCTCTAATTATTAGTGGTGCCACCAGAGAAATAAATGGGAATCGAACTGACTTGTATTGACACTTAATGG